>JALGVI010000051.1 GCA_029838215.1 Candidatus Helarchaeota archaeon | reverse complement strand
CAAAGATTCATGCAGGTCTCGAGATTGAAACGGAAACAAGTTATTTCGCTAGCGATTCTAGGGCTTTTTACATGTAGTTTCTTCATGATTGGCGTGCTTGCGCAGTCCCAAGACGTGAATCCTTTCATGACAACGAGGAAGGAAGCAGCGGCTTATTTTGTCAAGCGTGCTTACTATGATGGAAATGGAGCAATCAAAGAAACATGGGGAAGCACGACACTCACCTTAGCAACAACTTATAAGGGACTTTTTTGCTTGAACCAATTGGGTGCATTAACTGAAATTAATACCGTCACGACCGCCGATTGGATCGATGATCACAGAAACAACACGGCAGGTTCCACTCAAGGCGGTTATGCAAATGATACGGGATCTTCCCGGAATCAGCCTGAAATGCTATCTACCGCTTATTCAATTTTAGCATTAAGCATCATAGATCCTCTCAGTGGCTCAGCCCGAACTCAATCCGTTTCGTTTATTGATTCTCTCCAAAACGTCAGCGGTGGATATCAATTATATGATTATTCCGAACCAACGTTATCAATGACATATTTTGCACTTCAAGCATTGAGTGCATTAAACGATCTCAGTGGTATAGCGAACGTGACGGATTGGATAACTTCAACTGAAGTAACGGATTCTAATTCAGATGGTCATGGATCTTTTACGACAAATGCAACATTGGAAATATTTTGTCTATATGCCAGTCTTGAGGCAATTGGTGGTCTTTATTTGGCAGGAATGTCACCAATTACGCTATTAGATAAGGCGGCGGCTGTAAATTGGATTATAAGTTGTCAAAATGTGGATGGAGGATTTGGAGAAACACCTGCCGACACGATTTCTTTGATGAGTTCTACGAAAGCTGCGATTTTGGCTCTTTCTTATCTTGATTCTTTGAGTAGCATTAACACTGCAAGCGTTATAAATTGGGTTCTTAGTTGCCAAAAACAGATATGTGGAGGATTTGCGTCTTCACCGTCCGGAACGGAATCTTCTGTATCTGCCACTTACGATGCCTTACGCATTTTGGTAACCTTGGGTCAGACTCCATTATTGGAACAACAAGTACCTTGGGAAAATGTTGCACTCCCTGTTTCAATCATCGTTTTCATATTAATTGCGCTTGCCATCATCGGCATTGCTGTTCTCGTGATCTATTACCGATTTTTCAAATAAGATGAATTTGATCTAAAGACATGGGAGTTCGAGGCTAAAAAAAACACTAAATTTCGTGAAAAGATCTGATAAGTGCATATCGTAGAATGAAGCTTTGTCACTAGTAGAAAGAAGCTTTACCATTAAATAGGTCAAAATTTATTTTGTTTTCCATTACATAAGCTTTATTTTGATCTGGTTACATAATATTCTGTTTAAGAAATGATCAGTTACTTGTTTATTTCATGAATTATGTATTTTAGTTTAAAAGTGGTGTGGCTAAGAATGCGGCTTGCCTTAAAAATTTTCCCTTTTTGTTGCATTTTTTTATTATCATTTGGTTTTATATTTCCATTAATTCCATTTAATTCATTCTTAACCTTTCAAAATAGCCTTATCAATCCAGACCATCCAAATTCTGAGTTTGAGTCTAATCCCGATTTAGATCTTCAAATAAGAGATATAGAAGTTCAGCACGATAACGTTTCAGGGTCGGGAAATTTAATAGGAGCCGTCAAATTCGCTCAAGCATGTTCACCAAAAAAGGACATATTCGATAACTCAACATTTCAAGTAGAAAACCATGGCTGGAATGCAACTTACGTGAACGTGACCATCTCGAATGTATATGGAATTGAAAATACGATAGGCGAGATGGACTTGTTAAGCTCAGAGAATATTTTATACTCAAATTATCGCCAGAATAATTACAAATATTATTATCAACCGTTTCAAATCCCTGAAACTTGCAACTTGACTCAAATCTCAGTGTATTTGTTGATTGATAAGTTAGACGCGTCAGGTGATGATCTTGAAGTAAGAATCTTTAATGCTAAAAATCCCGGTTTTGAAGAACCTGACAGCGAGATCCATGTCGAAAGCTTTAATTTGGAAACATATGAAATCGGAGTCAGTAGGTGGGTTACCGTGAATTTCGTAAATCCTGTCGTGTTAAACGCGACTGAAACCGTGAGTAACACATTCTATATCTGTCTCGTTGAAGCCAATACAAATGCTGATTTTGGATGGTGGGGAGCAAGAGACAATTCGGATGGAGATAATGATAATGAGTTCAAAGTTTGGCGATGGTATTTCATTATGAGTGTTTTTGATTGGGATTTTTCTCTAAACACTACCTTGATGATAGAGCGGAATGTCACGGATATTAGTTTGCAAATAAATGGAACGGCAGTAACGAAAACAGGAGATCGAATGGGTGAATGGACCAAAAAAATGGACCCACCAACGAACGAAACAATGCTTTTCAACATCACGGCTAATGAAATATTCAGTTGTGACATCATTAGTATCACGAATATTACTTACAGTACGGTTTTTAATTCAAATTTTTACGTCGGAGCTGATTGGGACTATAGTGAATGGAACGTAACGGGAAGCGTTACTTTTGGCACCGGTTTTCTGAATAATGGAATTAACGTGACGATTCCAAACTGGAATGTCGAGAACGTCATGATAAATGAAAGTCTCCATTTGAATTGGGAAGTACTCCCATCGTCTAGTCAAGTTGTGAGGATTCTAGATTCACAAAATGGAACGTGGAACATACTCTGCAATAGTTCTAATTTTATTCATAATGCGACGATAGAATTAGGAGGAGTTCCTGTTCAAAGTGCGTTTGCGAACAAGACTGTTGATATTTATGCTAATTTCACCTCATATTTAAATGATGGTAATGCTAATCTCACGGTATTTCCAATAGGTGAAGGGAATTTCAGCAGGAGTAAATCGATCGTGGGTAATTTATCAGCAGAATTTGGCTCTTGGGACATCAATGAAACGATAACAAACAACACCGGAACGTTCTATATTCATATCTTCTGGTCTAATGGTTCAGAAGTAGGTTTTAACAGAACTCAATTCACAGTCATTTCGCTACCTTCAAATATTTCATATATCAGTCATAATGACCAGTTGGATGCTGGTGATTATGTTTACGTGTTTTTCAGTTATATCGATAACGAAACAGGAAACGACATTAGTGGAGCGACCGTGACTCTCAAGAATGGAACGGACGGATCAGATTGGCAAAGGGATTATTTATTAACACAGTTTGAGAATGGAACGTATCGCTGTCGCCTCTCCACTACAGGACTAAAAGGCGGGATCTCTCACAATGTCGCGATTATCGCACTAGGGAGAATCCACCAGCCTGCGTCTATTTACATTACATTTGTTGTATCGGGTGGAATTGCAAATGTTACCATCACCAGTGGTCTATTGATTGAAGACGGAAAACATGTTCTGGACCCGAATCCATTTGTAAATACTACAACTTCCTTTAAGATTTATTATTATAATGAAACTATTGGAGGTTTGGAAGGAGCTAGGATCGAGGCAGATGAATGGGTTGGTGAAACAATCAGTTCAACCGATCTGGGTCTTGGTAACTACGAAGTTTTCGTGAGCACTTACGGATTGCATGCTGATAATAATTATACACTTGTAGTTACAGTGCAATCGATTGGTTTCGATCCTATCTTTCTTAACATTACCATTCCTGTCCACAAAATCCCAACACGTATAGATATACCTAATGAATATGATAACTTACAGAAATATCGGCACGAACAATTCGACTTGATCATTCACTATTACGACACGTTCCACGAATCATCAATCCCACAGGCAGTTCCTGAAGAAGGGGGGAACGTTACTTGCTCTCTAGAGACATTAGATTTAACAATGACACGAATAATTAGCACGGCGGGTTTCTACAAGGCAACTATTGACCTTTCGCGGATAACTACGCTAAAAGAAGACACGGAATATAATATCACGGTGAAAGCCCACGCTTTTGATTTTGAATCTGCTACCGTGAATATTTCCATTTTCATTAAGGTCAAGATTAATGCCACGATAACACTCATAGATCCGCCGACTGATGTTCTTCAAGGTAAGTCTTTTTCAATCTCGGCACGTTTGGCTTTGACGAACGGTACACCCATTATTAACGTGCCCGTGAAATTCTTGATAACTTATTATCCGTCCGCTTCTGTAGTAGAAACGGTAGAATTAACAGATGAAAATGGCACCACATCGACGATTATTGATTCCTATTCTGGACACGAAGATATTTCAATAATAGTGATGTATTTCGGCAACAACACTTACAATCCAGTAAATTCCACAGAAATCAATGTTTCCGTTACCATCTTGACAAGTAAGATATCCATCTCGGCAGTTCCGAGCATTCTTGAAACCGAAACCTTGTTGGTAACATTCATCCTCCTTTATGGAAATAATTCGCCGATTGTTGGCGGAACTATTAGTGTTGAAATCAACATGGGAAATCTTGGAATAAGGCACGAGACGGCTTCAACCAATGAACAGGGAAAAGCAATTATCTCAATCTCTCTGTTGACTGGATCTCAAAGAATAATCATCACCGCAACATATAACGGTGAAACATACATCACGGGAGATGATCAGGATTTCACGGTAACGATAGTACCATTAGTGGCTTACGTTACAACTCAAGCGATTAGCTATGCACCAATTTGGGTACCACTCCTTGCAGCCCTCATCGGAATTCCGCTTTTAGTGCAATTTGGATATCGGAGACCTAAAAAGAAAAAAATGATGCGAATATGGAAAAACACCGAACAAAAGTTCAAGGACATCGCAAATATCGAGTATCTCTTGATTGTTTTCAAAGATTCCGGCTTGAATATTTACAACTACTCATTTAAAGGCGAAACTCTGAATTATGAATTGATGGGAGGATTCTTGACGGCGGTAAATCTATTTCAGGGAGAAATGGTGGAGAAAAAAGATGAAGATGTCATTTCGGAAGACCATTTTGAGTTGAAATTTAAGAAATTCATAATCTACGTGCAATTCTATAAAGAGCTCATGGGAATCTTCATCTGCGATGAAGTGCCATCTGATGGATTAAAAAACAGGTGCAGGCAATTTCTTGGTCAATTCAGGATAAAATTCGGGAAACATATCACGGATTTCCAAGGTCAAATCAACGTCTTCGAACCAGCAGGAGAGCTCGTGCTGAAACACTTCGACCTGATGTTAATGTATCCTCACGTTCTGAAACCAATGGATGATAACGCTGTTAAAGGACTAAAGGGATTAGAGGCTGCAATTTATAATGCTGCAAAGGCAATTGTCAACCAAAATCGATATTTCTTCATCCCAAGCTTAATTGAAACTATTAGTCCGGTCAGAAAAGAACCTCGGGTTCAAATCCTGCACATAATCCATGGCTTGCACGCCAAGGGTATCTTTAAAGCCATCACGTTCGAGGAAGCAGCTATTTTATATGAAACTCCTACGAAAGTTGTTCAGGACGACAAAAAGGAGAAAGAGCCGAAAAAGAAAGACAAAAAACATAAAAAAAATTAAATTGAAACTTTCGGCTTATATTCTCCAAAAACTTCACGTAATACCTTACAAATTTCTCCAGTAGTGACATAATGCTTGACCGCTTCGATGAGAACGGGCATGATATTTTCATTCGGATTTTCAGCAACCTTCCGGATTTTCTCTAAATGAGCTTGCACTTCATCAATGTTTCTATTTTTCAGGACATTTTCGTGCATTACAATCTGTTCTTTTTCGACAGTAGGATCACCCTGCAAGACCTGATAGCACAATTCTTCGTCCTCTTCTACGTATTTATTCACGCCAACGACCACGGTTTTTCCTTCTTCAATAGATTTCTGCAGCAAGTAAGAATTATATTGAATTTTTTTCTGAATGAAACCATTTTCAATGGCTTTGATGGCTCCGCCCATTTCTTCTATTTCTTCAATAATTTTGAATGCTTCTTCTTCCAGCTTGCTTGTTAGTGTTTCGAGATAATAACTTCCGCCCAGTGGATCTATTGTATTGACCACACCCGTTTCGTGAGCAATTATCTGTTGGGTTCGAAGTGATAATGTTACAGATTCTTCCGTGGGGAGACAAAGTGCTTCGTCCCTGCTGCTTGAGTGAAGAGATTGAGCACCTCCAAGTACAGCAGCTAGCGTCTGAATTGCCACGCGCACGGTATTATTATCGGGTTGTTGAGCGGTTAGAGTCGAACCAATCGTCTGCGTGTGAAATCGCAACATCATTGATTTAGGATTCTTCGCTCCGAATTGCTCTCTTGCGATTTTTGCCCACATTCGGCGAGCGGCTCGAAATTTTGCAATTTCTTCAAAAAAGTCATTATGAGTACAAAAAAAGAACGACAAGCGTCTTGCAAATGAATCAAAATCCAAATTCCGTTTCAGTACAGTCTTCACGTATGCGATGGCATTTGCTAATGTAAAAGCAAGTTCTTGAACGGCAGTTGCGCCCGCTTCACGTATGTGATATCCCGAGATGCTGATCGTGTTAAAATTGGGGAGGTTTTTAGAACAATATTCAATGACATCAGCAACCAGCCTCATTGATGGCTCTGGCGGAAAAATGTACGTGTTTCGTGCTAAATATTCCTTAAGAATATCGTTTTGAACAGTTCCACGCAATTTTTCTCGAGGAACGCCTTGTTTATCGCCCAAAGCAATATACATTGCAAGAATAATGGCAGTAGGCGAATTTATCGTCATTGAAGTGCTTACTTTATCAAGTGGGATTCCTTTAAATAAATCTTCCATGTCCTTGAGTGAACTAATCGGCACACCAGTTCTTCCAACTTCTCCCTTTGCCAATGGGTGCGTTGAATCATACCCCATCTGAGTTGGCAAATCAAATGCCACGGAGAGTCCCGTTTGACCACGTTCTAAAAGGTATTTGTAACGTTCATTAGTCTTAGCTGCAGTTTGGTACCCTGAATATTGCCGCATTGTCCAGATTCGTCCACGATACATCGTGGGATAAACACCACGCAAGTAAGGATATGAGCCGGGAATACCTGAATCTTCTAAGTACTTAAAATCCGTTAAATCTTCGGGCGTGTACAAGGGCTTGATTTCAATTCGTGACGAATTTTCCACTTTTTTCTGAAAAGTCGTTTCATTTCGTTTTAACCATTCATCAACTTTCTTTTCAATATCAGTCATTTTTCGACCTCGAGCAGATCCTAAAAGAACAAATTCTATCAAGTCAATAAAAAGCTTTATCATAAATTGGAGACACATCTCAAATGGTGTTGAAAATGAACGTAGAAACGAACAAAGTACCCGTAGATGGAGTAAAAATGGTCTATGATCACTATAACAAGGACGGTGACAAGCGAATGATGCTGATACACGGCTGGACAGGCTTTAAAGAAATTTTTAAAGATTTTGCTCCATTGTTGGTTCAAAAAGGATATGAATTAGTCGTTCCCGACACGGGACACTTGCCATTCATGGAAAATCCAGAGGCCTTCTTGGAAGCCATTGTCTCTTTTACATCCGATAAATAACAATAGTTATTGCTTCAAAAAGATGAGATAATTAAAATAAAAAAAAAGATTTTATTATTTTTTCTTCCCTTTTTCTTTTAATTCGGCGAGTAGTTGTTTTTCCAGACCGCCATTTTTCAACAAGTTTAAAAGAATCTCAGGAATCGGATTTCCTTTTAGAATTTTTCCCGTTCTCAGATTTTTGACCTCGGCATTTGGGAGATTGATTTCTATTTCATCTCCTTTTTCGAATTCTTTTGTTATGCCCGGTACTTCCATGATTGGAAGACCGCAAGCAAAAGAAGAACGGTAAAAGATTCTTGCAAAGGATTCTGCCACGACTGCACCGATTTCTTTTTCTTGGAGAATTTTTGGTGCAGTTTCACGACTTGAGCCACAGCCAAAATTTCTTCCTGCCACGATTACATCACCGGATTTCACTTCTTTTGGGAATTCCTTGATGATGGTTTCGCAGGTATGTTCTAAAGTGGCGTTTAAGTCATCCAGATACTTACCCGGGGAGATAACATCAGTATCGACGTTATCTGGAAACACCCAGACTTTTCCTTTTAGGACGTCCTGATATGGACGAACTTTTGAACCCATTAAAGCCATGATATCACCTCATTAAAAATTTCGGGGATCCGTTAATTCTCCTTTTAGGGCAGATGCGGCAACTGTAGCTGGAGAGCCTAAATAAATAAATGCGCCTTCTGAACCCATTCTACCTATGAAGTTACGGTTTGAAGAAGAAATACATGCTTCTCCTGATGCGAGCATGCCTTGGTGAGCTCCAAAACAAGCACCGCAATTAGGATTACAAATGATGGCACCTGCATTGATTAATGTCTCGGAAATACCCGATTTCGCTGCCGCCAACCATACTTCCTGAGAAGCCGGCGTGACGATCATTCGCACGTCTTCGTGAATTTGTTTTCCTTCGAGGATTTTTGCAGCGACTTCTAAATCTTCAAGTCGACCATTCGTGCAAGAACCAAGGAATGCCTGTTGAATTTTTGTTCCTGCGACTTCTGAAATGGGCTTGACGTTATCGACCGTGTGAGGACAAGACACGTGTGGTTCCAAATCTGATACGTCATATTCATAGACCTTTTCGTAGCTTGCATCTGGATCTGGCTTCACCAGTTCAAATGGCTCATTTGTTCGTTGTTTAACCCAATCCACGACTTTTTGGTCAGGGACACCAAACGCAAATTTTGCTCCCAACTCTAACGAAAAGTTGGACATTGTTATGCGTGAAGAAATGCTTATATCTTCCATGGTTTTACCCGTAAATTCTATCGACCTGTAAGTCGCGACCTCTGCTGTATGGTCTCCCGCAATTTTAATGATGATGTCCTTACTCATGACGTTATGGGGGAGTTTTCCATTAATATTAAATTTAATGGATTCCGGAACGCGGAACCATAGTTCGCCTTTTACATAAGCATAAAATAGGTCCGTATTACCAACGCCACAGCTTGCACAATTCAAGGCACCGTAAGTCGTCGTGTGGGAATCACCACCAATGACCAGCATGCCAGGTCTAACTAAGCCTTTTTCAGGTAAGACTTGATGACAAATTCCTGCCTTTATATCAAAGAAGTTCTTTATTCCCTGTTTCTTTACGAACTTTCGAATTAGCGTGTGAGCGAATGCCCATTTTTCACTTGGTGCAGGGACGTAATGATCGAAAATAACTGCAATCTTATTAGGGTCAAACACCTTTCGCATTCGAGCAGGACGGATCTTGCTGAAATCTAACGCGACCTTAGCCGTTCCAATGTGACTCATGATTAAATCTAATTTTGCTGTAATGAAGTCACCCGGTTTTGCATCTTGGCCCGAATGGCTTTCCAAAATTTTTTCTGCAATAGTTTTTCCCAAAAACATACCTCCAGATCGGATTTATGTCATTTATGTATGATGTACTACATAGCTCGTGTAAAAAATCACGGAGATAAGTTGAATCTTAGTTGGGAATCTTGAAATTCAAATAAAAAATTTTTCTCATGTCTTTTTAATTGCCACGATCGTGAAAATCCAACAGAGTTGTTTTAGAGGCGTTTTTAACAAAAATTTGTCGAAATCGCAAGCGAGATCCAAAATTTTTACCTTTTTAAGTTTTTTTGGAAGGACTTTCCAAAGGATCGGCAAGAAATGAGAAAATAAATAATGATATTCCGATTTTACGATAATCAAATCCGACTTTATCCGATTTTGTAAAGCTAAAGGCACGAATGGTCTCTCCCCGGGAGTATGCCTGTTCGTGGGGAAAAATGTTCGTCCGATTAATGCGATGGGATTCAACAATCCGGGTTCTTGGAGGATTAATGCACCATCTTTCTGTAAAACTTTCGCAAATTGAGAAAGGTCGGCTTCTACGTGAGGCAGGTGGTGTAATGTTGAACGTATTATTATTGAAGAGAAGATTTTTTCACGAAAAGGGAGAAATTCCGCATCGCATGCAATGAATTCTCCTTTAATTCCACGGTTTCTCGCTTCGACCAACGGAAGTTTCGTGATGTCGATCCCAATGATCATCCTTGCTAGGTCTTTCACGAGCACGGCATCTCCACCTCCTCCAAGACCAACAATTAAACAAGTAGAATTAGGGATATATCTCTGATAAAAAAGTCTCATGGTCTTTTCGCTCCCCATTTGACGAATGTAGCTCATCATTTCAGAATCCCATTGAGATCCCCACTCAGGTCTTTTCTTCCGTTCTATTTTTTCGAAATACTCGATTTCTTTTTTCTTATCTTCCCATTCGGAATTATGACCCGATCTTGCTTTCGTGTCCATGATTTTATTCTTCCGTGCTCAATGTTTAAAATTATTTGAAGAATCGTTATCTTACTTAATTTGGTACGTGAGTGCCTAAAACGATTACTTATCATTCATCTTGTTAACTCAGGTCGAGATAAATGTCCGTGAAAAATCGCATCGAAAAGCTCAAAGACACAATGAGTGAAATGCAGGTTAAGTCTGCGGTACTTTTCAACTCTCGTAACATATTTTACTTCAGCGGAACCGCACAACACTCCATTTGCGTGATTCCAGTAGATGGAGATCCGATCCTCTTCATTCGCAGGAATTTCGAACGCGCAGTTGAGGAAAGTCCGATTCGAGAAAAGATAATTCTGAAATCAACAAGACAGATTTTTGATAAATTATCAGAATTAAATTGCCAGAATCAAATCGGATTGGAGCTAGATTCTCTTAGCACTTCCCAGTTCTTGCGATTCAAAAAAGTCTTCCCGGATTCTAATTTCACGAACCTTTCTCAACCGATAAAATTGCAACGTTCCATAAAAGATGCTGAGGAACTTGAGCTCCTGAGAAAAAGTGCAAAAGTCGGAGAACGAGTTCAAACAGTATGCCGAGAAATGCTTCGTCCGGGAATAACGGAACTTGATCTTGCGGGTGAAATTCAACGTGAAATAACGCGGCACGGCAGCATTTTTGCATATTTTAATCATTATTGGGCCAGGACACCATTTATAATTGCTTCAGGTGAAAATCTCTGGGCAAGAAGCGACTTTCCACCTGTATTGTGTGGAGTTGGAGCATCAAAAGCAGAACCGCATGGGCCTTCTCATCGCGTGATTAAAGACGGTGATATTGTTGTTGTCGACGTCGCCACGGTCGTCAACGGATACACCTCGGATCATGCAAGAACTTATTTTGTTGGAAAAACTACAAGGAAATATTTGGAACGACATGAAGCCTTGCTAAAAGCCCGGAATGCAGGGATTTCTGCCATTCGAGAAGGCACGACTCCACAACAACTTTATAAAATCATGGAAAAGGAACTTCCAAAAGGACTTGTTGATTATTTTCAGGGTTTTGGGGACGACCGAGTCGGATTAGGGCATGGGATTGGATTAGCCTTGGACGACCTGCCGTTCTTAGTCCGTGATGGACAAGAACCTTTACGTGCAGGAAACGTGATTGCCTTTGAACCGAAAATTATCATTCCAGAATGGGGTGCCATAGATTTCGAGGATGATTTAATCGTAAAGAAGGATCAAGCACCAGAAGTCATGACGAATAGCCCCATATAAAGTGTCAAACGGTTTTTAATGCCAATTTTTTACCGCCTTCTGATTCTGAGTCTTCACTTCCACCAGGAAGGGGCAATTTCACATTTTCCAAGCGTTTCAACACGCGATCTCGTAGCCATTCAAACCTGGAAAGCACGAGCCATGCGATTCGATAGCTATGTCCAATTGCCCAACCGCCCAATCTCATAATTTTCTTTAGCCAAGTTGATTTTTCAGGATATCCCGTATCTTCAAGTGTTTTTCGAAATATTTTATCAATGGAAACAGGAATGGATTCTGCAGCAACAGCATTAAGGTCCTTGAGATATTCTTTATCCAATTTCTCTTTGAACTTTTCGGATTTCTTAAAACTCTGCCAACTCAAGTACTCCGTGCGTTCCATCAATGCCTGATGTTTTTCGATCAATTCTTTCAAGTGATGGCCAAAGTCAACTTCCAAGTCTCGTCGTTTTTCCAAGATTTTTTGTAATTTTTTTAAGTATTTCTCATGTTCGTTGACAGGAATGCGCCACAATAAATGATATAAAAACAAGAGATAATCGTGAGAATCAAGAGGATGCTTTATCCCGATAAATCTTTTCAGGAGTTTCGGTATTTTTGAACGTATTGGCTCGCGTTTCCATTCTTTTTGAATGAATCCATCAATTTCAATTACTTTTTGGACGTATTCATAGAAGGGAATTTCCAATATTCTTTCAAAATCTTGATGCGGGACGGTAGGAATCTCGATGATTCGATACTTCATTTTTGCAACGTTATCAGAAAAAATCCGACGCAACATGCTAAAAAGATCGGGAATGAACACGCCCAGAACGCGTATCCTTGGTTTTTTCTTAAAAACGCTAATAGAATGATCTCCAGGTTCGAATTCAATCTTGATATCATCCGATATTAATGCCGTGTTAATGTCCGTGAATTTTCCGATTTTCTCCCAATATTGGTTCAGAAAGCCGTGTACCACGGTCGAGAATGCACGAACTTCACCCTTCTTTTTGTCCAATTCAAATAGAATTCGCTCGAGATCACCGAGATGATCAAATTTTGCAACAGGTGCAGCAGAAAACGCCATGATCCCCCAAAAAATGTATCGCTCCTTGTGGGGCTCAAGTCCGGGCACGCGCATGTTCAAGCAAGCAAACTCAAAAGGACCAGATTCCTTAAGCCAGCGAGACGTGGATTCTTGCCATTCAAAATCATCACCAAGTTCTGAAATGATCTCACGAAGATCGTGAAGATCAGTTATGTTCTTCACTCGACTAATGATCTTTTCTTCTTCTTTCTTGTATAGCTCACGTAATCTTTCCTGACTTTTTCGTTCTTCCTTCCATTCTTCTTCGCTTACTTTAGCTTTGACTCTCATGTGCGATTGCCTGACTTGAAATTTGTTTCCTATCCACAAATTAACATGATTCTTAGGAATTTCTTTTATTCTGAATTATTTATATCTTTTTTAAATAAAATCAACTTGATCAATTCTTGATCTTGAATTTCAAATTTTAGAAGGAGGAAGCAAGTCAATTCATAATTAAAACAGGTGGATTTCATGTCATCGCTATTCAAATTCAAAATTTGCGTCGTGGGAGACTATTCAGTAGGAAAAACGAGTCTCATTAATCGTTTTGTAAAGAATACTTTTCAAAGCAACTACATGCCAACGTTGGGTGCAAATTTATTGAGAAAGGAATACGAAGAGGAGGATGGAACGAAAATTAAACTAATCTTGTGGGACATTGCAGGACAAGAATTATTTCACCAGGCGAGAAAACAGTTTTACATAAATGCACAAGGTGTATTTTACGTTTATGATGTCACTAGAGAAGAATCTTTTACGTCGATCAGGAACTGGAAGACTGAAATCGTGAACACCATTCAAGAGGATCACGAAGAAATACTCGTGGCAAATAAAATGGATCTAGAACCAGTAGTTTCTTCCGAAGAAGGGAGAAAGTTGGCGGAAGAGCTGGGCATGGACTTTATCGAAACTTCGGCAAAAACAGACATGAACGTGGAAAAAGCGTTCCACCAGCTAGCTCAGTCACTCGTGAAACAGAAAAGACGAATAGGATAAATGAATAATTTAATAATTCAAATCATTATTCGATAAAAATCCATGACAGTCATTAAGAGCATCTTTAAAAAAATGGATTCTTATTCGGATGGTAAGACCTAAATTCCATCATTCCGAATATTAATTGGTGCAGATGAATAAAGTCAAAATTTCAAAGAAAGGGCAGATCACAATACCAAAAGATTTACGGGAAAAATATCATTTCGGAGAAAATGTGGAATTAGAGCTAATCCCAACGCCTGAAGGTATATTATTGAAGTCTAAAAGTCATAGTTTACGGAGTTTACGGGGAATTTTTAAGGAGATCAACTTTAAAGAAGTAGAAGAAATAATCAAAGAAGAACGCAAAAAATGGAAGTTATAATAATTGGAAACGTATACGATCGATGCTGTAGCCTTTCTGGCGTTTATTGTCGATGCACTTCCTCCAAAAAGCGATGAGGTTTTTCAAAGAGCAGAAAATGATGAGATTTCTTTAATATTGCCAAGTATTGTTCTTGGAGAAGTAATATATGCAATTCTAAAAAGGAAGGAAATTTTTGGTAAATTAATTCCTATTGAGAAGCTTTCTAATATTTTTGAAGTTGTTAGAGATTCAGAATCTATCTTTTTAAAGGACATGGATTTAGAGTGTTGGAAAAAATTTTTAAAAATTCAAATTCCTGAATTACACGATCGAATGATCGTAGCAACTCATTTCGTTTCTAATTCTATTGCGATCATCACGAATGACCGTTACAGCCAAAAATCGAACTTTGACCTGTTTTTAGCTTTTTTTCTGTTGCTTTCAGGCATCAAAGTCAGTCTTTATTAAGAAAGAGTTTTTCTATATAAGATGAAAAAAGTAGGAAAATCGTTCAATAAAATATTTGTATCATGAATACCTTCCTATCATGAAATTAAACCAATCAAAACTCTAGAAAGGAAAGGACTTCTTTCCTCCCAGAGGATTGGAGGAATCTCCGTGGCTGAAAAAACGACTAAAAAAGCGAGAAGTTATGAAGAAAATAATCAATATTTGATATCTTACACGCGGCATTTGGAGCGTCGTATTCGGACTTTAGAAACGGAAAAACAGTTAATAGAAGCTGAGAAAATCCGGTTGGAACGAGAACTTCGGACAATTCGGACCGAGCTCGACCGAATGAAGAAGACGCCTTTGGTCACCGCTGATGTAGTGGACGTATTAGAAGACAACCGGGTCATTGTCAAGAGTTCGACAGGTCCTCAATTTGTCGTTCACGCATCGGGAATAATTCCGAAGAAAAAAATCGCACCCGGCGTGCGCGTTGCTTTGAACCAGCGGAATTTCGCAATCCTTGAGGTGCTTCCTTCCTCGAAAGATCCTCTCGTGCAGGCGATGGAAGTTGATGAGGCGCCCGTTTACGATTATTCTGATATTGGTGGATTGAAAAAGCAGATCAATGAAATCAGGGAAACCACAGAGTATCCTTTCACGCACCCGGAATTATATGAGCGAATCGGAATCGATCCTCCTAAAGGCGTGTTATTGTGCGGGCCTCCAGGAACTGGTAAAACTCTTTTAGCAAAGGCAGTTGCCCATGAAACAAGAGCCACGTTTATCCGTATTATCGGTTCTGAATTGGTTCAAAAGTTCATTGGTGAAGGCGCCCGATTGGTCAGAGAAGTTTTTCAATTGGCAAAGGAAAAAGCGCCCAGCATTGTCTTTATTGATGAGTTGGATGCAATTGGTTGCAAGCGTTTGGAGGTCGCCACAAGTGGAGATAGAGAAGTCCAACGAACACTCATGCAATTATTAAGTACTTTAGACGGTTTTGAATCAAGAGGAGAAGTGAGAATCTTAGCGGCGACAAATAGACCTGATATCCTTGACGAAGCACTTCTTCGTCCTGGAAGATTCGACCGAATCATTCATTTTGACTTTCCAGATGAACACGCTCAGAACGAGATCTTCAAAATTCATTCACGAAGCATGAATCTTGAGAATCCCGATCTATCATTTTCAGAAATCGTGAATGAGTACAAGAAATCATCGGGACTCAGAAGAGTTGACATTAAAGGCACGATTGAAAAAATCAGTGGTGCGGATATTAAAGCGATTTGCATGGAAGCAGGCATGTTCGCAATCCGACGTTATTTAAACCTTGAAAATGACATGAAGGACAGAAAGATAACAGCAAAAGAATACAAAGCCCAAATTCGAAAGACTGTCATAAAAATGGAAGATTTTGTGAATTCAATCTTAAAGGTTCTCGAAAGAAAGCAAGAGCGATCCTCGTGTGCATTATACACGTAAACTAATAACTATTTCTTTTTATTTTGGAGAAAGCAATCTTAAAGAAACTTGCTTGATTAGCATTTCTGCAGGGACTTTTTGGAGTAATTGAGCGTGGAAAGGATAGATTCACGAGATTCAATGTTTAAATTCTTTTTACGACAAATTCGACTCATTCTTCAATATCAATTTGATTTAGCGGGCAAGGAAGCGCGAATTTTTTTTCCGGATCATTGTGTTCTTTCACGTTCAAAAAAGACAAATAAAATTCGCTTCGTACATGTTGATGGAAGATTAATTTGCACGTTGAAACCAACAGATGGAATGTTTACACTTTCTTTAGATGGTGCATTATTGATGCAAAAAATCGTGAAATCACCACGCTTGCGGGTCGTGGTTCAAAGTGATGTTGCGCCTTTCATTAGAGAGGGAAGAAATGTTTTTGCCAAGCACGTCAAGCGAGTAGATGGAGATCTAAGACCGCATGGAGAAGTCATGATAGTAGATGAGCAGGACTCATTACTAGGAGTGGGTAGGATGCTCCTGAATCAAAAAGAAATAGAGGATTTCAATAGAGGTCTCGCCGTGCACACGCGGCATGGAATGAAGAGAAGTTAAGCAATAGATTGTTTTAATTGCAGGATAGCTCTAGCTATGTTTCCGTCCGCCTTTGTCAATGCTTCTAAAGCCTCTTCGGGACTAACGCCAGCCTGTTGTGCCACCAACTCAATATCTCTTTGAGAGATTGCAGTTTCATCAGAAGTCTCGGACAATCCTGTTTCTTCTTCTAAGTTTTCTTCGGTTTTTCCCAAGATTTGAAATAGATCACCTTGCGGAAGAACCATTTTCGTCACGTTTTCCGGAATGATGGTTATTTCCCGATCAGGGAGATGAAGAACGACTTTTTCCACGTCGGGGAATTCTTCGATATCCATTCCTTTTGGCATTCCACCTTTTCCCCGCATCATTCGCTTCATCTGACGGTTTGACATTCCTCCCATGCCTTGCTTGCCTGCTTTCTGTTGTTGTTGCATTTTTTTAATTTTTTGCCATTTAGTCATGGGGAATAACTCCTTAAGAGTTTGGGATGGGGAAAATGATAGAAACCACGCCAATATACATTAAAACGATCAATAAAATTAGCCACGTGAAGAAATATTTCCTTGCGATTCTTTCATATTCGGGTTCTTCCTTATTTTGCGCAATAAGCGTTCGGAATCCGAAGGAAACCACGCAGAGGATTCCCGAAAAAATCAAAATCGTGCTTATTCCCGGTTTTACCATTAGTGTATCAAACACTATGTCGGAAATCATTATAAATGCAAAGGTTCCCAAGAAATAAAAACCAAAAAGTACACCCATTACGTCCAATATCTTTAATACGTCGAATTTTTCACCCATGGGAATCGCATTCTTTTACTAAGTATTCATGCTTGTGAGATTCGTGATGATCTTAAACGAATTTAAGTTAAAAAATCTTTGGTTCAGTTAATTTCGAGCATCATTTGAAGGCAAATGAACACGATTTCGCTCAAAATAAATGGATAGAATTAGTCCTTAGTCCATTTTGTTTGCCCTGCAAAGTCATCAATCTTTATTCCGATAGCTTTTAAGCGATCACGAATTTCATCGGCAAGTTTATAATTTTTTGTTTTGCGTAATTCGTTTCTAACATCTAATAGGATCTCTAAAATCGGTTCCATTAAAACATCATCTTCTGCTATTTTTTCATTTATGCCTAAAATTTCCCCAAAGGTCGTGAGTAGCTCGTGCGCTTTACGAAATAGCGGAATTGGGGGAATTTCTTTAGCCGTACTATATTGATTTATTTCTTTTGCCAATCGTTGAACTGCAACGAGTGCAAGAGGTGTGTTAAAATCGTCATTCATGGCTTCAAGGAATTCGTTTTCACATTCTTTTATTACGTTTTCAAATTCCGGATCTTCCGTTCTGACGACTTGTTCACCTTCTTTTATTTGTGCACTAAGTTGGAGTGCATTGGTGAACCGGCTATGTGTCATTTTAAAGGGAATGATATTTTCTGGTTCATAATTCAAAGGACGTCGGTAATGCGCAGACAGGAGAAATAGTCTGATGACCATGGGATGGTATTTCTCAAGAACTTGTTTAATTGTTAGGAAATTGCCGAGTGATTTGGACATTTTTTCCTTATTTATGTTGACAAATCCGTTGTGAAGCCAGAAATTTACGAATTTCTTCCCGTTAGCAGCTTCGCTTTGCGCAATTTCATTTTCATGATGTGGAAAAATCAAGTCTCGTCCACCACCATGAATGTCTATGGTTTCTGCAAGATACTTCAAGCACATCGTGCTGCATTCAAGGTGCCATCCGGGACGACCTTCACCCCACGGTGATTGCCAAGCAGGTTCACTTTCTTTTTTTTGTTTCCAAAGAGCAAAATCTTCAACAGATCTCTTTTCGCCCGGGTGTTTCGTGCAAATAGTTTTGGTTTCAGGAAGGGGATTCCCCGACAGAGCTCCGTAATTTTGGATGCTTCGCACATCAAAATATATGTTTCCGTTTGATCGGTATGCGTGTCCTTTTTCCAAGAGAATTTCGATGAATTTAATCATTTCAGGAATGCATTCTGTTGCACGCGGATGGAACGTTGCAGGTTTTACGTTCAGAGCACTCATGTCTTCATGGAAGTGCTTAATATAGCGTTCTGCTAGATCGAAAATGGTCAAGCCCTCTTCCCGTGCGCGCTTGATCATCTTATCATCAACATCCGTGAAATTCATCACGTAAGTAGTCTCATATCCCAAGTATTCCAAATACCTGCGCACTATATCGAACATGACAAAAGATCGTGCGTGCCCAATATGACATTCATCATATACCGTTGGTCCACACACGTACATCTTTACCTTTTTGGGTTCAATTGACTGAAACACTTCTTTTTTACGAGTTAAATCATTGAAAATGGATAGCAATGCGATATAACATCCTAAATATCTTGAAAATGAATTGAATTAAAAAAAAGAAATTGGGAATATAATTTTATCCGATCATGCTGGATAGTCGATCCATTCCACGAGCACGTTCTTCGAGTTCTTTTGCCTTGTCTAGTTCACCTAACTCGGAGGATAACTTGGCAGCATCAGCAAATGCACGAGCCGCCAATGCATATCGTCCACGAGCCATGGAACGTTCTCCTTGCTCGATGAGGGATTTTCGCTGTCGGATCATCTTCCATCGAGGCATTGCCGTAAAGCTCAACAGTGATTTAATGGCAGTTCGCACGCTGTCCGTGAAATCACGATCGCTATTGTATTGACTATTCACGATGACATCATGAAATTCATTACGCTTGACAGCATAACTCGATGCAATCAAGGCATTGATGCCGTTTTCTAATTGCTCATCTGCGGTGTCGATGTCTTTCTTCGCCTCTGCCATCTCTTCAATGGCTTTTTCACCCAGTGCCCCTGCGGAATTTGCAATTGGTACTGCCGATACAGTAATCTTCCGTCTCGTTATGTAATAGTCGCCAACCATGCTTTGTATCGCACGTCGCACGATCCGGTCGAAATTTGACCGTTGTTTAATTTGAACGGAACGAATTCTTTCTTCAAATTCCTTTCGTTTTACAGCATAAGAAACATCAACAAGCGAGGATATCGTGAATCCCAATCCGTCAATTTCTGCTCGAGCATCCCGGAAATACTCAACAGTTTCATCACCAGGAAGCTTGGAGCTATCTGCAATTGGAATCAGGCGTTCGAATACGCGTTGAGATGATTCATCATAATCGAGAATCAACTGAGTAATCGCCATTCGTGTAAGATCATCGAACTTCACGTGAGCCTGTTTGATGGCAAGATCTGCAGTTCCTGCGAAATCGGTCTTCTTGATTGTATAAGTTGCATCAATGAGCGTTGCCATGACTGATTTATATAACTCGTCAATGGCTTCCAGTTCCTTGCGACCTTCTTCAAATTGTTCTCGTGTGGACTCGCCGGGTAAAACAGCCGCTCGGGCTGCCGCTTCCAGTCGTCGAAAGAGCTGTCCTACCTTGAAGTTATATTCATCCGAAAGATTGTTGATAATATCTCGCGTGGTCTCATCAAAAACCGTCTTTGCATTTTCAAAGAATTCTTGAAATCGCTCGATGTATCTCGAAGTATAATCTAGCTTCTCACCGTAATTTAAATCATAATAGAACTTAAGAATGCCGTCAAACCGGTCTTTTTGTTTCTCAATCCACTCTTTCGTTTCACGAACCGTGTCAATGATTTCCTTGCTCTTATCCAAAGGATAAAGACGAACCTTACTGGCTTCTCTAACCTTTTTCCCTTCTTTCAATTGCTTGAGAATCATCTTCACGGAAGGTTGTAAGGATACAATCATTCCGACACGAACGTGGTCGATCTTGGCGCGCGGTTCACGCGAAAGAACGTCTTCTAAAATGCTCCGAACCTGCTTGAACTTGCGAGTTCCATAATCAGGGTTTCCTCGCGTGATGGAAGCGAGTCCCGTGGCATAACTAGAAGATGCCTCTGCTATAGCACGCTTCGTGCGAAAATCCTGAAAACCAATATCAATGGCTTGTTGTGCCGCATCCATTGCTTTATTGAAATTGCGTGATGCATTATCGTATCGCTTTGTCGCCTCCGTATTATTATCGGCACGACGGGCCTCAATTGTATTATAGGTACCCAAATTTAGTGAAGCTCGAAATGCAGACGTATAATAAAGCTCACGGGCGGGAGCCGACTCTTCTTGCGTTAATGCCAACGGAAAAATGTAATTCTTTATCAATGTAGCAATTGAATTATACTGATTCACCGTACCAAAAATTTTACGCCCCGATACTCCATATTTTTCCAATGGAGTCGCGACAATCGCGTGCTTCTGCATCTCCTGATAACTTTCTTCAAGATCATTAAACCTCTGGCGAAGCTTGTTAAGACGATCCGTGATTGTTTGAGATCTCTTCTTCGCATCCTCAATAAAATCAATAGAAGGAATTGAACCAAAGTAGTCTTTAGCTAACTTCTCAAGATATTTCTTGCTCTCAGTATATGTATTATCCGCTCCACATTGTAAGCACTTGAGAGTAACACCCTCTATCAATTCGGGTATTTCCGTTCCACAACGAATGCAAGGAAGTCTCAGCCATTGCGCTTTTCTTTGCGTCGACAATTTTTTCACCTATTACTTACAAATCATTAAATTATTAGAGTTTAGAGTCAAATATTTCTTCAGAAATTCATCGTGCAAAATTTTTTCGAGGACTTTTTATTGTGTCTTTTTTGGTTGACACATCTCCCCGAAAAAAATGCCTTGAATTTAATTCTAACTAGTTATTATTTGCAGATCAATATATTTCTATTGTGTCATAAGTCATTGACAAATCGAAATCGAGAAATTCGAGGTTAAAAACGTGGCTCGTGATTTTGAGCGTGTTTGGCGAATTTACGTAAGGAATGACCAAAAGAAATTTAATATCATACTAGAATATGTAATTAGTGGCTATAAATTCGGTAATCAAAATGGATAAAAAATGGTTGATTGGCTTCATTGAAGGTCGGGGTTCTTTTGCGATTTCATTACAGAAACATGGTGGCAAGAACAATTATTATCCGCGTCCGAGTTTCGTCTTGAATTCATTTTTTGCTGATTTAGATATATTTGAAGAAATTCGCCGTATGTTTCTTGACGCAGGAATAAAAGTATACCCGATTTACCATCAAATTCGGAGTGTCGAGTTTGAGGCTAAAGGCTTGGGGAGAATTCGCTTGGAGGTAAAAGGATTAGGAAATTGCTTGCGCCTTTACGAATTCCTGAAGAGAGAGAAGTGGCATACCATGAAATTCTCCATTTTCAAGGAGTGGGGGAAGTGCTTGAACCAAATGAAGAAGGGGCATCACTTGGATCGGGACAAATATCCTGATTTCATTAATAACGTATTGGCTTTGAATCCAAAGACTTCAACATCCCGAGCAATGACGTTTCTAGAAAAATGGTACAAGGATGAGTGAATTTTTTTTTAATAATTAGAAAGAAAAATGAGAGAGATTGAGAAAATTTACCCTTCTAGCAAGGATTGTACTTTATTTGCCAATGTTTTAATGGCGAATAGGACTGCACCAGATTCCAGTTTCGATTCCTTGTCAACCAGAGCCATCACGGCGGCATATGGACCAGCCCCGGAAAGTGCAATGCTCCCATCATCGTATGCAAGTAAAACTTGGGTCAGGTTTCCCCTTGAAAGTTCTTTTCCCGTGGCTTCACCGAGAAATAGTATTCTTGCGGCATTTGCAGCAACGGTATCTTCATCAATTCCAGCGGGAAGTTTTGAAGCCATGACCAATCCATCCCTACTTACTATTGCAGATGCTCTAATGCCGGAATCTCTTTCAAAATCGTCCAAAAGTCGGCTTAATCCGGATCCATGATCTTCAGACATATTGCATTTCCTTCATCGGGATTTTTCAAGAAACTAATTACAAAACAAGTTTCTCATAACGTGATATTTATACCTATTCTTAAAACTTGTTTGATTTTAAATATTGAAATAAAAAAAGATTTTTATACTAAAAAGGTTTCATCCTTTTTATCGTAAACCAAAATGAACTTGAACATGAGGCTGTCCCTCTTGGACTGGGATTAACTTTCTTTGGAATAGGACACCGAGGCAATGTAGGCGGTGTCTCACGGCAAAACATGTCTAATGTAAAGAAGATCCGAGTCGGCTTTTTTTCCTCGTTAGCTACCACTTTAGAGGACTCTCTTTTTTGGCGCTGGCAGTGGTGCTGGCGTTGGCAGTGATTTGCTAACGACTTGCACGGGACAACTCTAATGGAAAATCTTAAAATTCCTTTAAGTTTTTAAAAAGACTATTGGAGGTATGAAGAAACATGAAAGAAACAATCAAACTGACATTGGAACCGGAAGAATTGCCAAAGCAATGGTATAATCTTTTGGTAGATTCCCCAGTGGAATTTCCGATATATCTGGATCCGTCAAACAATGAGCCGATGTCGCCGCAAAAATTGATGGCTTTGTTCCCCATTGAGTGCGTGAAGCAGGAACTCAGTAATCAGAGGTACATCGACATACCCGAGGAAATTAGAACGGCGTACTATCGGCTGGGACGTCCTTCGCCCATGTATCGGGCTAAACGACTTGAAGAAGTATTAAAAACTCCTGCAAAAATTTATTTGAAACGCGAGGATCTTTCCCCGCCAGGAAGTCACAAGCCAAACACCGCAATTGCTCAGGCATATTATGCAAGACAAGAAGGATGCACGGAACTCGTGACGGAAACTGGAGCAGGACAATGGGGATCAGCTCTTAGTTATTCGTGTGCATTAATGGGAATAACGCTTCAAGTATACATGGTGAGGATCTCTTACCAACAAAAACCGTATCGTAAATATCTCATGCAGGTGTATGGCGCAAACGTGGATGCCAGTCCTTCGAATAAAACGGATTTTGGAAAGAAGCTCCTTGAAAAAGATCCCAACCATCCTGGTTCTTTGGGCATAGCCATTTCCGAAGCAGTTGAACATGCAATAAAAAATGATGGGACTAAATACACGCTTGGAAGCGTTTTGAACCACGTGGTTTTGCATCAGACGGTCGTTGGGCAGGAAGTGCTCTTACAGATGAAGAAATATGAAATCAAGCCCGATATAATGATTGGTTGCGTGGGTGGAGGCTCAAATTTTGCAGGATTTTCGTTCCCATCCATTGGAAAGAAGCTACGGAAAGAAGATGGATTTGAAGACCTTCGCATAATAGCAGTAGAACCAACGGCTTGTCCTTCAATAAACAAGGGCGAATACAGATACGATTTAGGAGATACTGCAGGATATGCACCACTTGCAAAGATGTACACGCTAGGACATGATTTCGTTCCACCACCCATTCATGCAGGTGGTCTTCGTTATCATGGTGCAGCACCCTTGGTTTCTTTATTGGCTCATGAGAAGGTAATCGAATCCCAAGCATATCCGCAGGAAGAAATATTTGCTTCCGCTCAACTTCTCGCCAAGGTTGAAGGTTTAGTTGCAGCACCTGAAACAGCACACGCCTTACATGCCGCTATCATGGAAGCGAAGAAGTGTAAAGAAACAGGAGAAGCAAAAACCATCATATACAACCATAGCGGACACGGGTTCTTTGATCTGGAAGGGTATAAACAAGTACTTGGCTTTGACTAAAGCCGATTTTTTTCATTTTTTTTAGGAGAAGTATCTAATGACCGAGAAAAAAAGATGTTGTGTGGTAAACTGCAATAAAGAAGTGGCAGAAGGAGAATATAAGATAATAGATGGCAAGATATACTGCATGGAATGTGCGGTCTTGGTGTTTACAAGTTTTATCTCTGGGATATCACCGGGAAATGATTAATTGTTTTTATACACGTCATTCAAAGAATTTAAGAACGTGCTTTTTGGTTTTCACGTCAGATACTTGAATATTTCCATTCACGTCAAGTTTTGCGGACTGACTATGAACTTTAACCCATGCTCCCAATTTAGAAAGGCCATCAAAATTGAATAATATTTCTTGACGACTCCGTAAGTCATCCATTCCTCTCACGACATCAGGTCCTTCAACCGTAATTCGTTCAACTCCAGAGAACCCACCCATTTCGCGCGGACAAACCAGGGAAATTTTCTTAATGGGAGAAGTCTTGTATACAAAATCCCTCAAAACATAGGAAAAGATTTGTTGAGGAGTAAACGTTGTTTCCAATACGTTTTCTAACACTTCGATATACTGAGAATGTAATTGAGGCGATCCCCCATTTAAACGGGCGATTCCGTTCTTTTCAAGTATGAGGCGAATGCGTTGAATGGGATAGATGATCTTGAAATCGTGATCAAACTCTTCAACAATGCGCGGATTCCCTTCAAGATCGACGATGACATAGAGTTCCCCTTCATCTAGGACCTGAATCAATAAGCTAAATCGATCTTTCTCGATAATTCGATTGGCAATTTCCTTTTGGAGTTGAGATTTTAAATCTTCATTCGAAAGTTCTTTGAATTTCTTGGGATCAAACTTAAGAACCTTCCAGTTTCTGTTTTTTATCACGGTAATCTTTTCCCGTAATAGCCAAAGATCATGAAATTGTTCCTTCGTTAAGGAAGCACCAATAGCATCCTTGAATAAGTTTAGCTTCGATTTTTTACTGTTATTTACTTGATATCCCCAGTGTTTCAAGAGGTCTTCTACGGACTGTACCGTCAAAGGTCTTAGAAAATCCTTTAGAATGAAGTCATCAAGTTCAATTTTATCGGTATCTTCAGTCATTCCATGATCACGCTCCTAATCGGCATTAGAAAGAAAAATATTCACGGGCATCCATTCCTGCATTAGGAAGACTGCCCAAATATATTTTTGTAATTCTCGCGATACATCTCGGTATATATCTTGTTATTCGTATCCACGATATATGGATCAGGATTTTTTTATAAGAGTTCTGGCAATTTCGAGTAATTAAAGTCTCTCGGTCAAAATTTCTTGAGATTAGACTCAAATAAGTCTCTTTTTTGAATAAATTCCCATATCAAGACATTTATTGTTGATAGATGCTTGAAAAATGGTTGAAATGGAGTATTTTGCAAAAAAGGGAGTGAAAATTTGATTTATCCTTGAATTAGAAATAATAAAATAAATAAAATTCAGTAATATTCTAAACAACAGATTCAAAGAAAGAATTTTTTTGACGAAGCATGAGTCATGCTCGTGAATCTTGATGGTTTTGGTGCGACGACATGCATTTTATCAATAAAATAATTGAAAACAAAGTGGACGATTACGTACATAATCGTTTTGTGAAATTCTCGAAAGGAACGTATAAAAATGCTGGACCTGTAATTCAAATTAAATCAAGTAAAAAAAACAGATTAACCATTAATGGGTCCTATGAATACGAAGATTTAATTGGATTATTCATGTCTAAAAATTTCCCAGAGGACAATTACACCGTATCCGGGACTATTTACACGCAACCACGCGTTTCTCCAGATATAGTTCCACTTGAAATTGGCACTCCTTGGCAACCCGGTAAGCGAGATCTCAAGTCTCTTTTCTTGAAAAAGGTTCAACAAACCATGACCCCTGCAGAGATAAATCAGATTTACGAGCAATTCTCGGATACTTGCTATCTATTACTATCCATATCTCCTTCTTCAGGAAAGATTTGGACAATTAAAACCAAGGAAAACATACCGTCCTTAAAGAAAATGAAAGATGGAAACCCATTGGATGAATGTAAACCAGAAACGCAAGTAAAATGCAAGGACATTGATTTCTGCACGGAAACGGAAATATGCCTTAAAACGAGATTGGGGTTTTGTCGAGCAAAAACGGGGGACATGGACAAAGATGCCATTCAAACACTTTACGACATGTTCCTCGAGGATTTTTCTCAGCTACCCAGTTCATTTACGGAATTGAAACTTGTCAACCAATACTATATTACAAGTCTTGTTTTTCCCCCAAATCGAGATGAACTGAGTGCAAGAGAACTCAGGGAAAAAACAAAACGTGCAGGAACGCTTCATCGTGTTCTATTTCTCGATGGAAAAAAGTTTGAAAGCAAGATTAAATTTGAAGCGTAAAAAGCCGAATGAATTTTCATCTCGCTCGTGAATCTTACGATTTAAATATCCCGAAATCGAAAGATCTTCGATAGGATGGAATATTGTCGATTTGAAATTTTTGAGAAATCTGTAGACAGAAAGTGAAATCACTTCACAGGATGCAGAAAAGCTAGGAAAGGGCGTAATCGAATATCTCTCTAATCGTTAAAAGGTGAAGGATTAGAAAGATGGACCCTTGACACGAGTATTAAGAAAAAATTGATGGAAAAACTTAATAGCATTTAGTGGGATAAATTAGTGGTTGATGGAATAATAAGGTGGGTCTTATTGGTAGTTGTTAAAATAGATAAAAAAGGCAGATTGGTTATCCCAAAGGAGTTTAGAGAAATGTTCAACATAAAGGAGTCAACCCATCTCATTATTGAAGCAGAAGGACAAAATACTCTTAAAATTAGATTAATTTCAGAAAATGAAGAAGATTATACTTCGGACCCGCTATGGAATCAGAAGAACAATGGTCGAATTGAGTTTCATTGATTCCAACATCATTATTTTTGCAAATATCAGGAATTTCCCTGAATATCATCAGGCCTTGAATATCATGGAAATGGGTCTAAAGGGCACTCTGCGTTTATGTTATAATACAATTATCGCTTTAGAAACGCACTACAAATTGAATAAATTGATAGGTACTGAAGAGGCAAATTTTAGAGTAGAAGTGTTACTGAAATCGAGGCGATTAATTTATTTTGATATCTCGAAGAACACCATTCAGAAAGCAATCTCTATTACTAAGGATTTTAATATTCGGACAAATGATGCAGTTATCGTTGCGTCGATGCTTGAAAATAATATTACAAAAATTTATACAGATAATGAAACCGATTTTATGAAAGTACCTAAACTTCAGGTAATAAATCCAATTAAAAGATAAATATTCGGTTGGCACTACAGTTTGAGATAGCCTATCAGCCTTTTTTCGAGTTTCTGACAAGGAAAGTCCGAGTTTTCCGTTCGAAAGTAGATTTTTTTTAATGAAAAAAAAAATTTATGCACGTTTAAACATAAACATAATTGATGACAACAAAAACAATCACAATTCGAGAAGAAGCATATCGTGCATTAAAGAATCTAAAATTAGGAAATGAATCTTTCTCCGACACGATTCTGAGAATTTCAAAGCTATTTAGCAATCTTAAGGAATCTTGAATAGTGAATATGAAGAAGAGCTGCAAAGATTAGAGGAAAACCGAATGAATTTTCATCTTGCTCGTGAATCTTTCAATTTAAAATAATCTAATAGCGTTTTTTGTTTGGTGAAATGATCGATTAATCGGCTTTTTTTCGTCCATTGCTTAATTGGAATTTTGAGCAAACGACTTGCATTTTTTAAAGCCTCTTGCAAAGTACTAAATTGTTTTGACGGTTTTTTCATTGCATCGCGAACGGTTTCTCGAATCACCCACACGCCTAGAGGCACGATATAACCAGATGAAACTTCTCTCAAAACTAGTACTGCTGCCTGTTTTTTGATCTTTGTAAGATATTCGGTAACGGCAAGCCTCGCAGCATAATAGGCGCCGGTAACGCTTGAAGCATATTTCGTACGTCCTCCGTAAAACTCATGATCCTGCATGAAAACTGTTTGATTGGTCGGGTTGAAAGTTGATTTTTGATACCATGCTTCAAGATTTTCGAAAGCCCACTCTCGCGGAATGAGAATGACGACAAAATTATTATCAAGATATTTAGAATGAAATACTTGACATGAATCCATTAGGGAATATTCCTTGACACGAGAAATTAATTGCTTGGATATCGTATCATCCACTGCCGTGATGGCCCACCGTGTCGGAACCAATTTTCTGTTCTTTTCCCTGCCCACTAAACCAGCAGACAGAATTCTTGTCATCTTAGTTACTGAAAATGATTCCTGATATAATAGATCCATTGCTGCTGTTGCTTTAAGATCTGTATCGGCTACGACCTTTTCCACGACTAATGGAACAGATGGATTGGACTGAAGTTCTAATTTTTTAACGGTTCCGACAGGTCCCATGGGAGGAGAATGGCTATCATATAATATTCTTATCTTGGGAGCTTTTTCAAACTTAACTTCCGTTCCAACGGGTTTTCCTGCCATCACCAATTCTCTTGACACGTCTAATAAACGAGAATGAAACTCGTTCACGTTCGTTCGGAATGCAGTGCGGAACAGGGATGTTCGTAAATCGACCAGATCTTGGATGCGGTTACCGAACCACGTATCGGGTTCATCCACGATTTTCAGCTTAGTACCCAGTTCCAACTCATTTGGTGGAAGCATTGGACCGACTAAGACGTTCGGATAGGAATAATGCCCAACGAAAAAAGAAGGAGGACTTTCTCCAACGAGTTCGGTTGCATCCAAAAGTTTTATTTTTTTAAGCGGCATGATACTTTGTTGCTTCATGAGAATTGGGCAACTTTCTTTACCGCAAAGTAACCGAGCTCCCTTGCACGCCACGCATAATCCGGGTCTTGTCGGTGGTCGAACCATTTTAATCGTCCGGCTAAAAATTACACGGAAACTTAAAAAAAATTGAATTTTAAACATTCAAGACTGGTAATGAAATACATGAATCTGAATTTACTAATGGAATTCCTTCATTTATTTCTTCGTTTTTTGAGAAATTCCTTATAGGCAAGCATTTTTTTAATGATTCGGGAGCCATCCACGGCATTTGATACCACGAGAACACCATTTTCGAATAGTTTCGTGAAAATCTCGTATTCGTAATGACCTTCAGAATTGTAATGACTTGTTGGGAACACGAGTAGTTTATCCGTTTTTCGTAAGATTCTAATGATGTCCTTGGCAATATTTCGGTCAAAAGACACTAAAACATCACGATTTATTTCTTCAATTCCCATCACGCGTTTTGCCCATTTCTTCATTGGTTCGGGGATGTCGTCTTGTGCTGCACCCATCGTGGGAATGGAAGTCATTATGATGTCCGTATTGTTATCTTGCGAGATTATCTTCATGATTTTTTTAAGTTGCATCCAGACTTCCATCGAGCCGACAGAATCAACGGGATTCCCATGGGGCCAATGAGGAGGCAAGATTTCGCTTAATTTTTCGATCGTCTCTTTCTCTAATTTAGCTAATTGTAGTCCGTGATTCTCAAGAATGTCCGACAAGATCACGCCTGCGCCACCACCACCGGTAAAGATGGTGACTCGATTTCCACGCGGAAATTTATTTGGATGGAAAATCTTCGCCGCTCTTGCTAAATCTATTAGATCAGATGAATCTTCCGCTTCAATTATTCCCGCTTGCTTGCAAAAAGATTTAAAAATTGCATAACTTCCTGCGATCGAACCCGTATGAGAGCTCGCACTTCTTGCTCCGCTTTTCGTCTTGCCTCCTTTTAAAATAATGATCGGCTTTTTTTCAGAAATTTCGGCGGCAATTTTTTTAATTTTTTGAGAATTGCGAAATCCTTCTAAGAATCCAACTATGGCATTGGTTCTTTCACAGTGAAAGCCGAAGTATTCGATGAAGTCTTCAAACGTAAGGTCCAATTCATTTCCATTTGAAATTGCATTTGCAATTCCTATGCCGTGACTGTTTGCGAAATTGACGACATTCCACGTCCAAGTTCCGCTTTGGCTCGTGATGCTAATGTTAAAGCCATCAAGGCTTTTTGCGAGTGGAAGAAAACCCATCATGGCGTTTAAATTCGAACCCGTGGACGTTATTCCCATGCAATTTGGACCAATGATTCGTGTCGTTCCTTTCGCGCGCTTCAGAGATTTTGTAATTTCATCTTGATATTTCATTGCTTCCGGTTCAAAGCTCGCGATCTCTTGAAATCCTGCAGTAATGATTTGAACGAATTTTGCTCCAATTTCGACGCATTCTTCAACAATTGGTGCAGTTTTATGGTTTGGAATGACAGAAACGACCAGATCCAATGGCTCAGACACATTTTTAACGGATTTATGTACTGTCCAGCCAAAAATTTTATCATGCTTGGGATGGATCGGAAAGACTTTTCCTTTATATCCTCCTATTCTCAAATTATTTATTACCTGTCCTCCAACCTTACTTATATTCTTCGTGGCACCTACCACCGCAATTGTTCTCGGACTAAACAACCAATATAAATCTGGCTTGTCCTTCTCACTTGTCATTTTTTGACCTCGAAAAAGAATTAAACATAAATTAACTCAGGAAATGAATTGCATGTTTTGTGAGCCAAATAGTCAATTGTTCTTAAAAATTTTTTAGATTTGAATGCAAAAAATGAAATCAAATGAAAAAAAAAGGAAGAATCGTAAAAAAAAGAACGTGATTTCAGGGTTCTACCATGATTTTTACTTCAGTATTGTTTGGTTTTGTAAGAATTTCGAATGCTTCAGGGACTTCATCCAAGGTTATTCGTTTTGTTATGACTGGTTTTATATCAATCTTCTTTTTCTCCAACAATCCCAGAGCAGTTTTAAAACTATCTTGAGTGTAACAATAAGTTCCTTTCATCGTTATGTTTTTTAATGCAAGCTGATGAAAGCCCTTCATCTCAAATGGTTCTGCGTGAATGCCTACGACCGTGATTGTTCCTCCAGTTCTCACCAGTTTCAAGGAATCCATGTATGTTTGCGGCACGCCGGCACAATCAAACACGTGATCTGGACCGATTTTTTTTGTCAACTTGTTGATCTTACTCCAATTTTTCGGCTCAAAAATCTGCGTGGCTCCCACTTCAAGTGCACGTTTGGCTTGAGGTTCAACCGGTTCTATCACGAACACGTCGCTTGCGCCGCTAGCATTTAGAACTTGAATGGTATAGAGTCCCACGGTTCCCGCTCCGAGAACCGCAGCATTTTCGCCGATTTTAAACCCCGAAGCTTGCACGGCGAATACGGAAACAGCAACGGGTTCTACGGAAGCACCTTCTTCAAAAGAAATGTCATCAGTTAAACGATATAACCGGTCTTGCTTCACCGAAATATATTCTGCAAGTGCCCCATTCACGGTCAGTCCCAAACCGCCAATATTCTTGCACATGTTTTCCAAATTTCTTTTGCACCAGTAGCACTTGTTACATGGTAAGTTAGGGTTCGCAGTGACGCGGTCGCCAACTTGCCATTTTTTCACGGCTTCTCCGACTTCTACGATTTCTCCAGCAAATTCGTGCCCGAGGGTGATGCCCGTTAGCATTAGTGCCCCCGTTAAATAAGATTCTATGTCAGAGCCACAGATACCGCACTTTTTTACCCGAACGAGAACCTCATCTTTTTTGATCTTTGGTTTAGGAAGATCATCTTTTACGATTATTGATTTTACTTCCTGAAATAAAATACCTCTCAACCCACTCACCCGATTTTTCGTCAAAATGAAAAAATAAAAAAAATCTGATTATATATCTTTATTTCTCTGGAATGCTCTCTATGAGATTATCGTATGCATCAAAGATCTTTTTTGCAACGTCCATATATTCCCGTTCGTGCTTGGATCGTTCTGAAAGTGCTTCTCGCAAAGTCTTATACTTGTATTCTTCTACTTCTTCCTTGAGTTCATCCACTTTTTTCGAGATTCCATCTAAATCCTTTTCAAGACCCGTTAATTCCGTCTTTATTTTTTCTACTTCTAATTCTTTTTTGCGGATTTTATCTCCTTTTCCAGATGCTTGTGCTTTTTCCAAATCGAATTTTTTCTTATCCAATTTGTCTCTTGTTTTTTCGATTTTTTTCTCAGTTTTAATCTTAGCATTGGTTGCCTCGGTTAATAACTCGACTTTTTGCGCAATTCTTTCAAGGGCACCCACGTAATCTCCCAGACACTTGTCGATCATATCCTGATATGCTTCAATAATATCTTTTTTCGTATCATAATATTTTTCAACGGCTGTTTTTAGACTATCGGATTGTTCAGCTTCGGACCACTCACGTAATGCTTCGATCCCTTCTAACTCTTCCCTTGCTAATTTCTTTTTGGCTTTGAAAATATCGGCTTCCTTGTTTTTTAAGGTTTCAATTGCAGAGATATCTCCAAATAGGTCAGATTTTAATTTATCAAAAAATGACATGATTTTTCACTATAAATTCGTTGATTTTTTTAATTAGATAATATTTGTCCTTTCCGATCATATTTGAATTTTTTCAAAACATCATCTATGACCGATAATTCTCATCGATGTCAGGAAGGCTTGACGTCTCGAGAGGCGATCAAATCGATGCCAGTATCGCATAGGTTAGCGACTACGACTTGACCCATCTTAATTGGAGCATCCACGATGACATTTGCGGTTTCTCTCATGCATTGAAAAATGCGCTCTTTTGGAATGCCATCTCTCGTTCGGACGGGTATTAAGGGAATGACTCCATTTCTCACGCGCACCGTTGTAGTGAGAATTCTTTTCGGATGCGTGAATTCTTCTCTTGCATATTTTTCCCCGCGCTTGCACTTGTTACCAGTAACGAGCAAGTCTCCATCTTTTTCTTCTACGGTCACAAGACATCCTTGAGGGCAAGTAATGCACGTGAATGTCTTTTTCATGCTTTTATTTCCTCCTGTTTCTCTGTTGGAACTACCTCGAAGATCAAGTTTTCCGTTTGAATGGCTTCCTTGATCTTTGGTGTCTTGAGAATGATCATCTCACCTGGACGGGCGAACCTGACTTTTCTCTTGTAGAGCATTGTGTCTCCTGATTTAATCTGCACGGTGACATCATCTTCCGGCTCGCGGACCCTCATGTGAAACTCTGCTCCTTCCATGAAAGCATCTTGATCGATCAATTGTGGCACGACGAAAGAGATATTCCTGCCGGACCAACAATGGAGCTGGTGTTTGGGCTTTTTCGGTTCTGATTTGACGAATTCTGCTGCAGACTTGCCTGCGCGGACGGCTTCTTCGGTCACATTATCCACGATATCATGAACCTGCAATACGTTCCCGCACGCAAAAATACCCGGAATTGAAGTTTCAAGCAGCTCATTTACGATCGGTCCTCGGGTGCGATCATTAAGCTTTATGCCTGCTTGTAATGAGAGTTCATTTTCCGGAATTAGACCGACGGAGAATAGGACCGTGTCGCACTCAATGAATTTTTCCGTGCCTGCTATTGGGTTCCAATCTTTCCCAACTTCAGCCATTGTTACTCCAGTGACTCGCTCCTTTCCATGAATTTTTATTATCGTGTGACTCAAGAGAAGCGGAATGTCGAAATCATGAAGGCATTGCACGAGATTCCTGATCAATCCATTTGGATAAGGCATGATTTCCACGACTGCTTCCACCTTGCAACCTTCCAAAGTCAGTCGTCGGGCCATTATCATTCCGATATCGCCGGAGCCGAGGATTACTATTCGTCGTCCGGGAATGACGCCTTCGATGTTAACGAGGCGTTGTGCGAGTCCTGCCGTGTATATGCCTGCAGGGCGGAATCCAGGAATGTTTAAAGATTCTCGCGTTCGTTCTCGGCATCCCATTGCTAGGATTATTGCACGTGCATTGATCTTGAAGATGCCATCAACGTCATTAATTGCAAAAACTTCAAGATTACGGGTTATTTCGAGAACCATCGTGTTGAGCTTGAATCGGACTCCCATCTCCTTAACTCGGTTCATGTATCTTTGTGCATATTCAGGTCCTGTCAGTTCTTCCTTGAACGTCTTCAAGCCGAATCCATTATGGATGCATTGATGGAGAATGCCACCGAGTTCAAAGTCTCGTTCGAGAATGAGGGGGTCCACGCCTTTTTCTTTTGCTGTAATGCCTGCTGCGAGTCCCGCCGGACCACCGCCGATTATCACCACGTCTTCTTCAATTATCTTCATCGGTCTTTTCCTCCTTCAGAATTTCTTTTGTCCTTCCCATGAATAAGGGCGATCTTGGTCCATTTTTCGTGATTTTTTCAAGCGGTATCTTGAGTTCTCGTTCGATTATCTTTATCACGCGAGAGGTGCAAAAACCGCCTTGGCATCGACCCATGCCTGCACGCGTCCTGAATTTCACGCCATCGAGAGTCGTTGCACCTATTGGACCTTGTAACGATTTAACAATCTCGCCTTCAGTAACCGTTTCGCAGCGACAGACAACACGACCAAATTGAGGATTTTTTTTCACCAATTCATCCATTTCCTCATGGGATAGATTAGCAAAATGTGACCACCGGGGTCTGTGTGGGTTAAATCCTTTATTAGGCTGCATTTTACATCCACAATCTTGAAGAATGCTCGTGACCATCTCAGCAATAGCCAAACATGCAGATAATCCAGGAGATTGAATTCCTGCAACGTTAATAAAGCCCGGCACGTCCGTGGTCTCAATAATAAAATCATTAGTATCCGATACGGGTCGAAGACCTGCATAACTACGTATGACCTGCTTGATTGGGAGCGTTGGCACCATCATTCTTGCACTTTTCAGGATGAAATCCAATCCTCTTCTTGTAGTTGAAGTGTCTTCTTTATCTTCTATGTTTTCGGCATTAGGACCCACGTACACGGTGTCTCCCGTTGTCGGTCCGATCAAAACACCTTTCGTATTTTTACTCGGAAGTGAAAAAAGCGTGTGATTTATGTTGAAAGCATGCTTATCAAAAAGGACGTATTCACCACGACGTGGCATGATCTTGAAATAATCCAGACCCACCATCCTTGACACGTCATCTGCATGAACTCCCGCGCAATTCAACACGAATCGAGCTTCCACGGTACCGCCTGAATGTTTCACCACGAGGTAGTCCGTTTTTTTATCAATAGCCGTGACCTCGGCATTAAATTGAAATTTCACGCCATTCATTGCTGCATTTTGAGCCATTGCGATTGCTAATTCATAAGGAGAAACTATTGCAGCGCGTGGTGCAAAAAGAATTCCATTTACGTTTTCGGACAGGCTCGGTTCCATCGTGCGAATGACTTCAGGATCTGTTATGATTTCTGTAAAAACGCCATTTTCGTTTCCCTGGGCTTGGAGCTGTTCTAATGTTTTCAAGCCATTCTCTTGGATGGACACGACAAGTGAGCCAATCCTCTTGAAAGGAACTCCCAATTCAGCACAAACCTTATCAAACATTGGTTGAGATAAAACGTTTAGCCTGGCTTTTAGGGTTCCCGGTTTCGTGCCATAACCGGCATGTATGATGCCCGAATTCGCTTTCGTTGTACCAGCAGAAACGTCCGCAGCGGCGTCTAAGACGAGTGTATCCAGTTCAAAGCGAGCCAAATTCCGAGCAGTCGAGCAACCAGTTATTCCCGCACCTATTATTACAACATCTTTCATGTGGCGCTCAAGTCCTTTTTTATTTTAGTATGTCGGACATGTTATAAATTAATATTTCAAAATATAAGTATCTGAATATAACGAACCGGATTCAATGATTGGAATGACACGCTCCTACTCCGTTGCCAAACAAGATTACGAAATTTCGCATGATAGAAAAGCCATTTCTGATTTAAATTTTCCAAATTTTAAGTTGTATTTACGTCGCGCTCTTTGCGGTAACCCAAATCCTAACAGTGGTGAGTTCCTTTTTTTTCGAATCCTTAAAAATCCGCATCTTGGCGAGACTTGCATTCAATTTCTTCTTTTTTACAATTTTCAGAAATTTCCTCCGCATAAACACGATTATCATGCCTTTTTCGTGTTTTTAGACGAGAAGGACCACGTGAAATACTTGATTTACGACAAGGGGCATCATTGGAGTCAGGTATTTGAACCTCGCTCTAAGAGAGATGAGATCATACTTGCCGTGGTGGCTTGGGATCATCATTACATGCGTTTGCCTGTTAAAAAGAAATATTTTTGGCTAACGAGACCATTAAAATTTCAATTAAAGGAATTGACTGCAAAACAAATTTTTCGTTTTTGGACAATAGATTCTATGGCGCAACTTAAGATTCGCTCGAAATTGTTTGATCCATGGGATCTTGACATGAAGATGACTTTTAGAGACGTATTTATCTGTCCATCCTGTCAAAAACGTTATTTAATGGATTATATGAACCTAAATGGTCGAAAACTGGAAAAAAAACTGCATTGCTGTGGTCGTTCTTACATGGCGATGCTAGATTTGGAAACTCATTCACAAGACATGGTTTTATTAAAAGAATGAATTTTATTTTTTGTTATTTTTTCATTAACTTGCCATCACGCAAGAAGAATCCAGGTAATTCTCCTTTCTTGATTAGTAGCATCAATTGCTTGGCCAGATCTCTCTCGTTTATGCCTAATTGGCTGGCTAAGCGATCTAACGGGACTTGCTTCACGTTTTGTAGTTGTTTAGCAAATGATGAAGCCATCGATGATCCTGAAGCAACAGAAGATGTTGGAGCCCCGGCTCTATTGACAGCTGATGGCTGCACGGCTTGCGGTCCAGCGTGTCTTTTGGGCATATCAGCCGACATCGATGCTTTTATTGTCTCATCAAACAGGTTGATGTAGGTTTTTGCACCCATTAGAAGATTACCATCTAACGTGTTGCGGTCAGATGCGTCCACCGGTTCTGCAAAACTTACATTTGCTTCAAACTGAAAATCAGTCAAGCGGTCTGAACCAAATGAGATTTCAGGGTGTTCCTTGATGATTCTTCTGATGGAGGTTATGTCAGCTAGGACGCTTTCACACCATTCTTCTAAACCATTTAAATCAAGTATGAATAGTCCGTAATTAGGATCGGCTTTTCGTGTAAACCACCCAACGGGATCTTTAATGAGAAAGCCAGTACAAGTCAGACCAGACCAGTTAATTATCGGTTTAAATTCCTTGCAGAGTGGTTGTTCTTCGCCATCTGCCATGAGATAACAGCGGCAACTGTCATCTCCAAAGCGTTCCCAGTTTAAGAAAATCAATTTTTCTTCGCCGCGTATCGCGGTTTTTAACTTGAGTTTATCGCCATCAATGATGAAATCCCCAACTTTGGCGGTTTTTGCTTGAGAAACGGTTTTTTCTTGTTGAGCTGCATCATCGGATGAACTCTCAGACCTTTGTGGTTTGCTCGGTGATGAAATGTCGGGAGCTTGAACCGAACTATCTTCCGTCATCTCATCTTGTTTGGCTCGTTCATCAATTATTGGGATTTTTAATAGAAATAGGCAATGCGGACAGCGAAATACACCTGCTTCTTTCATCTTACTCTCTTTTGCCCACTGATCAGCACAATATGCGTGGACGGGTGTTTTACAATAGAAACAAAGACGAATAGTTTCGGGTCCATATTCTTTTACATGATCAGAACGGCATATTGCACACCTGTCAAGCTTCACTCCTTTCAGTTCTTCTACTTTTCGCTTCATCTCTTCCGAAAGAATCGTTAAATCGAGTGTATCAGCCGCTATCAGTGATAACCTTGGAATTGTTTTTTTCAATTCAAAAACGTCTTTTTTATGAAGTAATGACCGAATGGCAAGATCCAACATTTTTGTTGTCGTGACGTGATAATACTCGCCTAGTACAGTCATTGATTCCAAAACACCCGCAAAACTCGATTTCTGAACAAAAGAGGAGATTTCGATTGCATCAATTATGATACCTAATTCGGCAGCGGCTTTCGCCAACTCAATGGGGTCCCTTATATCAAGTTTTGGCTTGCCATCAGAAACGATGAGCAGGCGATTTACATTGCCTCCGCTCTGCGTGTCCCCTGCTTTCTGCATTTTTTTTATAATTACCTGTAATGCTGTTGCAAATCCTTCTCCGAGATTGGTTTGTCCCCCGATTCGCAGGTTTTGAATTGCATTAATTACCGTTTCGATATCGTTTGTATAATCTACCAATAGCTCGGCTTCAGAACCAAAGCGGACAACGGCATAATTATCCGCAGCATCAATGCGATTTTTTCTCTTTACCCATTCGATTAAAGCGGGTTTGATTGCATTTATACGAGGTTCTTGTGGGATGAAGTCTTTACGTGCCATGCTTCGGCTTGCATCGATAAGTATGACAGTATCCTCTATCTCATAATCTCGATGATCACTCACGGATGCCATTCACTCAACTCCATTGAAGCTTGTAAAGCCAAATCTCGCTTGCCATTTTCTATTAAGGAAATTAACTGATTTAAATTAACACGTTTTTTCGCAGAGATAACTATCCACGGAAGATCAATATTTAATTTTCCAATTTCGTCAAGTTTTTGTCCCAAAGATAGCGTCTTTTGAAGAAGATCTAGCTTGTTAAAGACGAGGAGAATTTTATCATGCTCAACTCCCAAACGCGATAGCGTTTTTAATCCGTATCTTAGTTTCATCTTTAAGAGGTGTTCTTCATCTTCAAGACTGGTTAGCAAAAGAACGCGGTCTGCATTGACCATGTCCATCACGTTGAGCTGGAAGCTTTCAATGAGCGAAATATCAAAATTCAGGATAAATCCGATAGTATCAACGAACATAAGGCTTGAGCTATTTTTTAGACTCCGTGCATATTTACTTGATAAAGTTGTAAAGGGGCGATCCGATACGGGTTTTTCAAGACCTGTCAAGGCATTAAAAAGCGTAGTTTTTCCTGCGTTGTAGAAACCGCATATACAAACGATTTTTCCACCGTGCAATATTTTTTTTCGTTTTTGGAGGTTCTCCAATTTTTTCTTCTTCATTATACTGATTTGATGTTGTAAATTGGAGATTCTTTTGTTCATACTTTTCACTTTTGAATGAAACGGATACTCTCCAGCCCCATGTCGTCCAACTCCTGTTCGTCCTGCCTCGTGATATTTTATAGATGCACGAAGCTTATGAAATGGAAATTCTTTTCTAAGGGTTGCCATTTGAATTTGTATTTTCGATAATTTATCCGTTGCCTGTTGTTCGAAGATTTTTAATGCTAATTCATGACGATCGAAGACTTCGACATCCCATAAAGTGGAAAGAGCTCGTTTTAGGTTCAACTTTTGTTTTGAGCTTAAAACTTGATAGAAAATGACGACTTGTATGTCCTTGGACTGAATGATCTCCTGCAATTCTTTCAGTTTTCCCTTTCCAATGAGAAAAGAAGACGTTGGCTTGATACGAGTCTGAACGATCGTGTCAATTACATCATAACCTAACGTGCGGGAAAGATTCTTCAACTCTGCCAAGTGTAGAAGAAAGTTCCAGTGATCGTGAACGTTTGTTTTTAAATACACGAGAATTGCAGTAGAATTTGACATGCGATCATAAAGATAGACGATTTTCTGAGTTTAAAATCTTTCGAAAATGACCACACAAATGACCACTCGGTGATTTTAATAGATCAGATTAATATGATGCCAATTTCAAGATCATTATTGGTACAAGGAAGGTTTTCGTCATGGCAGATTCGGAAACTTTAATCCACAACGTCCTGTTTATTAAGACGGGTGGCACGTTATTATTTTCCTTGCGTGATTTGGGAGATAGTGGATCACTTGTTTCCGGATATCTTGAAGCAGTTCGGTCTTTTTCTACAGAGTTAGAAGAAGTTGGAGAAATTCAATCAATTCAATTATCTAAACTGTCTTTTTCATATTCTTGTAAGAGCTCAGAATTTTCCATTATAATTCTACATGATTCAAGAGTTCCGTTGGACGAAATACGGATTCTTTTTCAGCATCTAAATGATGCATTTTTGGACCATTATACAGAAAAGGATATCAAGAATTGGAGAGGTAATCATTCGTTTTTCAAGCCGTTTTTACCCACTTTGTCGATGATCTGCCAAAGAGGCGAGAAGAAAATATCGGCACGCATTATAACTTGGGAAGCCAAACATTACGAACTTAAAGTCAAGGACATTTTCAAGAATCCCGAAATATTATCTTTGACCGTAATTGAATCCCAAGAAAATGGTATTCAAACCTATGTTAACGATAGCCTTGATGACTTTGAAATTCAGGTGTTTATTTCTTCGCCTTATTTGAATAGAACTCTTCAAAGCCTGATTCCAATGCTCGTTTCTTTAGAAAAACTTCTTTTAAACAGTTCAAATTCTTACTTCATCGGAAAAACGTTGAAATTCCACATGGCCTTGAAGCAAACAAACGGCACCAAGATTGGAATTATTGGCACGACAAGAGATGCAGTCGAGGAAGCAATTAAGCAAACTTGAAAAAATTAATCAGTGAGATCGATTTTCATGAGTATTGTCAACAATTTTGAGGAAGCAGTAGAATCAATCAGGGATTTACTTGAAGTAGAAGGTTTAGCCATTTATGACGGAATTGAAGTCAAGTATCACGATTTTAGCGAAAGCGGACGATTGAAAAGAATCTTTAAAGCTATTAATAAAGCCAGATCAGATATAGGCTTTGACTTGGGATTAGACGAATTGGATATTAAAGGAGAAACAGGAACACTAAGACTTTATCTTAATGGTAAACAAAGCATCTTGATCAAGTTTTCACCGGATCTTCTTCCAAGCGATTCACTCATAGAAGAAAAAGTCAAGGCAATTTGGAATTTCATTACAGATTAGATTATAGAAGCATTATTGGGAGAAAAAAAATGGAAGTTAATAGATTATATGAAGAGTTTTTCAATCTTACAAGGTCTAGAAAGTATAAAGAGGCTCTTGATGCCATAAGAAAAGGACTAAATAAAGTTCCTCCCCGAGAAATCCTGATAAACGTGATTGGAAAAACTTTAGACAATTTACAATCATTTGAGGAAGAAGGGTACAAACAAATTTCCGCTTTTCAAATACTTGCGGCTACAAAAATTGCTGAAGATGCCCTTAAGCTCCTGAAACCCGAGCTCGAGAAATCGGCACTTCAGAATGGCACGGATAGAATAAGCAAGAATAAAGTAATTATTGGTAATATTTTTCAAGATCATCATGCCTTGGGCAAGGAGATAGTCAAGGTTTTCTTACAGGCTCACGGATTTGAAGTAATTGATCTTGGAGTAGGTGTGACAGCTTCAGAATTCGTCAAAATTGCACGAAAAGAAGGAGCAAAGTGGATTTATGTAAGTGCGATGATGTATAACACGGCTTTAGGTATTAAAAAGATCGTTGACGAACTTGAAGCCAAGAATTTAACTGATATTAAGGTCGTGGTTGGTGGGGCTCCATTCAGATTCTATCCTGATTTATATAAAAAGATTAATGCCGATTTTACATCAGATTCTGCCGTGGGTGCACTAAATATACTTATTAAGGGGGATGTTTCACAATAAAAAATCTATCAAACATGACAGATTCGATGAGTCCTCTCGAACGCGTTTTGACAACAGTAAAGGGAGGTCTGCCTGATCGCGTGCCCATCTTTCCACTCACGACAAGCAAATCCGCAGATGTTCTTAATATCTCATTGCCCGAGCTCTACAAGAATGGCGAATACATTTTTCAAGGACAACAGAAACTTCGAGCCATATTGGGACACGATTTCGTGCTGGCTTTTTTTTATTTAGTTAAAGATGCAGAACCGTGGGGAGCAACGGCTTTATTTTTTTCCGATGGTTCTCCAAATCTTGAAAAATTCGCTTTTAAAGAGCCAAAGGATGTATTATCTCATGAGACACCATCAATTAATGATTCCCCTGCATTCGATGAGCCCCGCAAAGCGATTCAACTTTTTGCAAAAAGTTCATTAAAGGGAACAGTTCCGATAGTGGGAGCTCTTTCAGGTCCGTTCTCACTCCCGACATTCTTTTTCGATGCAATGCATTGGTTGGAGACATTATTAGTAGAACCCAAGCTCTTCAAGCAAGTGCTCGATAAGATCATCCCATTTACAATTGAATGGGCAAATATTCAAATAGAATTGGGCGTGGACCTACTCGTGTTGATTGATGGGATGGTCTCAACAACAATTCTTCCGCCAGATGTCTTTCAAGACATGGTTGTCCCAGTTTACAAGAAGTTAGCAACGAGTATTAAAGCACCCATTATATTGGGCGGTGCAGGAGGAACATTCCAACCTGTGGTGGAAGATATCACTCAAACAGGCATCATTGGAATCACGCTAAGCAGTGATGACGACCTTTCGGAATGCAAGAGATTATCTAAAGAGAAAATAACATTATTTGGTAACCTGAATAATATCGAATTTGTTGATTGGACACTTGCAAGAATTGAGGAAGCGGTAAAAGAGTCCATTTTATCTGGAACGGAAGGATTGACCAAATCCCGATACGTGCTGATGAACCAACATTCGTTCCCCCATGATGTTCCATTAGAAAAAATTAAGGCAATGGTCGAATTTGGTATGAAATACGGCCGTTACTAATGGTTTAAAGCTTTGATTGAATCCATTCTAAGGAATATCGATTCTCGTATTTTTTCCAAAATTGAGCAAGAAGGATAAATAAACAAGTGACCGTGGCAGTCGGTATGAGAAATAATGGAAAGGGAAACTGTTGATGGAGCGGAACCCTCAATACATCATTAATGAACATGAAAATATTTAGTGCCACGTTATTGTGTAGCAATACTAAAGTTAACGAAAGAGGTGCGGTATTTTTTATCCATCTAAAGAATCTTGCACTTGTTTTTTGAATGTCTTCAACCCACACGCAAAAATAAAATATGAATAGATTGAATCCCACGGAAATCAACGTATAAAACACGGGATCTAAGAAAAAAGGACTCCAAATCCAAGTGATTAATAAGACACAGGTACCCAAACCGATGAATATCAAGCCCATTCCGTTGATACTTTTCTTCAATTTTTTAAGATCACCGCTCTTATGTGCATTTAATATGACTTCTCCCAGAATTAATCCAATAACGCAGAAAGAAAGCCATGGAAAAATGGGAATGTGACCCAAATAAGCGATCGTAGCCAGAAACCCACCCACGATAAGAAACCAATTACCCTGCAGAAATAACGCCGAGAGGTCCACGTGATTTTGGATCAACCAAAAATTGAAAAACATGTTGAGGCTTTGATACGGAACGTGAAACAGGAGTGTTGCTAAAAATGGTAATCCATGACTGATGAAATAAGTCCCAGCTAAAAGACCAATAAGCACGATAATCTTATTCCTGCGGGATAAGTATGAAATGGCATAGCAGAAGATGATGAATAACCCGATGGAATGAAAAATACTCCAGTAAAATAATCCATTGAATAAACGTGCCCATAGATAAATAGGATCATTCCAATAGAGAAGGTAAAGCCATGGTTTTAAGGTATAAGTGAAAAGGTAACCCACGCCAATTAAAAATAATCCGCGTGAGAACTGATGAAAAAATATGCCCTTTTCGTCTTGACCTTTTCTACGACGTTTTTCCACGGAAAAAGTAATCGCAATACCAATACCGAGAAAGAAAAAAGGCGAACCAATAATTGCAATTGTATCAGTAAATATAAGAATAATAATTGACGTGGGAATAAAATAAATCCTGAATTCATATGAAAAATACCATAGTGTATGAGCCCAGATCATGACAACGACCGCAATGCCTCTGAAAAGGTCTGCGGATTGGATCCTTCGAATTTTTCCTTCTTCAGCTTCCACGTTCGATACCAAACCAAGTTATTAATGGTACGTTAATTAAAAAACATCTTTTTTTAATAAAATTTTGATCAATCTTGTTGCTTTGAGGTTCCTTTTTTCTTGACCGAATCTATATATGATTGGATGGCTTTTTTTGTTGTGAACCACGTCTTTCCGACTTTTTTCCCGTGTATCTTTCCTTGTCTGATTAATAACCTGATATAATCAGGGAAAAATGAGAAGTACTTTGCAAGTTCGGACAATTTTTGATATTTAGGTGGCTTATAATTTGGTGTAAGAGCTTCCAGATAGAAATCTAGGGTTCTTTCTTCACATTTCAAGAGAAGCGTTTCTAATGGATCTAAATTTCCGTGATCGGCACTATTTAATGCTCTCATGTAAGCGTTTCGCTCATCATTCTGAATTGTCACGGGAAGGAATCCCCGTTGCATCAGCATTAAATTCAATAAGATCCTGCCTGTCCGTCCATTTCCTTCCACGAAAGGGTGGATGTATTCGAATAGGGCGTGTACTTCGCAAAATATCCGATACTACTTTTTTTATGTTATCGGATACATAAAGAATTTTCCTTTCATCTCATTTTTGGAGCATTAGAGAAGAGTCTGAAACCATTCGATGCTGTATTTAAAATCGTATTTTTGCCAATACCAAGCGAGTAAGAAAAACATCATTAGAATTCCAGCGGTTGGAAGGAGGAAATACGGGAATGTAAGTTGGTTCCAAATCGGAATTCCCAGAAAAAGGTCTAAGAATTTGAAAAGCATGAGAATGATGTTCGTATGCATGAGGATGAAAGTCAATGGAAGCCGTCCGACGTTTCGGATCCAGCCAAAAATTGAGGAATGCAGGTTTTTAATGTCTTCATACCACACCAGAACATAAAAAATCAGTAGCACGCAACCAGTCATCGTGAACGTATAAAACAAAGGTTCAATGAAAAACGGGCTCCAAAACCATGTTACCGGTTCAATTTGGAATCCCGCGCATATTAAAATGATGGACATTCGATAGATTTTTTTCTTAAAATCATCCTGATTTTTGGTCTTTTGTAACTCAAGGATGAGGTCTCCAACAAATGTTCCGATAACGCAGAATATCAACCACGGAAAGATGGGAACGTGACCCAGATAAACAATGGATGCAATAGATGCACCGACGATGAGAAGTGGATTTCCTTGCAAGATTAGAATGCGATAATTGATGAAATCACGAAGAAACCAAAGATTTTCAAACATGTTATAGCTATTAAAAGGGACGTGAAAAATGAACGAATTCATCAAAGGAAGAACGTGACTAAAAAACAAGGAACCGATACACAGTCCAATTAACGTGATGACCTTGTATTTTGGAGAGATTTTCGTCAGTAGATAGCAAATGATCACGAAAAGACCAATGGAATGAAGAAGACTCCAATCTAAGATGCACTGCCAAATATTTAGAAATATTTCTAGGGGTTGGTTGAGTAGAGGGTTAAAAATCCACGGTGCTAGCGTGAAGTTATATAGAATGCCAATGCCTGCCAAAAATAGAAATCGTTTCACTTCATGCCAAAAAAGAGAAATTTCAGAATATTTCTTCTTTCGACGTTTTTCAACGGAAATCGGCACGACGATACCCACGGTCACGAAAAAGATCGGAGCCGCCAGTACCGCAAACCAATCCGTCAGGATTATGATGAAATATACCTCGGCATGAACCATTTCATACGACAATGACCAAATAGTATGCGACCATAGCAGCATGGTCATGGCAAATCCCCTAAAGAGATCTATTGAACGTATCCTGCGAAATTTGCTTTGAATCCCTTCTTCCAACGTGCCAACACCATAATCGTTTCATGCACGAAACAAGATTATTGTAAATAAGCATCTTGAATAATCACGTTAATGAGAACTAACTTAAAATAAATTATCCGTTAAGAAAATCAACCAAATAAAGAAATAATGAAGATTTGTATTCAAGTGGCAAGAAATGCGATTCGTGTTTATCAGGCGTTTTGAAGAGTTTTTTTGAAAATTTCGTTTTGTTCTGCATGGTACTTATTTTCAAAGTTGAAATTTCGGAGTGGAATTCCATTTTTCTTCAGGAATTCATATTGTACTTGCCAGTCCAATACGTTCATTAATATTCGCACTTTCTCATTCTTATTTATCAAGTCTACAACCCCATTCTGTTTCTTTACTAGGATCTATGGCTGAAAAAGATAAAAAATTTATAATTTTTAAGTAAAAAAAGCTGAAAAAATTAGTCCGATTTTTTATTTTTTTGATTTATATTTGTAACAAGTTGTTAATTTCTTGCTAAAGCCTCGAGTCAAGAGGAAATTTGCGAAAAATCCGTCATTTGAAATTCTTGCTGGATAGAATGGCGAAATTTTAAAAGAAAAATTGCCGTATTTCAGGAAGTAAGAAATTGAATGATTCCAGATGTCAAGTTGTTGTTGATGTTCATGTCTCTCAAGAGATTATTTGAAGAGCAGGAAAATTTGCGGTTTCTCCTGTTCGGTGGTAAAGGAGGAGTCGGAAAGACTTCTTGCAGTGCGGCTACAGCGATATGGGTTGCAGAAACTCATCCTGAAAAGAAGATTCTCATTCTCTCTACGGACCCTGCACATTCGCTTAGTGATAGTTTTGATCAAGACTTGAGCGGTGGTGAAGTGGTCCATATAAAGGGTTTCGAGAACTTGTTTGGGCTTGAAATAAATCCTGCAAAAGAATATGCGGAATATCAAAAAGCGATGCAGGAAAGCTCGCAACAAATTCCGAGCGAGCTGGCTCCAATGATGGAGGGTTTTGAAGACATTACAGACATGACACCCCCTGGTTCAGATGAGACTTTGGCCTTTGCAAAGGTCTTGGAGTTCGTTCAAAAAGCCGAACATGACTTGGTCATTTTTGATACGGCTCCAACTGGTCACACACTTCGATTACTCGGCTTGCCAGATCTCCTGAACAGTTTTTTTGGCAAGATCATTAAGGTTCGGTTGCAAATGAGTAAGATTTGGGGAAAATTCAAGACTCTCTTTAAACGTGGTGAAGCCGATGAAATCGCCACCATTGATCAGATGCAAGAGTTACAAAGAACAATTGAAGAAGCGGGAAAAGAGTTAAGTTCACCCGAAAAAACGGCTTTCGTAATTGTCATGATTTCGGAAGCGATGGCGATCTATGAGACAGAAAGACTCCTGCAAGCTCTTTACGAATATGAAATTCCCGTTAATACAATAATCGTGAATCAGCTCTTTCCCGAGGTATTGGATTGTAATTTCTGTAAATCTCGCCGAGCAATGCAACAACGACATCTTGAAGAAATCAGAGACATATATGATGATTTTAACTTGATTGAAGTACCTCTTTTTAATGATGAGATCCGTGGCGTTGATAGCCTTCGGGAATTAGCGAAGAAGTTATTTGATTAACATGAGGGAATTAAAATGGTCACGATAACCGATACGATTTCAATTCACTCCAAAAAAGAATTGGACATGATAAACATAACCGACGAGCTTGAATCAATCGTGAGCAGATCGAAATTGAACGCAGGAATATGTCACGTGTTCGTTGCAGGGGCAACGGGTGCTTTAATAGCAATAGAGTATGAACCGGGTTTAAAAAAGGATTTTCCAGATTTATTAGAACGAATATCACCCAAAGACCTATATTATGCTCATCATGAAACTTGGCACGATGATAACGGACGTTCGCACGTTCGAGCTTCCTTAATTGGTCCTGACATCACGCTTCCAATTAGGAACGGAAGATTGGTGCACGGGACTTGGCAGCAAATCGCCTTTCTCGAGTTAGACACGCGAGGGCGAAGTCGAGAGCTTATAGTGACCCTTACCGGAGATTAGGTCGGTTCCATTCTTCATATCAGAATTCGGTCTTGTTGTCCCACGTATTTTGATCCGGGGCGCTCGTCATATCCGATTCGTGCAGGGCTATTTAGTTGATGAAAGATTATTTGAACTATCTTCTGCTTTGGATGGAGAATGACTGGAGAAGAATTGTGACAGGATATTTCCAATGTAAGCGTGCTGGGCTTTTTAATACCAGTTCCAGGATTTACAAGTCCTGCAGCATGCACCATGATTCCCACTCGAGCGACAGATGACAATCCTTCTAGTGTAGCGACCAAGTGTTTTGGAATTGCTATCGCTTCAATGGTTTTGGCTAAAACAAATTGATTCGGTGCAATGATGAATGGAGCTCCTTCAGTATTAAGCGTTTCAATGTTCTTTTCTAAGGAGGATTCTTTCTTTTTTGAGTCAACAACGATACCCATTCGGAACATGCTAAAAACGCTATCCAGATGTAGATCAACAGAACATGGTCCAACTGAATTTTTATCAAAAGGGTCGATGATGATTTCTTTTTTCTGGATGAGGTCCAATATTTCGTGATCTGGAAGAATCATTCTTTTTCACACATTTATTTTAGTTAAATATCGAAAAAAAAGAAAAGGGGAAGAATCATTCTTCGTGGACGCGAAATAGATCAATATCGCCAGGAGCTTCAGGAACGGTTCGTGCAAGTAGTTGAACGAATTCACGGGTAGATCGTTCCACGTCTTTTGATTGCGTTATGTATCGTCCCACGATGAGAATATCAGCCCCGTTTTTAAGTGCTTCCACGGCAGTTTCAGGTCGGATACCACCTGCAACAGACACGAGCAATTTTGGATATTTTTCCTTCAATGCTTTTGTAAGCCCGGCTCGTGTATTAAGGCTCAGTTCACCCGAGCCTTCTGCAAATTGCGAATCTGATGCTTCGGTGTCTATACCCTTGTGTAGGATGACAACATCGGGCAATTCCTTGAGTTCTTCCAATTTTTTCAGGGGATCAGAAACTTCCATCATGTCAACCATGCTATAAATTCCGACTCGATGGCTTTCATAGATGAAGTTGTCCAGAGATTTTTTGGCTGCCAGACCCGATGCAACGACGGCATCTGCGGTTTCTTCATATGCCATGTCGACTTCAACCTTGCCAACATCTAAAGTTTTAAGATCAGCAATGATGAATTGATCTCTGGCAATTTCCCGAAGCTGACCGATTACGCTAACACCGTATCGCTTGACTAATGGCGTGCCCGCTTCAAGAATGATACGGTCGGATTGTGCCATATTCTTTATCACGCGTTTTGCAGCGTTAATGTTGGGATTATCGAGTGCAATCTGCAAGTACGGGGGGCGCCAAAGACGTGGTACCTTGAAACCCATGATGGGATGCTTGGCCCTGTCTTTGTCGTATAGAATTTTCTCGATTGGGGGATATTTATCCATGGCACGTTTTAACGCTAGTTTGGTTGCACCATAATTATAATGATAGAGCTTTCGATCATTTTTTGCAGCAGGTGAAATGAATACGCTGCAAATAATGACCCATTCATCGCACTTATCTTGAGGAATCACGCCTTCTTCAACCGCATCTGCAATAGCTTTTGCCACGGCGGCTTGTCCAACGCCGAATATCTTTGACACGCCTTCCCCGGTTTTCACGGCGGTTACCTTCGGAATGATGAGCGTATAAGGTTTGGGCGGGAGGTTGGGTCTGATGACGGCTAATAGAGGAGTGTGTCCTGCAGATAATTGGGATAGGGCATTCGCAAAGGCAATTCCTACAGGTCCGTCTCGGCTACCGATCATTAGATCGATGTGGGCAACTTCATCACCCGATCCGAGTAATGCTTCACCAATTTCAAATACTGGTCCTACCATTTTTCTTTCCTTCGGTTTACTTAGTTTTTCATCAAAAATATTTCACGATTCATTAATTTTCTGTTCTAAATATGTCCGTCCTTCATCTGTTAAAACATACGAACCCTTATCTACCTTTAAAAGAAATTTCTTTTCTCGAAGAGTTTTCAGTGCTTGATGGATGCTCGCACGGACATAATCCAATGCATTCGTGAGGTCCTTGAGACGAATTACACCCCCATTTGACTCCAATATTTTGAGGATCTTATATTCCAAGAGTTCGGTTTTGGTATATTTCATGAGTTTCCGAACCGTAAGATCCAACTTAAAGTATTCTTGAAGGAGTCCATCAAGATCCAGTGCATTTTCCACGTTCTCATTGAATAATGCATCCACGATGATGCTTTCAATGATAAATCCTTTTCTTGACAGGGTTTGAAAATCTTCTTCCTCAAGGGAAAGCGTTCCAGGTAATTTAATCTGTCTCATGTCAGGACCTTATTTTTGATGAATCTTCTGAATTATATTAAGGTGTTTAGCTTTATAAATGTTGATCCAAAAATTTTACATAAAAAATGGAAATGTCTAAAAT
>JALGVI010000050.1 GCA_029838215.1 Candidatus Helarchaeota archaeon | reverse complement strand
TATTGTCCGACAGCGTCGAAAATCGAAGGCAAGAAAAACCGCCAAAAAGAAAGCAATCTTGGCTCCTGTAAAGGATTTAGCAAAATTGCAATACCTCACCGTGATCCACAAGCACAGTAGTACTGATATTTTTAACTTCAAGATTGAAGAAACGGTGGACCCGACCTTATTGGCAGGGTTCATTTCTGCGATCAAGGAATTTGGCAAAGAACTATTACACAAGGATGAAGAAGAAAAGAAAAAGAGAAAGGACAATAGATAAAAACTCCGGATCTTAGATGCCGTTAAGACCGAAAACTTAACAAGAACTTCAAAAATCTTCTTCCTTTTTTTATCATTTTTTTTCCAGCCATTTAAAAACGGTAAACTATTTATTCTTATTTTCAATCAGTAATATGATAGAAAAACATGAGCATTAAATGGATTGAATGACCATGCAGAAACGTCATCCTTCTAAGGATATCATGGATCCCAAGGGTTTGTTAGCAGGAAAAAAAATTTGCATATGCGTCACGGGATCTGTCGCAATTATTCAAACGGTTTACATCATTCGAGAATTAATGCGATTAGGTGCTGAAACGTATGTAGTAATGTCGAAGGCCGCACAACAATTGATGAATCCGAACTTGTTGCATTGGGCATCGGGAAATCCCGTCGTTACCGAACTCACGGGTAGCGTGGAACACGTGGCACTTGCGGGTGACGTCTTGGATAACGTGGACTTGCTCCTAATTTGTCCTGCTACGGCGAATACTATCTCTAAAATAGCTTGTGGAATAGATGATACTCCCGTAACTACGGTCGTGACGACTGGATTTGGTGCAAAAATTCCCATTGTAATTGTTCCTGCGATGCATTATTCAATGTATAATCATCCCATTGTCAAAAAGAATATCCTGACCTTGAAGGAGCTGGGAGTGACCTTTCTCGGTCCAAGGATTGAAGAAAATAAAGCCAAGATTGCTCATGTTAACGAGATCGTAAATGATGTAATGAAGATTATCAAAAATGTTCCAAAAAGGGACTTGGTCGGAAGGAAAATCCTCATCACGGCAGGTCCCACGCGAGAATATATTGATGGAGTACGATTCATTACCAATCCTTCATCTGGAAGAATGGGCATTGCCATCGCACAAGAAGCCGTGTTACGAGGTGCAGATCTTGTAACGATTGTGTATGGCAAGGGAACCGTTGAACCACCCGCATATGAAAATGTAAAAGTAATAAACATTGAAAGCACGGAACAGCTGATTAATGAAGTAATTCGCGAACTAAAAGAAACAAAATATGATGCATTCGTTTGTGCGGCGGCAATCGCTGATTATACTCCAGAAGAACACCACACTGGTACAAAAATCCGGTCAAAGCAGCCAGGTGGTCTGACACTCAAGCTTAGAACCACGCCGAAATGTGTTTCAGAAGCCCGCATTACCGATCCTGACGTTTACATCTGTGCATTTAAGGCTGAATTCAACGTTACGGAGAAAGAAATGATTGATAAGGCATATAAGGGAATGATAAAATATAACCTGAATTTAATGGTGGCTAATGACGTGGGTAAGGAAAAACGAGGATTCGTCAATGAAACTAATGAAATCTACATAATCAACCCTGATAAAACATATAAACACATTCCTTTAGAACAGAAGGCACTTGTTGCATCAGAAATTATTGATAAAATTGTAGAAGACTTACAAGGTAAAAAAGCCCCTGCAGTCACGACATGACATCTGTTAAGCTTCCTTAACATCCGTGTAAGTACCGTGTAATTGATGTTCTAAAATTTTAAAAATTTCGGACTCCCAAGTAATTTATAATAATAAAAAATCTTCAATTTTGATCACGTATTTACAAGTTTTCGTGAGTTTATAGCATGTTTGAATTGAATCTTCACCGGAAGAGTTTGGACGTGATTTTTTGCCCCTAATAACTCAAGATATCGTTTTACAGACTTTAGAGGAATTAAGCTCATCCAAAGAATGGTTATCACTGGGTGATCTGGTCAAGAAAGTGATAAAGAAAGGCGAGACGAAAGAAGAGATCCGCAAGATAGGTGCCCAATTTAAAAAACAATTAAAAAGGCTTGAATTACAAGATAAAATTAAGGTAAAAGGGGCGAAAAAAGATACTCGATATAAGCTCGTCCAAGAAATCCCGAAAAAACCTTCTATGAAAGAAAAACCCAAGAAAAAAAAGTCAAAACCTGTCAAGACATCAAAAATAAAAAAGAAAAAGACGCAAAAACCGATTCAAAAAACTCTTACAATTGAAGATAAAATTCCTACAAAAATTCAACCTGCGGCTTCTGTTGAATTAAAACCTGAAAAGGGCTCTACCAAGAAAGTAAAGATGCCCGAACCAAAAATTGAAATTGAATCGGAAGAGAAGTCGGAGCCCGTAATTGAAGAAGCTCCAGTAGAAGTTGAAACTCCAAAGGAGAAACCGGTGCCAATAGAAACTAAAAAAGAAAAACCTGTTGAAAAACAACCTAAGAAAAAAGCGCGTAATTCGAGGCGAAAAACTCCCGTAAAGAGAATCGTGAAACGCAAAACAACCAAGAAAGAATCTGTTTCCGAAAAAACCGAAAAAGGCGTTATTCGACAAGGAGGAATCGCCGAGTTCATGCGAAAAAGAACCCAACTTGTTGGTTTTGACTTTGGATATCACAAGCATACCCAATATGCGGTAGAATTTATTGATAATTCCTTGGATGCCATAGAAACAGCATATTGGAAGGAAAAAGCATACCGCATTGACAAGGGCTTTAATTTTAAGTGGAATCCACCTCAAAAAAATGAAAAAGGCGAAATTTCCAAAGTCTTGGAAGATTTTGATTTTCACGATATTTCGAAAAAGACTTTGGTAAGACAGTTTCACAACTTCATAGAACCTGTTTTTGATGTCATCGATAAAGAGCCCATTTTAATCATACGCTTGCGCGAGATTGAAAAAGTTGAGACACTCGATGAGTCTGAAGATGTAAGGTTGTTTTGCTTTGAAATTCTCGATAACGGAATAGGGATGATACAGGAAGATCTGGAAAAATTCGGGTTATATCTGGCTTCATCAAAGAGCAAAAATTTAAAACAAACGAGAGGATCTCAGGGATTTGGTGCATCATCTGCATTCTCAGATGCGCAGAATACAAGTGCAAAACCGATCGTCGTCATCACTCGTCATGCCAGTCAACCTGCTGCAACCATCTCGGCGTTCTACACGACAGAAAAAAATGAAAAGAAATATGAATTAGAACCCGATGAATTTAGAACTCGGTTCAAGCACGGGACGTATGTTAAACTATTTTACCAGAATAAACGATACATACGTGGTTATGCCGATGAATATATTCGTCAAACAGCACTGTTGAATGGACATGTTAACATAGTATTTATCGATACCTACGGAACCACCACGATCTATCCACGGAAAGTTCAATCGTTCCCACAAGAACCCAATTACGCAAAACCCCATCCATCAAGTGTTTCCATTGGTGATTTTCAAGAACTCCTGAGAAATAATCCTCATGCTGATTTGGTCTCGCTTTTTTCCGAACATTTTGTCCGAATGAGCAAGAAAAAAGCAAAAACTATAATCGAAAATGCAAACAAAGCTCTTGGAACATCTGTAAACATCTTTTCCGTCTCGCCCGATAAATTAGATGATAGGCAATTAAGGGCATTATATCGTAACATAACTTCAAAGGTGGACTGTTTTCAAAGAAATTCCGCCGACGTCGTTCTAAAAAAAATGGAAGAAACACCTGAAGAAAAACTTGATGCTCACTTGAAGAAGAATTACAAGGATGTTTCAGGAGATTATGTCAAAAAGATCATGAATAAATACGGGCAGCCGAAAAAGAAAGTTGGTGAAATCTCCAAGGAAGAAATTAAAACAATACAAGAAATTGTTAGAGAATCAATTAACTGTCCATATTCGATCAGTTTCAAGAGATTTAAAACGCTTGCTAAAGAAAATGGCAAGAGTTTTTCGGATTTCTTATCAAAGGATTTTTGTTCAATAAACACGAATATGATAAAAAAAATAATTGAGAACGCTGACAAAAAACTCGGATATAAAAGTCTGAACTCTCTTCCTGTTTCAGAATTGAAGAAAAAAGAAACTCAAATCATTCATGCCGAACTTGAAAAAATTGTTCCAACCATATTATTTGATGATTTCACGAAGACATTAAAAGAAAATGCAAGCAAGACAATTTCAAGCATTCTTCGAAATAAGTATAAAGAAATCAAGTCAAAAGCACGTAATGATCTCCTCGCAACGATTACAAAAGCGTTGGGCTTTTCATCCGTGAACGATAAGTCTCTAAGTGAACTCACGGGCAAAGAGCTAAGGGTTCTTTATGATGAAATGATGACATTGCCAAAGTGTCCTGCTTCTATTTCACTCAATAATCTAAAAGAAATAATGTCAACAGCAAATACAAAACAAATCCAGACTGCAATAAAACGAAGTTTTTCAAATCTTTCATCCGCTGAAATTGAAGCAATTCTTGATAAGACAAACGATTCGTTGGGAGGGTCAAACAGCCTCGAAATGCTTGATCCCTCTTCACTTGATGAAGAACACGTGAATGCATTGTATCAGTCCTTCATTTCTGAAAAATATTTAGCCCCGCCAACCGATACGGTTGTTCCCGTTGGTGCTGAAAACCTCATTAGAGTGATAGAGAAAGAATTTAATCCTGCTTTCTGTGATGCCGAAACGCGAAACCCGACCAGTGGAAAAGGACTGGCTTTTGGAGTCGAAGTCGCCGTTGCTTATGGCGGAGACATCAAGCCCGCATCGCGTGCAACTGATGTTATTTTTAGGTTTGTCAATAGAACCCCTAAACTCAGGGATAATTCCGATTGTCAAATTTGGAAAGCCGCCGCTGAAGTCAATTGGAAGAATTATAAAGTAGACACGTTTGAAAATAGGTTACCTCGAGGAAAGATACGCGTGATCATCAACGTGTCGGGTCCATTCGTGCACGTGATGTTTAAATCTCAATCGAAACAAGCGTTGGCTGATGATGAAAACCTCAAGAAAGAGATAAAACTTGCAATAGAGCAAGTTGGACGTAGATTGAGAAATTATATCACAAAACGTGAGAAGAAACGCCGCCGAGCCAGGCGTGCATCTTTGCTATTACGTAACGTGAAGGAATTTGCTGCATCTCTTTGCACGATTCTCGAAAGATCTGGCCGATACAAGGAAAACGGTCTTAGCCAAGACACGATCGAAGAGAAATTGACCGAACCGATCAAGCGAGAAGTCGAAAAAGACATTTTAAGCATATTATCGACCCATTGGGAGAATCGGTCCGAAATAATGGAAGATCTGGGTCTGTCTGAAAACACGAGTAAGGTAGCAAAGCACATGATTGACGAAATTTTGAATAATCTCGTCGAACGCGGTTGGGTTCTAATGGAAAAGAGGGAAGTCGAAGGAATAAAAATTCCCGTGTGGAGATTGGCAAAAGAAGTCGAAGACGAAGAAGAAGAATTCGAAGAACCCGAGATCATCACGATTCCTGGGGAAGCGGAAACCCAAGAAGAAATGCTGGACGAAGAGGAGGAAATCATCATACAAGAAGATACCGATTCCGATTTAGACATGAATGGAGGCGAATGAAATGTCCGCTCGAACTCCGAAACCAAAAAAAGTTAAAAAAACTTCAAAAACCTCAAAGAAAGAAAAGATATCCAAAATTTCTAACAAATTCTTCAAATTACATATGATAAGAAAAAAGTTGGAAGAAGAAGAGTCGACAATTCCAAAATTGCCTCCCGATGTTGTTAAAGTAGACGATTTGAGACGTGAGGACACGCTAGAACGTCTTTATGATGTTGCAGACAAAATATATCGCGAGATTCTTACAAGCGGGTCCCCAACTTTTGAAATTCCATCCCGCTCATCAAAAAATATCATTTATAATGAAGAACATGACTTGCTTCTGTTGGGAGAACAAATCACGCAGAGACCATTTCACCATCTTGGGAGTGTAATGGATGCAACGAGATTGATACGAATACTTCGGGATACGAATGAAATTCTTGTCAAGAACAAGCATACAACAAAGCGTGAAATGTATTACATGGCAGCGGGTCTCTATCAAGACCAGAAAAATAGCGATAAAAGCATTGAAGATATGGCAGCAATGCTGCGGTGCATCCGGAACTCCACTCACGTCATTGCTTCTGCAAAGGGCATGTGTATAGGGCGTCTAAAGATTCGAAATGCAGGAGACGTGATTGACCTTCAAAAATTAGGGACGGGTGGCTGGAGCATTACACCCATGCTCGATACCATTGAAATTGTCGAGTCTGATGCCGAATTCATACTTGTAGTCGAAAAGGATGCAGCGCTCATCCGACTTTCTGAAGAAAAATGGTGGAATGATTATCCCTGCATAATTCTAACGGGAAAAGGATCGGCAGATATCGCCACGCGAATGTTTTTACGGAAGCTTTCGAAAGAATTGACGTTGCCTGTATTCTGTTTGGTTGATTCCGATCCATACGGACATTACATTTACAGTGTTTATTTGAGGGGGAGTAAAAGACTATCGTATGAATCTCCATTTGTCGCAACACCGAAAATGCACCTGATTGGCGTTCTCAGCCGCGATTTGGAAACATACAGGATCCCAAAAGAGTGCCGACTTGACATGTCCGATTCGGATTTAGATCGATGCGACCAAATGCTTGAAGAACCATTCGTAAAACAAAATCCCAGATGGGTTGAAGACCTGCAATTGATGAAAAGCCTGAAAAAGAAAGCCGAAATCCAGGCACTTTCTTCTCACGGAATTGAATTCCTTACAGAAACTTACTTGCCGACAAAACTGGCAACGGGGGATTGGATATGAGCAAATCCCTGGCAGAAAAGAGAATTAAATTAATTCAAAGACAAAGGTATTTAATAAAATGCAAGTGCAAGATTTGTAATTCCGTTTTCCCCGACATTATCGAAGGACAAATTCATATTACCGACAAGCATCCTGATAGAACCGTTAGAGACGTGATAAAAAATCTTAGCTGGAACATCGAAGATGATGCAAGGAAATATGCAAAACTACAGGAATTAGAAGACAAGAGAAAATTTTTATTCAAGCAATTATTTGATAATAAAAAAATACTGGAAGCATCAGTTCCATTCAAAACAACAAAAGGGCGATCAAAAAGGCTGGACGAAGTCGAAATAAAGCCAATTATCGACAACATAACTCAAGGTGAATATAGCAAGCTTCAAAAGAAAGATTTAGAAAAACTAAAGGAAGACATCGAGAAAAGGATTTATAGCCGATTAAAAAAGGAACACGATGACTTCATTAACGAATTTCAGAACCTAAACATGGCTGATGAAGTTCAAAAAGCACTAAAGGGAAAACCAACAATACTTGATAACTACCTTAAAGAATTGGATTATCATCTTGGAATAAAGAAAGCCTACGATATTGTTCATTCATTTTTAGGAAAGGATAAGAAAGAGAAAAGAAGGAAAAGTAAATAATCGCGTGTTTCCACTATCTTTTAAGGCGATTTTTCCACTCTTCTATTTTTTGCAGGAATACTTTTTGTGTTTCTCCATCAATCCCTGCGTTTACGGGTGCCTTATTTAAATTTCTGGCGACTCTGCCAATTTCATTGAGTGTCGAGCTAAATCCATATATATTGGCGATTTCATCGCGACTGTCTGCCAGAATTCGACCGAGCTCGCGTGCTTTGATCCCTGCTTGAACCGCTTTAACTAAATTATCAAAAATTTGAAGGATCTGTGGTGAAAGCTTTCCTGCTTTTTTAGACCGTGAAGGTGTTGTTGAACTCTCGCTGAAAACCGTAAATGAAGGTTCTTGTTGAGTTGGTGGCGCAACGGAGTGCTCATGCTCGGGGGGTTCTTCTGAAACTTGCTTTTGGGGTGGTGCTTGGTGAACGTGTCGGACAGGTGCGGCATGCTCGAACTTCGATGTGAACTCTCGCGGCACGTAAACGGATCTTCTCGGAGCCTTCTCTACGGGTTTTACAGCCACTGTTTTACTCCCTGGATGGATGTTTGCAGGAGTACTCTCCGGGACGGGAACTTCTTTAGCAACTTTTTTGGATACTCGACGTCCATGTCTAACTGGACCTGCCGATGGTGTCATTACTTCACTTTTCGCAGGGCTTGGTGCTCCTGAACTGAGGTCTTTAAGTGCTTTTTCTAATGTATCAATTGTTTGATTCAACCCATTGACTTGCTTTTCCTTTTCTTCTAAAAGCTTGCTGAGACGTTCTATCTCATCGTCTCTCTCCATTAACATTTCTTCAATCTCTTCTGCCGAAGGGAGCTTACGAAGTTTTTCAATTTCTTCTAGCTCCTCTGCTGAAAGTACATTTTCTCTAAGTGTCTTCAATTCTTTTTCGAATTCTTCTTGAATGGAAAATCGCATTTCTTCCATCTGCTTTTCCTCTCCTCCATCTCCACTTTTCTGAGCCTCTTCTAATTCTGCTTCCAACATTTTTATGCGATTTTCATATTTATCCATGATCTGTTTTTGTTCTGCTATCTTCTGATCTTTTTCCTTCAATTCATTTTCCGCAGTTTCAATTCGGGTTGAAAGGTCATCAATTTCCTTTTTTAATCCCTGTGTTTTTGCCTCAAATTTTTCTCGCTCTACCGCATAAAGTTGTATCTGTGATTTTAAATCTTCAATTTCCTTATTCATTGCAGGTATTTTTTTTGACACCAACTCGAGAATTTTTCCATTTCTTGCCGTAACTTCCTCGACAAGCTTTTTCTTTTCATCATTTATATTCTTTAGTGCCTCATTCACATTTGCAATCATGTTTTCCTGCATTGTAAGCTTTTCACGGAGGTCCAAAAGCAATTGTCCTATAACCTTGTGTTGTTTTTCCGGTTTTTCTTCGATTTTGTCCCAAGGTATTTCGTAACTCATCTTTACACCTTCGTTAAATCATTTTAAGGAACACGCAAGATCCATGTCCAAAAAAGCCATTTATTGAAGAACGTTTGTTTACCACGTATTATTTTTTGTCGAAAATATTTATACTTAATGAACAGGGGAAATCCCACCCGCATTATCAAAATTATTTAAAAACTTCAGATTTCCTCACAGAGAGGATTATCTCGAGAAGGAATTACCAGATCGACTTAAGATTTGATATGGAATTCCTGAGTTTTTCCATTGTTTTTTCAAGGTCAGCATTTTTCTGTTGATAATATTTAATCGTCTTGACGAAATTAGGGGCGATGTCCTTTTCGAAAGTGCGAATTTGTGTTTTTAACTTGCTCACGATGAGTTCTAGTTTTGTTATGAGCTCGTTTTTTTGCTGGATTTTTTGTTCTAAGAGCGTAATGCGTTCACGAAGCCGAACCGTGGAGTCAAGTTCCATGTCTTCAAGCGAAGTGGAAGCAAACTCCGTGCGAGTTTCCTCTGTCTCTTTAGCAAGCTGGAGTGTTTCATCTATCTCATCCGTAGAAACACCAATCTGGTCGAAAAAACTCTTAACCAATGCATCCAGATTGTTATCATCATTTTCTTCCGTCATTTATTGGGTCATCATCTCATCATTGGATTTAGATTTGAGAGAACTCAAAAGTTCTATTCTTTTTGAGTCAGAAAAACTTGTTCGCTCATGTTAAATATGCACTTACTTCTATAAATTCTTTAATACCGGTATTGTCAATTTTATTGACAATAAATGAATTCAGAATTCTCACTTAGACACAATATCGGCTCACCGTTCTTGTTTTTTAAAAAAGGGTTCCCAGCTTTTCTCCGCTTCTATTTTAGAAATTCCAAACTTCATGCTAATTTTATCCCAATTAATATTTTCCCATGGTTTCAAATCTAACGTTCGTAGTAATTTATCTATAAACTCATTAATCCTGTCCATTGGTCCATCCAATGTAATTTTGGTAACTAAATTTTCTGGCTCTATGATCTTTCCTCGACAGCGCGTATCAATTATAATTTCCAAATCCCAAGATGGGATATATCCTTGAAACTTCACTTTCCTTCCCAAACCACCCTTGAAACCATAAATTGCATGAGGATCCGTTGATCTAATCAACTTCCGAGCATTTAACCCAATTACCGTCCTTAATTTTGGATAGAATTCCGCGTCTGTTGGCTGAGTGAATAATTCAAATGTTTCTATTTTTGATTTTTGGGAATTTCTTATTTTTGCTTTTGTAATTCTTAGCTTTTCAATATCAATTTTGTCTTGTTTATTCGATCGATGAACAATTATTGTTAAGCAAAAACAAGAGAAAATACAAATCGGCCCAAATATCAAAGTACAAATTAGAGTTCCTATAAATGTGAACCATGTAAAAATCATGTTAACTATTTTTGGTCCGTATCGACTAAAAGGAATATAAACTTTGGTAAGAATTCCGATTCCTGAGAAAATGCATGGGATTAAAAATCCAATAAAAAGAATAGAGCTAAAAAATAGAATTATAGGATAATTTAGCTCAGGAATCTTCATTTATACAGTCTTCCTGTTCTCGAATTTGCTTGATTGACTTCAACAAAATTCCAATCATTAGAATAGAAATCACTAAATAAATCAAATCAAATCCCGGTACTAAGATTATCGGTGTGGTTGGATGGCTTCTGGGATCTGTAGGATCAGTTCCTGCTTGAACTTCATCTCCATCAGAATATCCATCTCCATCTGTATCAGGATTATTTGGATTTGTAGAATACGTATTGACTTCTAATCCATCCAAAAGATTGTCATTATCTGAATCGGAATCATTCGGATTTGTGAAATACGTATATACTTCTGCGAATCCATATAAACCATCATTGTCGTAATCCTCACCGTAGTTTTGAGAAACTCGAATGATCTTTAATCCTTCTAATTGATCAACAGCAAGGCACAACTTACCAGATTTTACTACACCATAAGTTTCACCAGAAGTTGAGCAACTGCCAATTAACAAAGGATTTTTTGGATCACTGATATCTAATATACACAATCCTCCTGGACCATCAGCAACTATCACATAATCACCTTCAACAAGTATGTCTGTTGCATTTCCGATTGTGTTATAGGTACTCAATAGTGTCGGATTCGAAACATTTGTAATATTTAAAATATGTATTCCTGAAGCTCCATCAGCAATGAATGCATAATCTCCATCAATAAATACCCCCTGTGAAAATCCTGAAGTGTTGAAATACCCAGATAGAATAGGATTAACGGGATTTGATGCATTAAGAATTAGGAATCCTTCTTCACCATCAGCAAGAAATACTAAATCTCTCTCAACCTTCACTCCACAAGTAGTTCCGGCAGTATCATATCCCCCAATGTATGAAATATCTGATAATATAGTTGCATTCAATATTGAAAGTCCATTAGTTTCATTTGCTACAAAAATTAAATTTCCATCGACCTCTACATCAAGAGCAACCCCAGCTGAGTTATATGAACTTAGTAAAGCTGGATTCGTTAAATTAGAGACGTTAATTACCTTGAGTCCCGCTAATCCGTCAGCAATGAAAACAGTTTCACCATCATTATCAATGGCGTATGAGGTGCCTGTCGTGTTTAAGTTTCCCCGATGATTTGGATTTAATGCCCCACTCATCAAATAAGTTTGAAGCCCTTCGCTTCCATCAGCAACAAATGCAGTTTCTCCCTCAACACATACATCATATGATTCTCCATTTGTACCCCGCTTGTTAATCAACGATGGATTAACAGCCTCTGCTATAGTTATGATCCATAGTCCATCAATACCATCTGCGACATAAGCATAATTTCCTACGATATCAATCCCATATGCATTTCCGGGTGTATTAAGAGAACCAACTTCAACAGGATTTGTTCGGTCATGGATATCTATCACTTTTAATCCTGCATCATCTGCAGCAATATAGGCTAGATTTCCTACGATTGAAACATCGCATGCATCTCCAGTTGTATTAAAAAATCCAACTTCCACGGGATTTACCATATCAGATATATTAATTATGCGCAAACCATGACTTCCATCTGCGACATAAGCAAAGTTACCTGAAACTTGAACATTATTTGCAATTCCGTTGGTATCTATATATCCAATCTCCGTATTTTCCCAAGGATTGGTAATATTAATAATTCTCAATCCTCTATCAGCCGCGGCTACGAATGCAAAATTTCCAGAAATATCTAATCCCCTTGCATTTTGACAATTATATGTCTCAATGGCGATAGGTGAAGATGGTTCGCTAATATTTATCGTTATTAAACCATTTGAATAGTCCGCAATATAAGCAAAATTACCCGCTACTGCCACATCATACGCCCAACCTGTCACTAGAGAACTAATTGATGTTGGATTTAATGGATCACTAATGTTAATAATTCGGAGTCCATGAGTTAAACCTTCTGCAATGAATGCATAATCACCAGCAATTTTGAGACCTTCTACATACCCTGGAGTATCATAAAAGCCATATTCAAAAGGATTGGCAGGATTGCTTACGTTAATAATCCTTAAACCTGAATCACCATCCGCAATGTATGCTAAATCGCCTATAACCATAACTTTTTTAGCCAAATATGGAGTATCATAGTTCTTTTGTAATTTGATCCTCAAATTAAGAGGAGGATCATTAATCATGGATTTCGGAGAATTAAGATGCAAATTCGTGTCATGTACTATTAAAATAGAGCTTACGAAAAAAAAAGAAAGAAAACCGAAAGCTAAGATAGAACGATAAAGATTTCTCACACGCACCACTATTTCATCCTACTCATTTCATACTCTTTTCCCTAGCATATTTTATAATTTGAACCATATTTAAAAATTATCTTTCAACGAACTCAAATTATTAACAGCTTCATTCAACTGTGCAATGAATATATCTCCAATTTCGGAAGATATTATTCTGAGAAATTTATATAAAGTATTTATCTACGGAGAAGCCCCATAGCAGTATCTTTATCCTGAAGTCTTCTTTTCGTATTCTTTCACGATCTCATTAAGTGGACTTGCTTTCCTTAAATCAACGACTCGTTTTCCTTTTCGTCCAATTTGAGGTAATTCCTTGACAAATTTAATGAAAGAAGGTGAGAATTTTGTTTTAGTCTTGAAATCCGTGATGATTCTATCCTTTAAATCATCCGTTTCTGAGGCTTTGACATAAATTCGAATCACGTCGAAATCACTTTCTTTGTCAATGACTGCCAGAAAGCCCTCGATGTTCTGAGAGAACATGATATCTTCAATTGTATATGGGCTCACTAGTGTTCCCTTGACTTTCATTAAATCGTCAAGTCGTGTTTGAATTAATTGTAGCTTTGCGTGTGTCCGACCACAGGAACAGTCCCGTCCAAGTATGGCTGATTTGTCCCCCGATTTATAACGAATTGCTAGAGTTCCCGTCTTCGTAAGTGTCGTGTAGACCAACTCGCCTTCTTGTCCATCTTCCACGGGTTCTCCTGTCTTTGGATCAACAACTTCAACGATGACTTCATCTTCGCACCAGTGAAAACCGTTCTTTTCTTCGCATTCTGCACTGGCACCGATTTCACTCAAGCCGTAACCGATCCTGCAGTCAACGTCCCACGTGTCTTCAATTTTTTTTCTCACGGGATCGGGAACGGGTTCTCCCAACACGTATGCCTTCTTTAGTGTTGATTCGCGGGGATTTCCACCATTTTTCTGCCACCACAACCCCCATCGTAGAAAATACTGCGGCAATCCTATAAAAGCCGTTGGCTTGAAAAATGGATTTTTTATGTAATTTATGTGGGCAGCACCAGTTTTCAACGTTGAGGCAGGAATGACAAAGCCACCAATTGCCTCGACACCATCATGAAGAACCTGTCCTGCAAAAAACATTCCATATGGCGTTGAGTTGTAAACAATGTCATCTTTCGTGAACCCTGCCGAAAGCAGGCAACGTGCATTCTGCATGACATAATGATCCCAGTCATTTCGCGTGAAGAAAACGATTGTCTCACCTTTTCCTGAAGTGCCACTCGTAGTATGAAGCTTGAATAGGTCATTTTTATCGGCAACCGCCGCAAACGGATCCTTCACGATGTCTTCTTTTGATGAAAACGGCATTTTGCGCAAATCTTCAAGCGTCCTTATGTCATTGGGAGTTAGATTGGCTGATTTTAACTTTTTTCGATATAATTCCGTGTTTTCATAAGCAAACCTTATAATCTTGCGCAATCGTTTCTCTTGAAGCCGGACGAGTTTATCATGCTTCATGTATTGCAATTCTACGAATTTCTTCAGGTCCATTTAATCATCTACTTCATGTGGGGGTTGTTATTGGTGATCGCAATTAGGTTTAAATACTTAGTTCTTAAAAAATCACATTCTAGACAATATGTCATGATATATTCATATGGAAACTCGTTTCAGGGAAGTTTGTAAATGACAGAAGAAGAAATTAAAACAGATTTGAAAAACATCAATGAAGCAATGAAAAGAGCCGTTGACAACTATCCCGATAACGTGGCAATTGAGTACCGAGACAAAACTTATACGTACAAGGATCTCCACGAAAAAATCCTGAAATTTGCCAATGCATTAAAAAATTTGGGTATTCAAAAAGGAGATCATCTTGGGATTGTATTGAATAATGGTCCTGAATTCGTCATTTCTTTTTATGCTTGTCAACAATTAGGAGCCGTGATTGCTCCCATCATTAAAATGCTGAAACCGCAAGAAATTGCAAATATTGCAGAACATGCTGAATTGAAGGTCATAATTCTTGCCGATGACCAAAAGCGAACTCTTAAGAAAACGCAAAAGACATCGACGCATTTAAAGCATGTTATAACGGTTGGTGAAAAACCTCTTCCCGATTCGCAGATGTTTTGGGACTTTCTCGAAGCCGGGTCAACAGATCCCTTGAATGTTGACCTTGATCTTGACTCGTGGGCTTCACTCAATTATACGTCGGGCACGACGGGAGCACCAAAAGGTACCATCCACACGCACCGAAATTATGTATTTGCCGGATTGGCACAGAAGATCTCTACTAAAATGGAATCAACAGATAGCACTCTTTTGGTTTTACCGATGTACCATATCTTTGGATTATCGGTAATGAATGCTTGTCTAAATGCGGGCGCAAAGTTAAAGATGCTTCCTGGCTTTCTCGTGCAAGACTGCCTGAAGCTTCTTTGCGATCCTGAAGTTAGCGCTTTTGCGGCGGTTCCTGCCATGTACCACATAATGCTTGAACAGCCCAACATTCAAGAATTCGCCGGAAATTTCAGTCCTAATTTGAAAGGATTGATATCGGGCGGCGCACCACTTCCAATTGGTCTCATAGACAGAATGAAAAAGGTCTTTGTCGACAAGAATGGACGCCAAATTCCAATAACTGAAGGCTTTGGCACGACTGAAGACTCCGTGTATGGTGCCTTAAATCCGTGGGACGGAAAAATTAAATACGGCACGGTCGGGTTGCCATTTCCGGGCGGTAAAATTCGAGTAGTTGATGATGAGGGAAATATCCTGCCAAACGGACAAAGAGGTGAGGTGGTCGTTCAAAATCCTGGCGTCATGCTCGGATATTATAAGATGGAAGCTCAAACGAAAAAGGTCCTAAAGCCCGTGAAAGGTGAAGAAGGCATTTGGTACTATACCGGGGACATCGGTGTCATTGACGAAGAAGGATATTTATCCATCGTGGACCGCAAAAAAGACCTGATAATTGTTGGAGGTCGAAATGTCATTCCTCGCGATGTAGAAGAAGTTCTTTTCAAGCATCCAAAAATCAGCGACGTGACCGTTGTTGGAGCTCCTCATCCAAAAATGGGTGAAACGGTTCGGGCAATAATCGTTCCGATAAAAGATTCAGGACTCACGGAAGAAGAAGTCAAAAAATACTGCGAAGAAAATTTGGCTGATTATAAATGCCCGCGTATCATCGAGTTTGCAGGCATCCTCAAGAAAACCTCCACGGGAAAAGTCCTCAAGAAGGATTATAGAGCATCATTTCAAGAAATAAAAGGCGATTAAGAGCCTACCGTTACTTACTCTTCTCTCTTTTTTCTAATCGTGTTTACGGGTCGTTACCGCCACGTTTCGATGCCACAGCTTCCACATTTAATATTCTTTAACGTTTTTCGTGGAGACGATTTGTAGTACACGTTCATGAACATCGTTTTTCCACAATTCCCGCACTTGAAATCTTCAATTTCCGTGCTCTGAACCAGAACATATTCTGATATGTCTGGTGCCGTGATTCTTTTGGCGATTCTTCGTAAATCATCATCTTCAGTATCAAAAAAGAATTTTTTTTCGTCAAACAAGGAAAAGTTCCCCTAAATGGAAATCATTCCATTCGAATTTAACTCGTTCTCATTTTAAAATCGTGCTTGATAAATATAAATGTTTTTTTAACTAATCGTTTGCTTTGAAGGCTTTTTTCATGTCCTTTTTGGAATCCGATGATTCTAAAGAATAAACAACATGAATTAGGAAGCGATTTTTATAATAAACAAGAAATATGAAGTTGAGACCGAATAAACTTCAAGATGATTTTGAATGCGTTTTCCATGGAGACTTGACTGATGTATTATTTTGACATCATGGAAACTTTCTTTGAAAATGGAATAAAATACCTAGTAATAGGCGGTTTAGCCGTGAATTTATACGGAGTTCCGAGAGTCACTCAAGATATCGATCTAATTATTTCGATGGATAAGGAAAATATATTTAAAACGAATCGAGTACTAAAAAAATTAGGGTATGTACCTCGATTACCTGTTAATCCTGACGATATGGCGGATGAAAATGTATTGAATGAATGGATACGAGATAAAAATCTCAAGGCGTTTAGTTTCTATCACAAGATTGATGTCTACAAAGTGGTTGATATCCTAATCGTGCATTCCCTCGATTTTGCGGATGCATTTCGTCGCAAAACTGTTAAAAAAGTCGGAAATATCGAGATCTTTTTAGTTTCAATAGACGATTTAATAAAAATGAAACAAGAAATTGGTCGAGCACAAGATTTAAGTGATATAGACCTATTAAAGAAAGTAAAAAAATGGATCGAGTAAGAAAATGAGTAAAGGCTTTCATTATACCCTGGAAGATGAGAAAATAAGGGAATACATGAAACTTTCTACCGAAGACAAGCTAAAATGGCTAGAGGAAATCAATAATTTCACGAGATTAGCTTTAGCCAAAAAGGAAAAAGAATTCCGGGATAAATTGCTTGCTGGTGAAATCTAACAAACTCCTTTGAAATAAACTTAAATGAGAATGAACGCCTTTTCTTCGCGGTTCTCATATCCTTCTAAAGCTATCATAGATCAAGATGATTCCAATAATTATTGATATTGGTGCCGTGATATAGAACCAATCGATGAAATAACATACGGGCGGAATGTTTACATATCCGATCAAGTTTTGTGGTCTGATGACAACTCCCAACCCGATGAAAACTGCGCCAGCACTAACTTTTAATCCATTATAGCGAAGCTCGTTATCGGAAGATTTTATGCTCACGTAGAAGTAAATGATTGGAAATATCGAATAACCAGCAAAACTAATGGCGATGAAGAATGTTTGAAACGGGCTGACGACCTTCAAAAGATTAGGATCGATGAATGCAAGGATGAAAATGACAATCGCTAAGATAATCGTGAAATAATATCCCTTATAATATTTCATCTTGTTTATGACTTTTTCCACATGAATTATTTTTATAAAACTCGCACTAATGACTAAGACATTTGATATTCTCTCTAAAATGTTTATTATTAAAAAGTCTGCCATAAGAAAACGCCAAATTAGTGTCAAGACGTTAGCAGTGATGAGAATCAGAAAAAAAGCACTCCACGTGCGGAGATTTCTTTTTTCGATATCATCAAGATCTTCTCTTTTTACATCCTTGTAAAAGCAAATGGAAACCACGACAAACGCAAGGATGGTGTTGCTGCACCATAATATAAAATTGACTAATAAAAGCGGATTAGATAATGGAATTAAAGGATTTTGAAACATTTTTAACTTTTTCCTCCAGAAATTATAATATATTTGTCAAAAGATAGGATGGATCGGATATAAATTATCAACTTCATGATAAATAAATCTGCATTGTCGTTTTTTAGACATACTTTCATCATCGAACTATTGTTCTCGGGGTTTATGAAAAATCGGTTGGACCAATGCATTTTTCTCGATCATGAGACGTTGAAAATTCTCCATTTCATTTATTATCAAGTTTTTTCTAACTCGTATTAAAGAAATGATCTTCAATTAGGAGTTTTTTTAATAATGCCTGAGCAGTCCGCAGTTGGATTCGCCGAAATTGTAATAACACCTAGGGAAGATAGTGTTCCACTAGGAGGATATATGATTCGATATTCAACAGGAGTACACGATGATATTTTTGCACGTGCTTGGTATTTCTCCAATGGTGAAAAGGAAGCCTTTATCATTGCAACTGATCTAGTCAGTCTTTATCTTTCCTTCGTGAACAGGATGCGCCGTGCCATCCATCGAATGACTGGTGTAAAACCCGAGAATATTTTGATTTGTGCCTTGCACAATCATTCAGGTCCTGATACTTTGGGACTTCTGGGATTAAAAGGATTCACGAAGCCAACGCTAAAAGTAAAGTGGTTCGAACGAATGCAGAAGCAAATCGTGCAATCTGCGATTCAGGCAAAAAAAAATGCACGCCCCGGGAAAGTGGGAATCTGGCAAGGACCTGTAAATGAACGGTTAGCAATCAATAGAAGGCATCCATTAAGAAGCCACGATTATAAATTATCTATATTACGAGTTGACGACTTGCAGGGCTCGATTCAAGGTGTCATTTCGAATTGGGGATGCCATGAAACGACATTAAACCCTTCAAACCTTCAAATCACGGCAGAATATTCGGGATATCTAATCCGGAAAATTCAGAAAGAACATCCCGGCGTTTTTGCAATGTATCTAAACGGTCCCTGCGGAGACATCAATCCAAATTTATTTCCGCAGGACATTTCTTATGAAGAAATCGATTTTGATTTCTACTTGAGTGGAAGCTATGCCAATTTCAACGCCTTGGCTAACTATGGACATACAAAGCGAATTGGCGAAAAACTCGGAGAAATGATTTTGGGCGTGCTCGACGAGATCCAAACCGAAAGAATCAAGAAAATTCAGATTATGACCGAGAAACTCGTCATTCCCGTGACATATACTCATCCCAAGATTCCAATGACCGAACGTCTCGTCATCCTGATTAAAAAAGTTCTTTTTAATTTTCTTCGTTTTTACAATCGCTCAAACTTGTCTTTTTTCAGTTATCAAAGGCATGAACGTGCTTTGACCATTGAAACGGAAGTCCAATTCATTAAGATTAATGATGACGTGCTAATAATTGGAGTTCCCGTTGAACTTTTTAGTGAACTCGGTAATGAGATCATTGTAGAGTCACCTGTCAAGCACACTTTTATCGTGGAACTTGCGAACGACATCGTGGGATATGTATATCCTCCTGATGAACGGGATATCGGTGGGTATGAAGTCTATGGGATTGCAAACTTTTCGGGTATCCTAGCGGGACCGCTATTGAAGCATAAAATACTCAACATGTTCAAAAAACTGACCTGATTTCTCTAATTCTCCGTGCATTAAACCATTATATGAGAAAAGGAATCTGTAAAATAGTAAACATGTTCATGCAAGTATGTTCAAACTTATAAAGAATAATGTTTTTGTTAGTAGAAAAGCATGACTTTTCATCTGGTGTCGCCAAAATTAACCATTTTTAAGTCTTTCTTTATGTTTTTTATGCAATGCATTTATCGTTTCCCATGGTAGATTATACCAATAACCGATTCGCAATGTGTGAGCAAATATGAAAAAACCCATTATTCTTTTAAAAGTCGAATCTCAAAATCCAAAAGAGCTTCCGAAAATCCAGACGTCACCAACGATTGCACGGTTTGAAATCGTGAATTTCAACAAGAGTTTCACGAATGAATTATCGCGATTATGGATTGACATTTACCAGAGGGATTCCAAGATTCTTGCTGAAATCGAGAAGTTGGCGGAATACCCTGAAGGAATTTTTCTTGCTAAAATAAGTGATAAGTTTGTTGGTTTTGTAATTACCGATATTATAAAAGAGAAAGACGATATAATTGGAGAGATCCTGCGAATCGGTGTTCATCCAAAAAGTCGTAAACGAGGCGTCGCTATAAACCTTTTAAACACGGTGTCGGATTATTTTTCTAAGAAAAAAGTTACGAAAATTAGCTTCACGTTTCGTAAGGACGATGTTGAAATAATTAAACTAGCGGAGAAGTTCGGTCTGACTGTTGAAAAAGAATTACGATTAAACCCAATATTGCCTTCAAGACCATTAAGACCTGAATATATCTTTAAGTTGATGAAATTTCCGTGCAGCAATCCCACGTGTCCCGAGAAAATATCGTTTTATGACGTGTTAACACACGGAAAATGTCGAAAATGTGGAAATGTTATTGATCTTTCACCAATGGCCTCTTGAAAAAAAGAAAAAAGATAATTCCGGACTTTTTGGATTTTTTTTATTTTCCGTTTAATCATGCGAGAAGAATCTTCGTTTTAGATTGATCGATGCCTGATTTTCATGTTTTTTTCAAATTTAGGTTCTCCTAACAGTGCCTAAATCTTTTTAAGAGACCATCCTTTAATCAAGTCATGCAAAAAAGCCTTGATGATGATCAAAAATCACGCATGATGGCGGCAATTATCTCCATAATTTTCCACGTTTCTCTCTTACTTCTAAAACTAGTGATCGGCATTATCACGAACAGCCTGAGTATCGTTGCACTGGCAGCAGACTCGGGATTTGATCTCATTGCGGCTTTTGCAACTTATTGGGGAATCCGTCAAATTGCCAAGCCAGCGGATGAAGAACATCATTATGGACACGGAAAATATGACTTTCTGGCTGGAGCCATTCAAGCACTGATATTATTCATCACTGCCGGGATAATTATTTCTGAAGCCGTTGTCAGGCTTATATTCGGTGCTGATGTTTCATTAAATGTCCTTTCTTTTCTGATCTTGTTCGTTGGCATTGGTTCCAACATATTTTTAAATCGCTACCTATCCCACGTCAGTGGAAAAACAAGATCCGTTGCCCTCGAAGCCAACGCAAAGAACTCACTTACCGACATCTTGAATTACGTGATCGTGCTGGTGAGCCTGTACTTCATTCTATTCTTGCGTTTGAACATGATTGACGGAATCGTTGCCATTATCATTTCATTATTCGTGATTTTTGAAGGCTATGGACTGATTAGGAAATGCATTTCTGGTCTGATGGATAAAACACCAAGAGCTGTAAACATTGAAAAAATTAAGGTCATCATTAAGTCCGTGCAAGGTGTCGAAGGTGTGAAAGCCATTCGAATGAGATCTTCCGGACCATTCATCTTCATGGATGCACGAATTGACATGATTTCGTTACAATCGGTTGAAGCATCACATCAAATTACCGAAAAAATTGAAATTGCCGTCAAACAGGAATTTCCTGAAATAACAGACGTGTTGATTCACGTGGAACCGAAAAATGTTCTTGATGAAGCCTTCGAGGAGGATGTTTGCCGGCAAGTTTTGGATTTTCCTGAAGTCAAGGATTGCCATCACGTTCATCTAGGGTTCGCTGAAGACCATTACATTCTCGACCTTCACGCAGTCCTTGATAAACGATGTTCGTTGGATTATGTTCACGCAATATCCGACAAGATCGAAGCACGATTGAAAAAATACTTGCAAGATAAACTGAAAATCTCGAATCTTGAAATATTGATACACGCAGAGCCATATCAAGATGTTAGGGAAGAAGAACTCCTCCATGAAATAAAAAGAATCATAGAAAACATATCTGTTGTCCAAGATTG
>JALGVI010000049.1 GCA_029838215.1 Candidatus Helarchaeota archaeon | reverse complement strand
CCCTGTAGTCCCAAGATGATTAACGGAACCGCACCGCCGACCAAAATCGTGGGAATGAAATAACTGCCGTAGCACTTGACAAAAGATTTCGTATTTAATAATTCTAAAGCCTCGCTTGAGAACTCGTCTTCCTTACGCGTTTTTAAGGCAATCGTGAGATACGAAATCAACGGCAGGAGTGCGATGAGCATGCCGAATACTCCGATGAGACCTCCTCCCAATCTGAGGAATTGTTGACCCACTTCAATGGGATAGACCGTCCCGTAGAAAGTATAATCAAGCCAAGTTATGATTTCATTAGTTGTTTCAGGAACGAAACATTCCATGAGATGTTCCACACCGGGGATCATCGTGTATTTCCGGGAATTATTTCTATCTGGTATTGTTCCCAAGACTTCATTGCATCCATAAACGACACCTTCTTGAATCTCATCCGCTCTTGTAGAATTTCCATATGCCGCGGCGGCGACCATTTCTTTTTGCTCATCTTGAGTGAAGAATTCATCAAATTCTCCATTTATCGCCAAAAAATTCGTTGTCCAATTTTCATACATCGAAGAATTAATGTAATAAAGCGGGGATCGAATCTCTGCTTCGTTTATATCCTTGATATTCACTTTCCAACCCATCATGTAGAGCAAGATTTGGGGAATTGGAACTCGCTCATTGATCAATGCTGAAATGTTAGAGCCACAGGCAATGGGGATTGATGCGTTTACGTAGGTTCCCGACCTGTATGGAAGTGCTGAAGAACAAGCCGTAGTATAAGCTCCAAGAGAGTGTCCAATGAATGCAACGCTATTTGCCATTATATTGAACGTGCTTGCATAATTGTCTTGAACATAAGTCGTGAAATTATGCATGTCCATTACTTCAAGACCTATAAACGTATTCTCTCCCGTGCTCAAGCCGTGCCCGCGCTGCGAAAAACTCAGGACAACATATCCGTGCCGTGCCAGCTCTATGTTTATTTGATTCATGAACTGAAAATTGCAATTGATGCCGTGGAGAGTAACGATCAACGGAGCCGTCGAGTGTTGACCAGAGGGACTAAATGGACCGAAAAGCGATTGTTCATAGATCATTCCACTCAAAATCACGCCGTCCTCTGTCTGATATGAAATCGGTGTCATTTTAACGCCGCTGAGCGATGTAAAAAAACTTACGGCGGGACCTCCGATCATCATGGCGACGCCGAGAATGATGAGTATTTTCATGATGGTTTCTTTTTTCATCGTTTTCATCGATTTCCACCACGTGTTTATAGATTGTCTTTCACTTTTGCATTTTCTTTTTAAATTGATTTCTATCTGACATGCGAGATATTCCATAAATTTAATTTCTTTTAGATGTCGCAAAACTCATATCATGCTCAAAATTCGGGAAAAATTCGTATTATTGCTTGAAAAATAATCGGTACAGAATGAAAATCAGGTCGATTTTATTTTCTGATGTTTTTCAGCTTTTTTTTCAAGATTTGCAGGTATTGGATAAAGATAAAACCTCTCGATGAGAAAACCCGTAAGCATGCCGAGAGTCACGTATAAACTTCCGATCATCAGCAACATTATCACGAAAGTGATAAATAATAGACCCAAATATCTCGGCTCTGAAGTCAATAACAGTGGTATTAATGGTATTAGCGTTATAGTGCTTGCAATAATCCCATTCTTGCGATTTCCCGCAACAAGACCGCTAACCAATGGGGGAGGGATGAAAATGAAAATTGCCAATATGCTATAAGGAGTATTGTTCAGAACATCCAATAATGGACTCATGAATACTCCAAGTAAAAAGACACAAAGGAGACTTAGACCGCACGCAAGACCAAATTGAAGTTTTCCCCGTTTGCGAACCCTTCTTTTAATGATCTTATCGAGTTTTTCCGTGAACCCCTCATAAACTTTTGGCTTCACGACATCATTTAATGTTTGCTCGTAATCGTGTAAAAAAGCTTCAATGACTTGTTGAAGGATTCTTTCCTGTAATTTAGGATGATCTACTTGATCTGCTAATGCTGCCGCAAGGAGACGATTCTTTGAGTCGATTCCATAGATGAGTCTTTTATTGTCCTCAAGTTCCATTGATTGTAGACCACTTAAGAATGCCTCTTTGGCGAAAGATCCCACGGCATTCATGAACCCCGTAACCAAATCGGGATCGAGTTTATTTTCGACATAATGCCGCTCGTAGATGCAAATGCCCGCTTCATTAATTAGATATATCGTATGAAACAAGAAAACATCTCCAGTCTTTTCGTCACATATTTCTTGATCTTATAAAAATGAGAAGGTTTTCACGTTTTTAACATATCATTTATTAGTTAATGCCATTTTCAATTAACTTGAGCTTGTTATTGGTTGTTAGAAATCGGGACTATTTTGATGACGTGATTAAATGATCAAAAAGGATTATAAAGACGTTGTAGAAGAAGACGTTACCATGTATGAATCAAAAAATACGACCATCCAATGGTTATTGACAAAAGAAGACGGTGCACGTCGTTTTGCCATGCGTCGTTTCAAGATCCTGCCTGGTGGCGTTATAGGATTTCATTCACATCCTGAAGAACACGAAATTTTCGTCTTGAAAGGAGAAGGCACTTTAATTGACGATAATGCGAACGATGTTCCTGTAAAGGAAGGAGATGTGATTTTCATCGCACCTTTCGAGTCGCACGGTTATAAAAACGAGAGTTCAGATGAATTCGTGTTTCTTTGTGTCATTCCTTACCTGAGTTGAAAAGAGCCACGTGCCAATTTTTTTAGGCAGGATATCTGCGGGAGGATCATTTTAATTTCTCCCTTCTTATATCTCCTTAATGCTTCTTGGGGTGTCATCCATTCTGAGCTGGCGATCTCTCCACGCGAAGGATTAATCTCCTGATTTAAGATCAATCTTGCAATGAAAAAATGCGTGTCAAACCGGATTGGCGATAAATCGGGCGTGACAAAATGGTTGAAATGATTAAACTGATCCACGGCATAATATAAATCTTCACGAATCAAGATGTCGCTTATTTTCAGTTCCTTCTGGTTTAATGCTACCTGATACTGCTGAAACCGCTTTTTTCTGGCTTCTGAATTGTATTGAATCAAATTTCCTTTGTCATCATAACAATAAAGCAGACCCGTTTCTTCAAAAACTTCCCGAATGCAGGCGGTCCAAAAACCAAGTGCATTAGGATGTTTTGTCCTATCGCGTTTTTCGTTTAAAATGCGTTTTGCTTCCTCTTGGTTGATTCCTCGACAACGTGAAAATGCTTCTTCGGAAATATCCCCCGGTTCGATTTTTCCGCCGGGAAATGCATGATATCCGCCAAGAAACTTCATTTTTGGATTTCGTCTGATGAGAAAAACTTCCAAGGATGCATCCGTGGAACGAATTATCAATACAGATGCAGCCGGTTTTGGTTCGACAGGATTTCCCTTATTTGTGAACAACGACACGTGAAGCACCGATTCATTTAAAGAATGGAACGTTTACTTAAAGCTTTAAATTATTTCATTTAAATTGAATTCTTAATTGAATTCCGAATCAAAAATGGAAGTGGTAAAAATTACCGACAAGAAAAAAGAATCTAAGGACGAAGTTGAAGTAGATATTGAAGAAGAAACAGAGAAGAAAAACGATAAGAAGGAAGACAAGATAAAACCAAAGGATGAATCCGGGTTGACTACAGAAGGACTCCCTAAAATCATAGAGGTCAAGAAGATGCTTTGGAGTCCCGATCAGAAGTGCGATTTTCAGTTAGAAAATTTGCAAGATATGATTGATTTAGCCAAGCTTTTAAAAATTGAAGCCATATATCACCACAAGAAACGGTATTTCTTTAAGGACAACCGCTGGGTGTGGTATTACTCCAAAGAATAATGCCAGCTGATTAAAATGGTCGTTATAATCAATGTAAAGAAGGCGTATTTTGACATGCAAAAAGCAGCCGATTTTCATCTTTCTTCGTTGGAAGATCTTAAAGAAATGGCTGAATCGAAGGGCATTGAAGTAATATACAAGAATGGCAAGGATTACTTACTTATTGACAACCAACAGAACTATTTTTATGCCGCGGGTCCTAAATGAATCTTCTTCACCTTTTTCTCACGAAAAAATGCATTCAATTCAGAGAAACAATCTTACCTCATGATGGTTATTTTAATTTTAGTCCTTCAAAAAGTCCGTGAATGAAATTCAAGATTTTTTATTTCATCAACTTGAGAATCTATTATTTATAATAGAAATTCTATTTATAGTGAGTAAAACCCTGATTTTTTACAAGATTAAGCATGAAAAAGAGTGATCATCGTGGAACAAAAGACGAATTATACTTGGAAGATATGCGTGATTGGCGATCCGAGCGTGGGCAAAACCACGTTAATGCTGAGATATACCGAGCAGAGGTTCGAACAGCTCTATATTCCTACTGTAGGTTGCCAAGTTTCGCAAAAATTTGTATCTCTTAGCGATAAAAATATCAAGTTAAACATTTGGGACATTGCTGGACAATCTAAATTTGCAGCATTCCGCAAGATCTTCTATGAAGGTGCTTTTGGATATATCTTGGTATTCGACACCACGAATAAACAGACTCTTGTAAACTCTTTAACGTGGAATAAAGATTATCAGAAAATGAATAAATCCAAGGTCAAGATCGGTCTTTTAGTGGGAAATAAAGTGGATCTTGAATCCAATCTTGAAGTTACTAAAGAAGAAGCCGAAAAGTACGCTAAAAAAATGAGCTTGGATTATGTGGAGACTTCTGCAAAGACCGGACAGAATGTCGACTTGATGTTCCAGACAATCGTTCAGAAAATTCTTGAAAAAATTAAGAAAAAGTGAGTAACATGCCACGTGGAATGGTTATTATAGATTGGGACAAGATGACTGGTCCCGTGATCAAATTAAAATATCCCGAAACGTTGGAAATCAGTTCTGATTTGCCAATGCAAGCATTCATGATGCATACTGCAAAGGAACCTCCTGAAGGTGAAATTTCAATTCAGGTTGAAGATGCGAATGTCAGTTCTTATTATTTCCAGTTCAAGCAAAAGAACACCGTCAGGCGGATCATTCTTCTTTTATTGTTAAACGTGACCGAGGCGGCAAGTGATTTCTTCTACATTTTACGGAAATTAGAACCGCAAATCAAGGATAGCATAGACAATCCCAAATTGATTGAATTGATCAAAGATATTTATGAAACGGAAATCATTTCTGATTCAGGTCTCACCTTTTCTGCTTCACAGATTCGCGACCAGATTAGTGAACGTGCAAAAACACTCTTGGACATGAAAAAATTTGAAGAGGCACAATCTCTCCTCAAGAAAGCCGATGAAGTGCCTTTTAAACTGGCGGAATCCCTGAAACAGGCAGAGAATGCATTAAAAACTAAAGACCACTCGAAAGCGGCAGAATATTATCAGAGAGCCGCGGAGTTATTTAAAGAGATCAAGGAAGAAGAATTTTTTGCCAAATTCTCAAATAAATCACAGATGTTTCGCAAGATACCGAAAATGCAGGATGAAGTAATGGCACTGGAAGAAAAAGCAATAAAAGCACTGAAGAAAAACTTGATCAACGAAACAGCAATGCATTTTGAGCGTGCTGCGCAGGTGGCAACGGAGCTCACGAAATTTGATACGACCCGAGATTATTATGAAATCAAGAAAAAGGAATATTTGGCAAAAGTCAAGGCCCTGATGCTCTACATGAAAGCAACTGCTGATGCCAATGAAGCACTGAAGGGCCTGGTTAAAAGAGAAGTCAAAGACCCTGAATAGAATTTTTTTATTTTTTCATTTTTCTTATCAAGGTTTAAGTCCCAAATCATCATTTCAGGCATTTTGTAGACAGGTATTTTTGAAGTGAAGTTATTTTTATCCTGCTTGAGTTTGTTTCTTTGAAATTATACTCACAAAATGGACATGTATTGATCAAATAATTTGCATTTGTTTCGTGTGCTTGGCTGAGACGCGTTTTACAAATTTGCTTGGTTACTTCTGGAAATGCGGACACGCAACCTCCGCCTGCTCCACAGCAATAGGAACGCTCCTTATTAAATCTCATTTCAACAAGATTTCCGACCTTATTCAAGACCTGTCGTGGGCTATCATAAACCCTGCCGTGTCTTCCCAAGTGGCAAGGGTCGTGATAGGTTAGAGTTTCTTTTCCGTGTTCAAAGTGCTGTATGTATTGTGGTAAGATTTCGGTAAGATGCTTGACTCGGATTCCTTTTATTTCAAAGAAATCATTGTAAAATGAGTGAAAGGTGCTATAACACCCGGGACAAATAACAATTATTTCAGAATATTGCTTGAGAATATCCCTTACTTTTGCTTTTTGATTTTCAAATTCGGGCACGTAACCCGTTCTCTTTAATATTCCTCCGCAGCACGGCTCTTCATTAAACAGGTAATTGAAGCTGATGTTCAACTTGTTCATTAGCTTCATTGCGTGGATTGCTTGGTCAGGGATCTTGTATGAAGCCATGCAACCAACATAAAATAATCGTTTTGCGTCTTGATCGACGTGGATTTTCTGCTTTTTGAACCATTGAGAGCGAAGATCCTTTTTATCAAAAGGATTTCCTTCATTAATAATTTGATTTCTGATATCATCATGGTGTTTTATTGTCAATTTCTTTTCTCGTGCTTCTTTTCTCATTTTTATTATCAAGTTTGGGACATCAATTGACGTTGGGCATGATTGAACGCATTCCCCGCATTCCGTACATAAATCAAGACCTGCCAAGTATCCATCCCGAAGTCCTCTGGTTAGACCAATAAAGACTGCTCCACGACCGCCTCCTCCCGAACCAAAAATTCCTCCCACTTGCTCGTATACTGGGCAATAGTTCACGCAACCTCCGCAACTTATGCAAAATAGAATTTCACTGTATGATGATTCAAGAATGTCTGATCTTTTATTGTCCAATATGATAACGTGAACCTCTTCTGGACCGTGCATTCCTTCAATAATTTCAAATCCTAAGTCACCCGTTCGAGATGGACCTTTCAGGAATGATATGTATCCCGCGGTTTTTTCGCCCAAACCAAACAACGCTGCAACCTTTGCAATTAGCGTGGCTTCCGAAATATTTTCCACGATCTTGTCAATGCCCGTGATCACGACGTGTTTTTTCGGTAAGCTGGTGATGAGCCGTTGGTTTCCTTCATTTTCGATCAAGCAGATTAGACCCTCATCTGCCGTGAGCGCATTGGCACCTGTGATTCCAACTTCTGATTCCAGTATCTTCGATCGAATCTGCTCTCTTGCCAAATCCACGATTTCTCTTGCAGTCAAATCTTCCGAAGATTTTCCTTCGGTGTCAAATAACGTTATTATTCTGGATCTAGGGATGTGGAGCGCAGGCACGAGAGGGTGAGATGGCTCAGAACCATCCAACTGGACGATGCGATCCCCTAAATCCGTTTCTATTACTTCAAATCCCATTCTTTCTAAATTCTTGACGAGGTTAATTTCTTTCCCCGTGTTTGTCTTGGATTTGACGACCAGATTTCCGGGAATAATCTTTTTCAAGTAATTAAAGGCTTTTTTTCCATCTTGAGCAAAATATACGTAGCAACCATTAGCCTTCAAGTTATTTACAGAACTAGCAATTAATTTCTTCCAATTAAAAAGATTTTTCTTCTCAAGGCTTTTCAACGTAAATTTAAGATGCATTAAATCCGAGTTGTCCTTGAGCACCTCTTGTTTATCTCTTATAAATTGTAATGCTTTCTGTCTTGCGACCTTTCCTTCAATATCATTCAGGCTTTCAATGACCTTTTTATGTAATTCTTTTTCCAAAATTGTCCAAACTCTCTCATTCGCAAGTCGAGAATAAAAACACGGAAGCAGTAGTGAAAATCATGATGTTATTAACTTGTTTTAAGTATTCCTGTACTGACTTTTAAGGTTTTTTGACGGAGTAATATTCTTTAACTCGTATTTTTCAAATGTATTGCGAATTAAATTTTGGTGGTTTCATGTCAAATCTTGCCTTTGTCCTTGGTCATTCCTTGTCATATCTGATCCTTTTCATTACTATTGTCGTCATCACGGGCTATATCGTGCGATTCTTTTCGCAGGCATCACGATTTAAATTTGCTCCCATCCCTGAAAAAATCGAAGAATCCAAATTTTTCATTCCGATTCATTCTCGAGACCAAAAACTAGCGGCATATCGCTACAATCTGAAGGATTTGGAGAAACCCGCACCAACGGTACTTTTGTTACACGGGTACGTAAACGAGGCACGGCGAGATTTCGCATATTTAATCAATGCTTTATGCTTGCAGGGATATTTGGTCTTCGGTTATGATCAATATGCACACGGCTCATCTCGCATCAAGGGCGGTCCGAATCTTAAAGATCCCGACAAGTTCAAGCATATTTATTCAGATCTTGATGAAGTTATAAAATATTTAGAGCAATTACATGACGTTGATGCAAACCGCATTGCCGTGATCGGGCAATCCATGGGAGGGACGCTCGCTTTAGCCAGGGCAACAACACATCCTTTAGTCAAGGTCGTTATTGCCACGGCTGCAATGAATGACATTCAACAAGGAATCAAGATGATGCATTCTGCATGGCGGTGGGTTTACAAGCATCTCCTTCATTTATATAAAGGAGCGAATTTTACGGATTCAGAAAATGATTTAATTTCTCCTGCGAGGCAATTAAAAGGAAAATCCGTCAATGCAAAAGTATTTCTCGCTCATTGCAAGGATGATACCATCGTGCGAGTTCAACAATTTCATGCAAACGTTCGGCTCTTCAACCTCACTCCAGATCAGTACATCTTATTTGAAAAAGGCGGTCACGTTTTTACGAAAAAAGAAACGGAGCTGCTTTCTCAAATAATTTCATGGTTAAATAAGCACCTGTAAGCAAGAAACTCCCTATAGCTCTCTTTCCATCACATGACTCGTGATGCGAAAGCCCATTTTTTCATATAATGACAGAGCTTCTTTATTTTTCTTTTGTACTATCAAAGTCACTCTCCCTCCTCCTTCAGATTTCATTCGACGAATGCATTCTTCAAGCAAAGATTTCCCCACGTCTTGCCGTTGCTTGCTTGGATGCACGGCAATCGGGCCAAAATGCCAATGATCTTTTTTCACGTAACTTGCGAATCCGATGATCTTATCACCCGAAACGGCAACCAAAAGATTTCCGGGCAAATCTGATGATATTGCTTGTGACAACTCATTCCTAAAATTCTCGACATCTTTTTTGAGATTCCGTGTAATTTCTCTGAAGCCTGATTCATATACTCGCAGGATCTCATCTAACTCTTCCATTTTAAAGGAACGAATGGCAAACTTCACGCTGATTTCTCCGATTTTTTATGTTTTAGGATGAAATTGGATATTCAAAATCGTTTAAATTCCTTTGTTATGTATAAAAATTAAAATATCTGTTTTGGTGAGAAAAATATCGCAAACAGAATTAGACAAGCTTCGACAAGAGTTCGTGAATATTTCAGAGTTTTCTTCCGAGTTGAAACCGCGATTCTTGGATTTTTCTCAACCGCTAAAGACCCTGAAATCTAAATATTCCTCCTTAAAAAAAGGGGCGAAACCCGCACCAATATTCGTGCATGACATTCCACTTTCAAAAACCAAAGACGCGGCCGCTCTCCTTGAAAAGCTGACATGGCTTGCAACCAAAAATTCCAAAAATTCTTATCCTTACATTTTAATGACCGATTTTGTGGCACTTTCCGAGTATTTCATGAACTCGAAGTTGGAATTTGATGATAAGGCGTTTGGCACTTTTCTCACTTTAAAAGACTATTGTATCGATCTTTCTGTATTCGAACAATTGTCAAGCACTCGGCAATATCCTCGATTCACTGAATTGTTTTCGAGATTGGGTTTATTTTTTTCCTTGCAACCAAAAAGAATGAAACGGATTGGATTTGTTGTTCCTGACATTGTCAAGAGATCTGAAATTGATCCCAAAACCAAAATTCGGGATATCACTTCGGAAGTATTGACCGTTTCGAGAACATTATTTCATTTGCAATTCGATCATGAATTCATCCCCGAAGCCGATTTGTTGAAATCGACCCCGAAGTTCGATGAATCTGGGTTGCTATATAACGGTCAAAAACTCGATGCTCTCATCCTATTATCGCATTTCAAGCAATCCGAAGAATTGCTAAATGTTTTGAAAACAATAACCGAAAATGGCATTTTCGTGTTTGCGGTTTTTCCGCTCAAGCGAGGACGAAGGATGCAACGAAGGTACATCGCAAAAATGAGGCACGAATTTTTCGGAGACTTATTCTATCGTTACAGAAGCCCCAGTGCTCATTTTGACACGCAAGACAAGCTGTTCTTCTTTGTTCCATATGAAATATCTTCTGAAGTCAAAGCCGAGATTTACATTGAAGATTTATTAAATCGATTTCACGATCCCGCAATAAAAATTAATGAGCTCGTTCGCATCAAGCGACATTTTAAAAATTATATTTTCTCATTAGGGTCATCTACATTCGTCATTTTAATAAATGGGACGAATAAAACTAATGACATTAAAGTCAATTTGGATGGCGTTGGCAATCTTCTCAATTGGGGAGTTCAAGATGGGCTCATTCAACAATTCAAGGTTTTTTCAGAATTGAGTGGAAAGACTTCTTTTTCAATGGAGTTCTTGCCTCACGAATTTCGCATGATACAACTCATTCCAGAGGTGCCTTCACTTCACATCACGAAAACCAACATGATCGTTGAAGATTTTAACTCGAAAACAGGAGATCTCATTGGATATTCATCAATGCCCGATGTCTTTATCGGAATAAATGAAAAATATTATCACTTTAAGAAAAATGAAATGATTCAACCGTTAGATTTTTTAAATAAATGGTTAATCCGACCTTCATCTCAAAAATTAAGCAAATCCCGAAAAAAAACAAAGAAATTAAATAATCACATCTATATCGCATCAAATTCAATTGAAATTCCACTTTCAAATGATCATTATCGCTTCTTTTTAGATTTCAATGGATTAACTTCTGCCATGGAAATCTCTGTAAACGACAAGCCCGTCCAGTCGGTCTGCTGGGAATCAGATCGCGTGGAAATCACCAAATTTCTAACAACAGATAAAAATAAAATTGATTTCAAGTTTATAACCGAAGGTAAAAACATTTCTGGCTTATTTAAAACGGTGCGTATCGTTCCAAAATATTCCATTAAAGAGAAGCTTGATCTCAAAAACCCCCCTGCTTTAATCTAAAAATTTTTATTTGATTATTACTTGTATAACTTCCATCTGAAGATTAAAAACGAATAGGAATGATTTCTTTTTATTGTAAAGAGGAACGAGCCGGTTTTCAGTTCTATAAAATTAAAAATTATGATGTGGAAAAAATGAGCGAAAACAAAGTTGTAGAAACGGACATCGCTGACGTTACCGTTTTTCTGGACGGTGCTCGTGTCACGCGTTCAGGTGAAATCAATTTAGAAAAAGGACTTAATGAGATTAAAGTCGAAAAAATCTCAAAATTTCTTGATAAAGATAGTGTCCGCGTAAAGGGATCTGGAAAAGGTTTTAACGCCACGTTGGTAGACGTGGAAGTTAATTACAATTATGTTGAAAAAACTGGACATGAAAAACTGGATGAATTACGCGAAACGATGAAAAATCTTCAAAAAGCACGGAAAAAACTTATATCGGAAAAAAATCGTCATAAGAAAAGAATTGAAGATTATAATCAAATCACCAACAATTTCAATGCTGAATTTCCCAAGTTTTTTGCTGCAGGGGAGTCTTCCATCCAAAATTTGAAAGATCTTCATGCTTTGAGCGAAGAAAAAATCACGGAACTTCAAGCCACCATTCATGACATCGATGACAAGTTAGAAAAGAATGTAATCGACATTGAAAAAGTGAACCAAGAACTTCGCAAGTTAGGGGATGAGCAACGAAGGGTTGAAGAAAATTATTCCGTTATCGTGACAATTGAATCAAGTGGTGCCGGTGTTTTTGAATTACAAGTTTCTTACCAAATAAAGAACGCATCGTGGACTCCATTCTATGACGTGCAGATAACCGAAGAAGAAACACGAATCGGATACATGGCGAATGTCGTCAACAGGACTCTTGAAGATTGGAATGACGTGAACTTGGAAATATCCACGGCTACTTTCAAACCTGTTTCCATTACCGAGCCATATCCGTGGTATATTTCCGAACGCGTCTATGCTCCGCCACCTCAACCACCGATGATACGTGCAAAGAGTGTTTCTTTAATGAAGAAAAGAAAGGCGAAAGACAAAATGGAATTTGCTGAATATGAAGAAGAATTAGCAATGGACCGCGATTACATGGCTAAAAGTCCCCCTGCCGAACCCGCTGCTGTTGAAATGGCTATCGAAACCGCCTCCATATCTGAAAGTTCTTTTGGCGTTCAAAATTTTAAAATTCCAAAGAAGATGGAGATAAAGGCAGATGGAAATCCACATCCCGTGCTGCTCCAAGATTTCGAGGCAAGTTCGTCCCGTCTATTCTATTGGAGTTCGCTAGATCAACAATTAATTGCCCAAGAGAAAATCAAAAACGGTGATTTAACCCTTTTACCTGGAAAAGTCAAGTGCTATGTCGATGGAGACTTCGTGGGCGAGACATACATCAAAGTGATATCTCCAAGTGAAGAATTCAAGATCGGGACGCGATTATCTTATGAAATGAAAGTCGAAAGAAAATTAACCAAGCGAGAAATCGGCAAAAAAGGCATTACCAAGGGTAAATTAGAAAATGAATATGTATATGAAATCAAGATCAACAATTATCGCAAGAAAGAAACAAAATTGACCTTGATAGATCGCATTCCACACAGTAAATCTGCTGATATTGAAGTAGAACCGACCTTGAAACATGTTGAAGACTATTTTTCAGTCAAGCCAACGAAATTCGATTTGGGAATTGCTACATGGGATCTAGAATTAAAGCCATCTGAAGAAATGAAGATAAAATACCGTTATTTGGTTCGATATCCGAAAGACCTCGAAATTGACCCTCCCCTACCGTGAAAAAACTCTTGCGAAAACATGATAAAGGGGTAGTTAAGAAATTTCAACGAATTTGACTCTAATATCCGTTTCCAATTTTCTTTTTTTTCATGAAAATAATGAATCTATTGGGAAATTTAGGACGATCATGCCCAATAGTCGTTACTTGTTGGTTTTTAAAGACAAACAAGTGAAAGTCAAGAAGTATGAGCTCGGAGAAACTGACATCTTTGCTCTAAATGATGATAAATTCCAGTTTTTCAAGGATAAAGTACGGGATTTAAGTTCGAAGAATACCATTTTTCGCGTGCTGAGAAAACCCGGAAAAACATGCTTTAAATCTTCCGAAGGAACCGTTGAAATGACAATCAAGAAGAGAAACGACATTCTTCGGCTCGAAATCATTCAAGACTTGACCGGACCGTTTCTGCATCTTTTAATGGGTATTTATTATTCGAGATTTGCAGAAAAATTCTTTTAGATTGATTTAATTGCCCTTTTTCAAATTTTGCCTTCTAACATCATTTTCTGGCTTTCTTAATCACGAATGCCGTCTTTTCCAAGAAATATTCATTGCCGAAATTATCCATTAGCGTGAGGCGTACTTTGTATTGCCCGCTCTTGCCAAACCTTTGCGGTAGGATCGGTGAATGTAATTCGTAGCCATTCTCAAGTGTCCATCTCAAATCTACGATGATTCGATCTTCGCAAGTATATGATGTCAAATAAATCAAAGCCGTCGTTCCCTCTACCATCGGATTCGGTGTAATGTCAAATGAAAAGTGAATGGAGCCTCTCTTGTTGAGATCTGGTTGGGTGGGAAGTTTTATACCCTTTCTATCGGCTGCTTTTATAACATTCGAAGGCGTTTGGTGGATTTTATCCAATATCTCAACGTGTGCTTTCGTGGTTCGTTCTAATTGCAAAGCCAAGACTTTGTCTGCAGTATCTTGGATGGTGTGGTAAAAAATTCCCTTGCTAATGACCATGATGCTCGGCACGTTCGCCGCAACAAGCGGACCCAAATCGCTGAATGCGCCTTTCACTGCAGAAACGTGCATGCTCGGAAACAATCGATATTTAAAGGCGGCGTCTGAGAGAAAATTAAAAAGTACTTGATTCTCCGTGGTGAATAATCCCTTTGCTTCATCGAGTCGTGTTTCCATGGGTTCTCGACCGGGACTTTCGAGAATATAACCTTTTGAACCGAATCCATCGACCATGCAATACGTCGTTATTTTATTAAACCATGAATGATGTTTTCGAGCAAATTCTATCACTCCGATCGAACCGACTTCATGACCCGCAAATCCCGCAAAGATCATGGTTTTTTCTCTCTGCTTCTCTGGAATTTGACTATAGTAATCTGCCAATTCCAAGAATCCCGCGTTTCCACCCGCATTATCTATGGCACCATCAAACCAACTGTCAATGTGCGTTCCAACAAGGATGATTTCCTCTTTTTTCTTTCCCTCCAATTTTCCGATTAAATTATCCGTCATTGCCGTCTTTATTGATGCAATTAACTTTAAATTTGCCCGTACATTTCCTTGCTGAACCAATGTCTTGAGATATTTTCCTGCTTCATGACTGATGACCACCCCAGGTATGTTTCCGCTCTCTTGATTTGTATCTTTCAACGTCTGATGGCGCGTCGCATATGTTGCGAAAAGCGTGTTTGGTGGGGTGTCGTGAATGGCAATCAGTCCAATGGCTCCTTTCTGCCGGGCTTTCTCATAAGAGCGAAAAAAATCCATTGTTGGATAAAATGCCATCATCCGATGCGATTCGACCAGCACGATCTTTTCTTTCACGTCGTATTTTCTGAATTCCTTTGGAGTTCCCCATCCCACGTGCACGATTTCTGCATCGATTCCCTCCGTTTCCGTGGCTTTCGTGTGCCACAACGGAAAGCATCTAATTTCCGTTTCATGATTTGGTAATAAATCGCACTTTATGGTCAATTTCCATTCAGTAGGCTCATATAATAACATTTCAAATGGCTCAAGCCGAGTATCTTCAAGTCCAAATTCGTCAAAGTGCTTTAAAATGTATTTTGCAGTTTTGTGTGCTTCGGGCGTTCCGGGTCGGCGCCATCCTATATTAATAAAATCCGTCATGTAGTCGTAAAGGCGAGAACCTGAAATTTCTTCGAGTGATTTCATCAATCTTCCACCAAAAAAACCATGAATTATTGTATTATATTCTTTTTTGGAAACAATTTTGAGTATTTTCACAAAAGCATCTGATAGAAACAAATTCACCATTGAAGAATCTTGAGGTAAATCTTGAATGTCGAAAGAAAAGGCACCAGAAATCAAGCGCGGTAAGGAAATAACGAAAGAAATAAGTTATAAAGAGAAGTTAAAGATTTGTAATGAGTTTTATCACATGAAACAATTTGCGATTTTTGCTTTTTGCTTGAAAAAGGGAATCGATCCACGCGAATATCTCGATTTCCAATATGAAATCTATGATAAATTGAAATATTCAACATATAATAATCCCATCGCTTTAGCTGCGATACGGAAAATGCCGACGAGCTTCCTAATTTCTCAATTTAGAGGGCAAATATTTGAGAATTGGCAGCCATTTCAGAAATTAAAAGATTTCACGCTCATCACGGATGAAAAATTGAGTCAGATTGAATTAAAGAATTGCAAGTTCCGGAAAATGTGCAAAAAATATTCAAAAAAGACAAAGATCGATGTTCCTGACGACATATCGTGCTATTTTTGCGAATTAGTATATGGACAAGGAGCGGATCTTGGCTTCGAAATTCAGATTGAAAAGACAAAAGATGGATGCGTCATTAAAATTAAAGGATGATCTCGTCAGGTTTTCAACTGGGTTTTTTGATTAGATATTTGATGGTGTCTTTCAGGAACCTAAAGATGTCTTTAAACGCGTGAGTTTTGAAAATACGCGGGATCACCTTGAAGAGATCTTTCTTTATATAAGGTAACGAAAGACTAACGGCGTTGTTGATGAAAAGGTATCTTCGTGGAATGTGCTTGCCCATTGACTTATTGACGAGTTCTTGCACGTCGTAAACGTTGATTTTCTTTCCCAATTTTTTTGCCCATATTCTTGCCGAATCCTCAAAGACGATGGAGCATCCCATGCATGGAACGACAAGGTTTTCCGATCCCCTTTCGAGCATTGTTTGAAATAATTCTTTTTGAATTTTATATGCCTTATCTTTTCCAATCATGTCGCTCAGGTTCTCGCCGAGTCCCAATAGTTTTGTCCCGATCAACCCGCAACAATATGCATCATCTCTCACGTGATCTAATTCAACCATTTTAATTCCCGGTATGCTATTAAGGACATCTCGTGGGGCTTCATAAACCGTTTTCCCTGTCCATGCGATTCTACGCCCCAGAGAACAGCTGTCATTGTACGTCACGGTCATCGGAATTGATTCCTTCAATTTTATCTTGCTTGTTTTTATCAGTTTGTAGATGTATTCGTTCACGTTTAGAATCTCCATGGGGTCAGACATGTGCGTTAAATGGCTAAATGGAAGCGTGATGCCATATTCTGAAAGATCAAAGTTGTAGCTGGTGAAACAACCAGGACAATGAAGCAAGATCTTCTTCGGTCTCGGCTCCAAGCGTAAATAATTATTCATGACCTTGTGTGTTTGCTCAAACCAAAGGTCGAGATACCCCAAAACGGCATATACGACACCACAGCAATATTCTGGGTTTCCAATGGTGATGAAATCCTCTCCGGCTTCTTCTAGAATAGATATTGTCGAATAGACCACATCTGGTGCCGCCCAAGTATGACCGCATCCCCCTGAAAAACAGATTTCGGCTCCTTTTTTTGGCAGTCGTCGTGCTTTCTCAATGGCTTTCCGAATTTTTTTCTTGACAGGGTCACTGGGCGAATTCCACTCGGGAACGAATAATTTTGCCGTGATGGGCCATAGATTTTTCAAAGTCGGATTATTGATGTCCCTGAAGAGCGTCTTCCGTGCGAACCTCACGAAAAATGGTGCCTTGTCTTGAATTACCAGAATTGCCCTTGTAAGAATTAATAGCGGGGTTCGAGGGATTTTTTCGGAGATGGGACACGTGTTTAAGCAATGCTCGCAAAGCCCACACGTCCAAATGAACTTTCGAGTCTTCCTACTTAATTTTGCATCTAATTTCTTGCTAAGTAGAAATTCTTTTAATTCTTTCATTATTTTACGACTATCTTTTTTCGAATAGTCATGAAAAACACAATTTCTCAGGCATACTCCACAAGCCGTGCACTTGCTTGCAAAATCTCGGAGCAAGGGAATGGCTTTTTTCTTTTCTTTTTTAAGATCGTATTGATCCGTGGACAATATAAACTTCTCCTTCGCACGGAATTGTTGAATCTCTTGGCGCGTTTTTTAAAAAGTTAAAACTCTGTTATTTTAGATTATGGAAGATATATTAACAAGAAATTTCCTTCACGTCCTTAAAAAACTAATTAATCATCGGATCACGTCAACCGAAATTTTAAAATCATGCTGTACACATATTAGATCTTGGTAGGAATTTGTCGGTTGGATCCTTTTTTAAAAATCATCTGATTTAACTAAATCTTGAGAATCGGAATGTTTTTATCGAGATTCATCAAGTAAAGGCGAAAAAGTCGGGTTCGAGAGTTTAATTCTTATTTAGATGTCCATTATACATGATTTAATCGTGGGGTTTTGAAATTGCCTTCATTAAATGTAATGTCGAAAATTCAAATTGATGAAGAAAATAACACAATTTTGATGAAATTACCCGCTTATTTTGAAGAGTCTGAGGCAAAAAGGTTAATTAAATACCTTAAACTAATAAAATCAAAAACCAAAGTTAGAGGCAACGTGTTAATATTGCCTAAAAATGGACGTGTTACTGAAAAAGGGCGTTCATTTTTTAGAATTTTCCAAAATATAATGCCAACATATATTGTTGTTCATTCACCGATCCAAAGAGCTTTAATGAAGACCGAGGCAATATTCCAAGGCGGAAAACCTGATGTCATCTGTTGCTCAAAGGAAGAAGCTCTAAAAAGAATAACTTCAAGCCAATCTCTGTTCTGGAAATAGAAACGGCGATGAAAACTTGTCTTCAGACAGATTATAAAAAGGTGTCTTCTCGGTTAGCCTCTAAGAGAACTGAAAATGGAAATAGGCGGGATTTTGTTCTCATTGGTGAAATAGATAGACATGCTCATAATCGTTCTAAAAATTGAGTGAATTGTGTTCTTAATGCCTAATTTTTTCTTGATAATTGGTTGTTTTCGTTTTTATTTCTTATTTTTTCATTCTATTTTGGAACGTATTTTAATTCTTGATTAGAAAAAGATTGATCCTGTTAGTAGATATGATCATTTTTTGTCTATAGATTTCTTCTAGAAAATATATAGAAGATAAATTCCTATATAGAAACTAGTTCAATTATGTAGAAATTTCAAAATTTTTTTATACCGTTTGTTTATTGTCTAAAAGTAGATATGAAATTGACGAAGGATCCATCATGAGCGACGAAAAAATAAACATGAATGAAGCCAAGTTACAAGTTGCTTTAGACTTGATGAACCTCGATCGTGCCGTGCAAATCGCCCGTGAGGCGGTAGCTGGCGGTGTGGATTGGATCGAGGTTGGCACGCCTCTCATTAAAAGCGAAGGCATGAATGCAGTTCGTACATTAAAGAAGGAATTTCCAAACAAAGTGATTGTTGCAGACTTGAAAACAATGGATGTCGGTGGCATAGAAGTCGAGATGGCGGCAAAAAGCGGTGCGGATATCGTCATTATTTTGGGCGTGAGTGATAATTCAACGATTCTCGAAGCCCTGAAAGCTGGCAAGCAGTATGGTGCCCGCATCATGGTTGATTTGATAAACGTTTCCGATTTTATCGAGCGTGCCGTTGCCCTGGAACGAATGGGTGTTGATATCATTTGCATTCACGTGGGAATCGATCAACAAGTCAAGGGCATGAATCCCATCGAAATTACCAAGCAAATCTCTGAAGTCGTCGTGAATGCTGAGATAGCGATGGCAGGCGGAATAAACACGGAGACCGCACCGCTCGGGATCGAAGCAGGAGCCGATATTCTCATTGTTGGGCATGCAATCACGGCTGCGGAGAATTGTGAAGAAGCAACTCGTGCTCTCAAGGAAACGATGAAAACAGGAAAACCCATCAAGTCGAAATTGATGAGGAAATACGGTGAAGACGAATTGTTCCGCGTCTTCTCAATGGTAAGCACGCCAAACATAAGTGATGCAATGCATCGCGCTCCGTGCATGGAAGGCATTCGTCCCGTGTGGGAAGGTTCTAAGCTCGTGGGTCGTGCCATAACCGTGCGGTGTTATAATGGTGATTGGTCAAAACCTGTTGAGTCTATAGATTTAGCAGAAAAAGGAAACGTCATCGTTATAGATGAATCGGGCGGAGACATTGCTGTTTGGGGCGAGTTGGCAAGTTGGTCCTGCAAGACAAAAGGTGTTACAGGAGTCGTCATAGATGGTGCAATTCGTGATGTTGATGATATTCGAGAGATGAAATTTCCGGCTTTCAGCCGGCATGTCAAATCTAATGCAGGGGAACCAAAAGGATTTGGTGAAGTTAATATCGAAATAACGTGTGGAGGATTGAAGGTAAGCCCTGGAGACTGGGTCGTTGGGGATGATTGTGGGGTCATCGTGATTCCTAAGGAGCAAGCTCAAGAGATCGCCAACCGGGCTGCGATGGTGCTTGAAAATGAAAATCGCGTTCGGGAAGAGATCAAACGTGGCTCCACGTTATCGAAAGTATTGAAACTGAAGAAATGGGAAAAAGTCATCGGGTGAAAGGTAAGCATGGATATCGTGATCATGGGTGCAGGAGCTATAGGTTCTCTATTCGGTGGTTATATCGCTCATAATACGGATAATCGTGTCCATTTCATCGGGCGCTCATCTCACATGCAAGCCATTCAAAAAGAAGGTTTGCAAATCGAAGGACTTTCAAAAAACGTTTTGGTCAAGAATATTCATGCTTGCATTGATGCAGGGGAAATTGGACCCGCGGATCTTGTTATCTTGACTGTCAAGGCATATGACACGAAACAAGCTCTCCTTGATGCAAGGAAACTTTTTACCGAAGCGACTTTTTTGTTATGCTTGCAAAATGGGTTGGGAATCGAAGATATTGCAAGTGACGTGTTAGGGGACAATTCACGAATTATCAGGGGAACCACCACTAATGGAGCGTTAGTAATAAAACCCGGTACCGTCAAGCATACGGGTCAGGGAGAAACTGCTATTGGTTCCTTGACTCAAGCACGTTTACCAATCTTGAATGAAATTCAACAAATCTTCAACCAGAGTGGATTTCCAACAACGATATCTGATGATATCGAATCACTCATTTGGAAAAAGATAATGGTTAATGTCGGAATAAACCCACTTGGTGCCATAACAGGTCTGCAGAACGGCCATTTACAAGATGGCGAACTTTTGGATGTAATGAGCAAATTAATTGAAGAAGCCGTCTTTGTGGCTAAAGCTTACGGTCTTTCTCTTTCTGTGGAAGAGTCGTTACAAAAAACAATCGAAGTGTGTCAAAAGACTTTTAAAAATAGGAACAGCATGTTACAAGACATTGAAAAAAGAAGACCGACTGAAATAGATTACATCAATGGCGCTATCGTTCGAATGGGCAAGCGCGTAAACGTGCCGACACCCTTAAACCAGATGATTACTGCGCTCATAAAAGGTATTGAACGAGCAAACAATTAAAAGAAGGAAAAACAATGAAAGAAGAAGGTTTAAGCCAAGAAAAAATCCTACGACGAATTAACCGCATTCTAGGGAATGACATGAACTATTCTTCAGGAAAGATCCTTGGTAGCATGTGCACGAAACCCCTTAGATTTACGAATACCATTTATACTCATCACCTTGACAAGAACTTGGGCGATCCCGGCTTGTGGGTCGGCACTTGGTCGCTGGAACGAGATGCCATCCGCATGATAGGAAAGCTCCTTCACAATCCTGAAGCCGTTGGTTATCTGGTAACTGGTGGTACTGAAGCCAATTTAATTGCCGTCCGCACGGCACGAAACCATCGCCACTATTACAATACGAAAAATGAAATCATCGTCCCCGAATCGGCACACGCGAGCTTTGACAAAGCCGCAGACCTAATGCGCTTGAAGATCGTTAAGGTTCCATTGAATGAAGAATATAGTGTAGATATTGAAGCCGTCAAGGAAGCCATATCTCCAAATACCATTTGTTTGGTAGGAATTGCTGGCACGACTTCTCTAGGAACCGTTGATGATGTAAAAGCTCTTTCTGATTTGGCAATTGATAATGACATCCACCTTCACGTCGATGCTGCATTTGGTGGATTCGTGATTCCCTTTCTGAAAGAACTCGGACATGACATTCGGGATTTTGACTTCACGTTTGAAGGCGTGAGATCGATAACAATTGATCCCCATAAAATGGGTCTTGGTCCCATTCCTGCGGGCGGAATAATTTTTCGCAATAGCGAAGTGATCGGGACGAGTTATTTCGACATTCCATATTTGGCAGGAGGACACATCCGTCAGGCAACCATCGTGGGCACGAGGTCAGGTGCCAGCGTCATTGCCATGTGGGCTACGATGAAGCATCTCGGTCGTAAAGGATATAGAGAGATCGTTAAAAAATGCATGAATATCACGAACCTCGTTGCTCGAGGGATCGATGAAATCGATGGTGTTCGACTCGTGCGAAACCCGGTCATGAATGTTGTCGGATTCACTTCGGATGTTTATAATATTTATAAGATTGACAAGGAACTACGTCGCAGGGGTTGGGCTGTTGGTCTATTCCCCGACATGATACGTATTGTCGTCATGCCACACGTTGAAGAATGCCATGTTGAAAAATTCCTCTTCGATCTGGAAAAAATCACAAACAAATTAGTTCCCGAACCAACACCATTTCATGTATATGCACGAACGTGAAACTCCTTTATTTTCTTTTTAGAATTAACTCACTTTTTTAGAACATCTAAATATTACCGAATTTCTTTGCCCAGAATCCTGCAATCGGCTTGAAATTTCTTTTTTTTTCGCGATAAAAAACTCGAAAAAACCGATTTTTTTTTATTTCAAATTTCATATATAATTAAACTAATGCCTAACGAAGATAACTTCGTGGGGGTAACTGAAGA
>JALGVI010000119.1 GCA_029838215.1 Candidatus Helarchaeota archaeon | reverse complement strand
AGTCAAAGGAAATTTTTGGAGTTTATTCTCATGAGAAAGGTCTATCTTATTGCAGCAGGTGAATCAAAGTTTGGCACGCAGATCACGAAAGGTTACGAAGAATTGTTTGCTGATGCTTTTTTAGAAGCGATGGAACAGGTCGAAAATCTTGATCCTAATGACATTCAAGAAGGAATGATCGGTTCCCTAGCTTTTGGGGGATCACAACTCGGAAACATGTCAGCATTGGTAGCCGATTCCGTAAATCTCATTGGAAAGCCGTTTGCAAGGGTTGAGAACGCTTGCGGTGCTTCGGGTTTTGCGTTTCGATATGCATTTTACTCAATAGCTTCTGGAATGAATGATATCGCCTTAGCGGGAGGCGTGGAAAAAATGCAAGATATATCAAAGGCGACCCGTTTATATTGGTTCGGAGTCGCAGGGGATATAAAATGGGAACGTCTTTCAGGCATGACATTTCCAGGTAATTATGCCTTAATGGCCACGAGGCACATGCATGAATTCGGTACCACCCGCGAACAAATCACGGGAGCGGCGGTCAAAAACCACAAGAATGCATCAAAAAATCCAAAAGCCCAATTCCGGAACCAGATTTCCCTAGAAAAAGCATTGAAAGCCCCTTTTGTTGCTTATCCTTTAACGGTATATGATTGTTGCCCTTTAACAGATGGTGCGTCCTGTGCAATTTTAGCCAGCGAAGAAGTCGCCAAAAAATGCACGGATGAATTGATTGAGATAGTCGGTGTCGGAGCGGGTACTGATCATTTGGCTCTATACCAACGGGACTCATTGACGCGCATCGAAGCCGCCAAAAAAGCCGCTCAACAGGCGTTCGAAATGGCAAAATTGACACCTCAAGACATACATGTTGCTGAGGTCCATGATTGCTTCACCATTGCTGAAATTCTGGCATACGAAGACGTGGGTTTTTGCAAGAAAGGTGAAGGAGGAAAAATGATTTCGGAGGGTATCACAGAAGTTGGTGGGAAGATTCCTGTCAATACAGGCGGCGGATTGAAAGCAAAAGGGCATCCCATTGGTGCAACGGGAACTGGACAAATATATGAGATCTTTAAACAATTGAGAAATGAACACGTAAATCAGGTAAATGGTGCCGAAATTGGGTTAACGCACAATGTTGGAGGCACGGGAAGCGCCTGTTCGGTGCACGTTTTCAAGAGGGCGAGGTGAGTTCATGAAAGTTGGCATTAATATTATTGGTTTTGGTGCATACATCCCGATATACCGGATCAAGAAGGAGGAATATGTAAAAGTTTGGGGATCATTTCAAGCAGGGATCACGGAGAAAGCCGTGCTGGGTCATGATGAAGACACCATCACAATGGCTGTCGAAGCAGGAGCAAACGCTTTGAAGAATTCGGGCGTGTCCCGAAGTGAAATCACGTCCGTTATAGTTGCGTCCGTTTCTCCTCCATATACAATGCGATCAATGGCGGCAGAGGTTTCGATGGCACTAGGACTCCCTCAAGACGTGGCACTATTAGACATAAAAGACTCCGAGAAAGCCGGGACGACCGCCTTGATCACGGCAATAGACATGACGATGAATAGAAATGGGCACGGTCTTGTAATTGCTTCTGATGCGCCTCGAGCACGGCCAAGTGATGAATCGGAGCACGGACTCGGAGCAGGGGCGGCTGCACTGGTAATTGGTAAGAAAACGGGCATTGCAAGAATTGAAGGTCATGCCACGGTCATGTTACCCTTTATTGCAGACCGATTCCAAAAAACGGGTGAAACTCAGGTGGAATCCTTATCCATTCCGGGGTATCACCAGCATTCCTATCAAAACTCCGTGACGGGTGCAATAAATGCATTATTCAAAGAGCTACAACTTGAGTCTTCGGATTTTAACCGCGCGATCATTCAAGCCAGAAAGAAAAAAGAAACAAGAGCCTTCAAGAAATTAATTGAATTGGAAAAAATCGATGACGAGATACTTGATGTCATTGGTGATGTTGCAAGCACGTCAACGCTATTGGCATTGGTCCATGTCCTTGAGAATGCAGCCAAACCACAAGATAGAATCCTTTGCGTTTCATATGGCGCGGGTGCAGGAAGCGATGCTCTAAGCATTCAAATAACGAAGAAACAAGAAAACCGCGGCGAAGTTCCGAGTCTTGAAGATTATTTAAATCGAAAAACATACATCTCTTATGAAAAATACTTGAAATTAAAGGAGTTCATTGAATTAGGATAGGTGATGAATTTGGCACACGTCTCAGTTCCAAAATATTGGCAGGCTCTCCCTCAAAAATACTTGTTAGTGGCAGGAAAATGCAAAAACTGCGGAAAGTTAAACTTTCCCCCCATGACATTATGCACGAAATGTGGCAAGACAAATACGCAGGAAGAAATCGAGTTAAAAGGGTCGGGAAAGGTCTATTCCTATACAATTATTGGACGTGGTGGCGCGCCCCCAGAGTTTGCAAAAATGCAAAAAAAGTGCGGTCCTTACGCCATTGCAGTTGTCGAACTTGATGAAGGACAAAAAATAAACGTGCAACTGACGGACATCCCAGATCCGTTCAACGATGTTAAAATTGGAATGGAAGTTACAGCAGTCTTTCGACGGATCTATGAACAGGAAAACGTGGTCAGATATGGACTCAAGTTCCGACCAAAAATCAAATAAAAAATATTCCCATACCCTTTTTAAATCTAATATATTTTAAAAAGTAGCATCTATTTTACGTCTAGTTGCCATTATGCGAATATATCCATAAATTTCGAGTCGGTGCAACATACATTAATGTTTCTTTGCAGTGGATTAATTCTTAACCTTCCAAGTACCTTTAAGCCTGGAAAGATCATAATTTCTTCTTTTTAGGAACTTTTCAATTTTTTCATAGTTGGTAATCGGAAATTCAAGTTGCATCTCTTTTATAATGGACGTGATAAGGGATTTTCCAACTGTGTCTGAATATTTATTGCACGAAATATAACACCATTTATCTAGGTCTTTTTCAGTTATTATTCCTCGTAATTTCTCTTTAAAGTCCAATTGCTGGAGAATAACTTCAATTATTTTGATTTCTGAACTTTTACAGACAATAATTACTTTATCTGCACGAACAGAGTCACAAATTTCGCCTACCTGCTCGGGTGATAAAGTAAGATGCTTCACTTGTACTGCGGGTCCAAAATTGGCCCACATATCAAGACCAGCATCATTTACATAAGTCGCCCCCACCCTATACAGCCTTGCTGGAAGTGTTATGGAATCAATAGAAGAATTAAGTCCTAAGACCAACTCTGCGAAATCTTCAAAATCTTTCAAGATCTCTTTTGAATTCTCTTTTATTCTCAATGTGACTTCTGCAGACATTGCTGAGGTTACCGCATTGAATAGGGCATAGACAATAACTTCGTACGCTTTATCAACACTTCTACTATATTTCTTATCTTTTTCAAACTCAGATAAAAACTCTTTAAGTTTAAAATCTTGTGGTTTTCTAATTTCAATTAGTCTATTAATAATTTCATGAAGCCCAAATACTTTTTGTTGAACATTGCCATAAATATATTCTTCAACGATACCATTTTGCTCTTTATTTATGTGCCCCAATACGGCTAAATGTTCTGGCGGAAGTATTTCTTTATCAAAGAGCTGATCCCAATATCTTGAATTTAAATTAGGGGTTTTATTATGGAGTTCTTTAACGACGACCTTCATCCAATTATATGAATGTCTTCGGTAATCTTCTTTATTCATTAAATCGATGTCACCATATAATCTATGTTTATGAAGAATCTCTGCAATAGCAATTGGTTTATATAAAAATGCCCTACTTTTCTGTATTAATTTGTCTAGCCTCTCTTTCGATTCAGACACATGCCCCAACTCAGACTTCTTATTTCTTGTTTTTTAGTTTCTTACTTCTTCAGGAATGAAAAACATTCCCAAAACACCTTCTTTTATTATACTTTATTAACTCAATTTTAGCTTCTTTAAAATATCCTTCTATTTGGATAATCGTTTTCATACTTATATTCGAGATTATTAGGGTTGTTAAATAGAAGAGCCTTTTTTCCCATTTCAAATAATAAAATCACAGTTTTTGATTAAACGAAGGGCTAAAGATATCGATTCAATTTTAGTCGTGATGATTCTTATGAAATTTATTGGATTTTGTAAAATTTAGTTCAAAATTGAATGTACTATTCTTTTTAAACTTTTTTAAATTGGTTTTTTATATGGTTTCCTATATAAGTATATTAAGGAAATAAAGCAAAAGTTGGGTTCAAATAATGCGATATTCCGAATCTAGGCGTGTAGTATTCGACAATAAATTGTATACTAATGGAACTGGTAAACTAAACCTTGAATTCATTGATGACGAATTCTTTAGATTAAATAATAGAGAATATCATCACCTTTCAGTAATATTAGATGGATCAACGTATGAGGAAATTAGATTCAAAATTGGTGAAGAAAATACGGCAAAAAACATCCTGCAAAACATTAACTTTCATGATTTCTTTACAAGTAATAGGATTAGTGATGGAGAAGAAATTATCATAATTCGAGCAACCCCCAATACATTTATCTTGATTCCACTTTGGAAGACTTTTAGGTTCATAGATTTATTTGCTGGAATTGGTGGGATGAGATTGGGTTTTGAGAATGTTGGAGGAAAATGTGTTTTTTCTTCAGAGTGGGATAAGGATGCACAAATCACCTATAAAGCAAATTTTGGTGAAGTTCCTGCTGGAGACATTACTTCAATTCATGAGCGAGAGATACCGGATCACGATATTTTGTTGGCAGGATTTCCTTGCCAGCCATTTAGTATTATAGGCAATAGAAAAGGATTTGCAGATACAAGAGGAACATTATTTTTTGATATTGAAAGGATACTACGCTTCAAAAGACCTATTGCTTTCTTGCTTGAAAATGTAAAGTCTTTTAAGACACATGACAAAGGCAGAACATGTTCAATAATTTTGTCCAAATTAAATGAACTGGGGTATAAAACGTATATTACGGTATTAAACGCCTTAGATTATGGGGTTGCACAAAAAAGAGAGCGTACATTTATTGTCGGATTCCAAGATCCCACAATTGATTTTGAATTTCCAAAACCGTATAATTGGTATCCGGATTTAAAAGATATTATAGAAAATGATATGACTGTTGACAAAACGCTAATGGCTTCAGAACATATTCTTAGGAAGCGTAAGGAAAGAATAAAAGAGCAAGGAACGGTACCTTTTTATCCAAGTATGTGGCATGAAAATAAGGGAGGCCATATTGGAATTAAGAATTACTCATATGCTCTACGTCACAACGCATCATATAACTATTTATTAGTTAACGGTCGCAGAAGACCGACTGGTAGAGAAATGCTTAGGTTTCAAGGATATCCTGAGAACTATAAAATTGTCGTGAAACATTCTGCCATTAGGGCTCAAGCGGGAAATTCGGTTGCAATACCAGTCATTACAGCTATCGCCGCTCAAATGTGTAAGTCTTTGCGAAATCGAGAATTGGGTCTTGTTAAGAAGATAATGCAAAAAACGATATTCGAATGGGTTAACTGATTATTTTCTTTTCTCTACTTTATGAAATTGACAAAAAAACCTTAGCTGGCATTTTTTACATTTTGGTTTTCGAGAGCATATTTTGGACGAGAAATCTATTAAGCCCCAGTTAAAAATTTTGCAGTCATTAGGTTCTTTAGGGGTGATTTCCTCTAATATTTCCTTGATAAGGGCATTCTTAAAAGCAGTACCAAATAAAAAGTACCTGATTACTATCTTTTTTGTATTTACATCAAGAATATAAGTGGGTTGATTAAAGGCGAAACATAGTGTTGCTCTTGCTATATAGTCACCAATCCCTGTAAGTTCAATCAATCTTTCATAGGTATCAGGGATCACGCCCCCATATTTTGTTACTATCTCATTCGAAATCTTTTTAATTTGGGCGGTTCTCTGTTGCCATAACCCTAACGGCCTTAAAATTGCCTTTATCCTTGTTTCACTTGCTTCATTTATGCTTTGGATATCAGGGAATTCTTTAAAGAAATTTGTCCATACTTTTCTAACATGTCCATAATCTGTTTGTTGGAGCAATTTCTCGGTAAGAAGTATTTTATACGGGTCGTTCTCATGTCTCCAAATGAAATGTCTTAAATTATTTTGGCTCCAATTTAATATAACTTTCTGAAGAACATCTAATTTCTTTTTGAATGATTTCTTTTTGATGAAGCTCATTATCAGACGTAAATTAATATATTTTTTAAGAAATTAAATTTTTTTATTAGTAAATCTGCTTTTTTCATTACTAGCCATAGCAAACTGATGGTATAAACTTGGACATTAATGGACGTGCCGGGAGACACGTCCTCGTCCAAGGGAGTTCCGTCCCATCAGAAGACGGAAACGCGCACCTTTGGGGTGCGTCATCATGA
>JALGVI010000118.1 GCA_029838215.1 Candidatus Helarchaeota archaeon | reverse complement strand
CTCTTCACCATAGTTGATCGAATATTTCTAGATGGCTTGACGCAACACCAATTTTTCAGTTCCATTCGGGAAATCACGCATGCATTTCAAAAAATAATAATGATCTTGGATTCCATGTGTGGAATGACTCCCGATAGCCAAAAAACGGGACGGCTAAGCTCCGGTGTCGATATAAACAAGCCGGCGTTTTATGGATGAACCCGAATGTTGAATTTCTTTTCACTCCTTCATTGAAAGATGATTTTTAACAGCCCTCTCAAAAAATATTAAGTTACGAAATCACATTGACATCTAAGATTTGACGATGAGATTAGATTTTAAATCGAGGTTTTGTAAAAAACCATGACACGTGGTGAAAGATGATTATGGCTCAATTCATAATAAATCCCAGTTCATTTGCGCTTTTTCTTATCCTTCTTGGCGTGATTGTTTTTGCTACTGTCATTCTATATTTTCTTCTAAGAAATACTTACAAGCGATGGCGAAAAATCGATTTTCCCGGAAAAATTGAACGATTTGATGTTCAGATCCCCATTCCCCGGCGTAATTCATTCCTGCGTGGTGAGATTTATCGCCTTAAAGGACGCGATTATAAGAGGGATCCTGCTCCTGTAGTGATCTTGAGTCATGGTTTTAAGAGCAATCATCAAAATTTAGACTGGGTCAGCGTTCCTTTAGCATTAGAGGGTTATGCCGTTGTTGCATATGACCACTTTGCACACGGATGGAATAAGTCGATCGAGGCAAAAGCTGGAAACCCCGAAGTCATTTATGACATTGCCTTAGATTTTAATGATGTTGTTGCATACATAGAAGGACGTGATGATCTCGACAATTATCGAATTGCTGTAGTTAGCTTTTCTATGGGCTCCCTTATTGCATTAACGCAGGGCTATGTCAACCCCCGCGTGAGGGTCATTATTGCCAATTGTTGCCCTTATGAAGTGACTGCCGTTAAAAAAATGACATTTCTTAACAAGATTCTCTTCCGTCTAATTTTTAGATTAACAACAAATTTCTCTGAGGAAATGAAAGAAAAGATAAGTCCAAAATATTACATCGTTCAACACCGATATGCCGGAAAGAAAGTGTATCTCACTCATTGCATGGATGATCCCGTTATTCGCGTGGAGAATTTCGAAAATAACAAGAAATTATTGAATTTGGATGATGAACAAGTCTTGCTTTTTGATAAAGGCGGGCACAATTACAGGCAGCAAGAAACATTGCTCGTATCGCAGATCATCAAATGGCTCGGTCAAAACTTCTAAATTTCTATTTTTATTCCCTGTTCTAATTGCATTTTCGTATATTTTCCCCTATTGATTCCATTCACGTGAATTTCCATTCCGGAACTTGTTGGATTTCTAACTTTCAGCCGAAAGAAATTCTTATCGGGAACTTTATCCTTTACTCGAAACGTGATTTTATCTGGTTGCACGGTCACGTCTGAAATGAGAATTCCATTAATGCCAAAACCGAGCTTTAACTCAACATCAAAAAAAATGTCTCCGTGAAGGATGGAACTCAATGCTGTAGCCGAACTTGCCGTTCCTGCACCCCAATCGTACATCAAATAGCCCGGTATCTTTTTATCCATGCCCGAATGACCATAGTTTTCTGCCAGAGCTCCGTGATCCGATTCTGACATTTTCTCAAGGTTTTTTGCACATATTGATTCGTGTTCTGGAATTAGCATCAGCGTGAAAGCCGCACGTAAGGCTGCAATGCCGCGTTGGAAAAACTCTTCGCGTGATTTATCATCATCCACCAAGTCCAACCATTCAAAATATAAGCGTGCAAATATGGCTTGCCGTGCATCATTCCATTCTGCATCCGTATTCATCACTCCGAATCCACCAAAGGCGTAAATCGAAATATACGGGGGATTCCAGACTTGCTGATAGAAAGAGAGAATGGCGAGCAAATCCAACCCTATCTTTCGATAATCCGTGTTTTGTTCGAATTCATGTAGATTCTTGAACAAAAACGCAGCCCAGAAAATGGAAAGATTGTTTTGAGGGAATAGTCCCGTATTTTTATCACGAAATCCTATTTTCTTCCTTGAGCAAGAAAAAAACGTTTCGTAATCAAACCATTTCTGTTGAGGTAATACTTCGGTTATCGTGAACTCTGCGACTTTTTTCGCACCATCCAAAAAGCGCGAATCTTTTGTAACACGATATAATTCCGAAAGAAAAAGTCCTGCACTGCAAGCATTTGCGCTTTCCTTTAAATCATCTTCGATGACAAGTTGTCCTTCTTTGACATCTAACCAACTTGGAATTGCACCTGAATCAAGCTGAATTTTTAACAAAAAATCTCCAAATTTCTTGCATTTTTCCAGTAATCGCATGTCGGGTTCAAGATATTCATGCCATTGGAGCATCCAATAACAAGTAATCGCACAATCTGCTACGTGGAAATTCTTGTGAACCAATTGTGCTTTTGTTCCCTTCATCCATTTAATGTCTGATTTTTTTATTTCACAAGCGGTGTGAAAGATTCCATCTTCATCAGGAGATAATAGAATGAGTTCCTTGATTCCTTGGGCGATTTTTAATGTTTTCTCGTCTGATAGTTGCTTGCTCCAATAATATAACCCGAAAGCCGTGCGCATGTTATTAAACCATGGTTGAAAATAAATCACGTCACTATTCATTCCAATAATTTGAGCACCAGTTCGATAGAATGAAGGAGTGGAAATCCGCCACGTTTGCCAGCCGATGCCAAAAAGATCACCTGCTTGCTTGATTTGAGAAGGATTTTTCTCTGTCAGATAATTCATCGTCTTTTTGTTGTAGAATTCGAATGAAAACAATTGAGGGCGAAGATCATCCACGAATTTTTGGGCAAATTTATCCCACATGAAAGATGTTAGATGTGAAAGTGAAACTGCAGAGCCGTCAAGCATTAAATAAAATGCAAACTCTAAAGTTTTCCATTGAATCGGAATCGATTTCTCGCTACGTGCATAATAAACATGTCTTCTGGCGACCTTATAATCCTGAAATCCAAAACTCATGACGTATCCGGTTGACAAATCTTCTTTTCGCTCAAAATCAAGGCAAGTTTTCATCACGCGATGTTCATTTAAGTGGTTCAAGTCTGGTATTAGGGCTACTTGACTTGTATCCATTCGAAGCACGATGAGTGGCGAACGAAACACGTGGTCGCCAATAATGTCCTTTTTTTTCGGTCGGAGTTGGGGAATGTAAATAAAATTCCATTTCGCGTTTGGTCCTGAATCATTGGTGCAAGCCAACCTTTTTAAGAAGCCATTCATGTGAACTCTAGTGCGGGCTTCGAATAATACCGTGAAGTGGAAAAATTTTTGATTCTTAAACAATTTTATTGACTGTGCTATTGGATATCCGCCCACCACGCCCGTGCAAATCACTTCTATGATTTCGTCTGTTTTTTTTGCTATTCTCATTTGTGAAAAATTTCCCTCTATCTCTTCATTATTTCCCCTGAATATTACCGAAGAAATTCCGATCATTCTTGCCTGATCATTTCCATTAGTCCTTGCCAAAACATGCCAAGTCCCATTTTTTCGGGCGAGGTATTCTTCAGTAATGACATCCCCCTGTTTCCTTAATTTCATCATCACGTGATCGTTAGAAATCATTATTTCGTTTTCGGATTCGTTTACCTGCAAGCCATCACTTCCGGATGAGCGAAAAAGAGAATAAACATGTTTTTAACTTGAAGATTTCATCTTGCGTTGAACCGCTTCGAGAACGAGTGGCATGACAACGCCCAGACTTTCGTTAATTATTATGTCTGCCAGATGATCCTTGTCAGTTTGTTCATTGTTTATGATTACTATTTTTGCACCTGCTTGTTTTGCCAAGTTTGGTGCCATGGCAATGGGATACACGACGAGGCTTGAACCCAGCACGAGCATTAAATCACAAGTCTTGGAATATTCCATTGCTTTTGCCACGGCTATTGGAGGAAGGCTTTCACCGAAAAAAACCACGTCAGGTTTAATGAAATTACCACACTCTTTACAGACCGGTGGGAACATTCCTTTTTCCATTACCATGCCAATTAATTGCTCAAAGGAATATTTTTTCTTGCACCCCATGCAGGTAGCCGTTTTATATGTTCCGTGAACTTCGATCACGTTTCGTGCGCCTCCACGTTGATGCAAGTTATCAATATTTTGCGTGATGACTGCTTTGATCAATCCCATCTTGTACAACTTGCCGACTGCTTTGTGGGCACGATTAGGTCGTGCTGTCATCAACTTTTCTATGAGAGGCTGAAGTAAATCAAGTAAATTCGAAGAACCTTCTCCACGAGCTGCACGTTCAAACCCATCTATGGATGCAAGATCCATCTCGTTTCCATCCATTTGTGTCCAAAGACCATCAGGTCCTCGAAAGTCTGGGATGCCGCTTTCTGTTGAAATACCTGCTCCACTCAAGATCACCGCGTTTTTAGATTGGATTAAAAGATCTGCGATCTTCTCGATCTTTTCTCGTGTTTCGTTATCAACTTCGTTCAAGATGGTTTTCTCCTCAACATGACTCCAAAAATGGAACGAGACGCACGTTTTTTTATGCTCTTACTAAAATTCTTATGATCCATTATAAGTTTATTAATGCTTATATTTATGATTATTAACACATAACGGCACAAACACGTTCTAAAGATGAGGTGTAAAATGACATGGCTATCATGGAACGATTTCAAAGTTTTGCTGAAAAACTTGGGCAAATCTCTCAATTGATAGAGAATGCTGTTGGAGATGAAGCTCCCGAATTTCTAAATGTCAATTTGAAAGTCAATATAAAATTATCCTCTGGTCCTTATTGTCTTACCATAAGTAAAGAAGGGTCTGGATTTTCTAATGGCTTTGATAAATTCACGGATCTACACATTAAAGCCGACGACCCGCTATGGAACGATGTTTTTGATGGTAAAATCTCCTTATTTGGTGGATATACCTCAGGACGTGTTGAAATTCCTAATTTTCGCCCTAACCGATTTAACGTTTTTCTACTCAGTGGCTTAATTTCCATGCTTCTAAGCCTCAAGATGAAGCTCTAGGTGAGGTAAATGAAAGAAAATAAGGTTGATACGAAAAGTTCGAAAATGAGCGAGTGGATCTTATCCGTTAATTTCTCTGACATCCCTGAAAACGTGATTGTTCTTGCAAAAGAGCAACTTTTAGGGATGTTGGGCAGTAACTTTGCCGGTTCTAAGACGAATGGTGGCACGGCTATTCACGAGACCGTGAAAGAATGGGGCGAGCGCGAAGAAGCCACGATTCTTCCATTTGGAACAAAGACCTCCGTTTTAAATGCTCTTTACGTGAATAGTGCCCTCCCGATGGCACTTGATTATGACGACTATTTGGTGACGATTCATCCCGGAGTATCGACGTATTCCGTTCCTCTTGCATTTGGAGAAAAGTTCAACATCGATGGAAAGGAATACTTAACGAACATGATAATCGGAAATGAAATTGAAGGACGAGTCGGTCTTTCCGTATATCCGCCTGGTGAAGGGCAGATGCAAACTTTCATACATGCTGCTGGTGCTGTTGCAATGGGGGGTCGCATTCTAGGGCTTTCTCTGGAACAAATGATCAATGCTTTTGGAATTGCTCTCTATCAAGTGCCCCTCTCGATACCTCGCGGTTTCTTCGGTCCTCAAAGCAAGCTTTTAAGTAGCTCGATTCCTGCAAAAACGGGTGCCGAAGCCGTATTTTTAGCCAAAAAAGGGCTAACAGGTGCAGCAGACATTTTCGAAAACCCGCAAGGTTTTTGCAAGTACATGTCCGAAACACTCCTAACAAAAGTGCTCGACAATGATTTAGGTAAGGCATGGCTCACGAACACCATCTCTTTCAAGATTTATCCCGGTTGTGCTTATGTGGATGCAATTGCTGATGTGATGCTTGAAATCCTTGCAAAATATCGTGAGAAGCATGATTCTGAATTGGATGCGAATGAAATAGATCAAATTCTCGTTCAGAACTCATTATTAAGTTCAATGATGGATGACATGTCGAGACCATTCACGTCCGTTGAAGAACTAAAGCGGGTAAAGAGTCCTGTCGCCGTGAATTTTAATCAACCCTTGTCCTGTGCTCTCATATTAAAACACAAGAAACTCGTGGCTGATATCTTGACATTAGAAGAAATCACCGATCCATTCATTCATGAATTAGCAAAAAAAGTCAAGATCAAGACGGATTTGAAATTCTCGGCAATGAGTGCCCAAGTCGTTCCATACAAGGACTTAGACCGTGATAACTTTAAATTCAGTGATTGGAAGCTGCAAGAATGGAAGATGTTTTGTGGATGCAAGGTCAAGGTTCGAATGAAAGACGGAAGGCGGTTTTCAGCAAAGACAAAAATTCCCATCGGAGCTGCGGGAGGCAAGAAATATCCGATGTCCAAAAAATTCACGAGAGAAGCCAAGTATGTTGGAATGAAAGATCAGCAGATTCAGAACATACTGGAAGCCGTGAAAAATTTGGAAT
>JALGVI010000048.1 GCA_029838215.1 Candidatus Helarchaeota archaeon | reverse complement strand
GGGATCTCGGTTTCATTTTTCTTTCTTGAATTATTGCCATATATCACGAAGACCTTTCCCGTATTACCCATTGAAAGCCTCTTATTTTTAATTATAATGATTGGTTTTGTCTTCATTCACTTGACTGAGAAATGGATTCTACAAGACGTCGAGAAGAAATCTCAGAAACGGATAAATGATATAAAAAAGGCAGAAGCAATGCTTGTCGATGAAGAAAAAAGAATTGAGAGTTCAGTTATCGACAAGATAAGGAATGAAGAAATTGATGATGATATCCTAAAATCTTTGGCAGATACCGATATAAAAATCAAGGAAAAAGAACGCGAATTACTCATGGAAGAATCCCATTTAAAAAAGACGGTAATCAATCACATTTACAAGGACCTGGTTATTGTAAATACAATTAGTGATTATGTATATCATTTTCTGATTGGCTTAATTCTGGTAGATCTATTGGCAACGGAAATCTTTGCGGCTTTCTTATTTTTTGCATTCGCCGCTTTTAAAACCCTAATTTCAAATCCACTAAAACGACACGTTGAAATTCACTTTGGAAATGAAGAGTATGAATTTCACATGCATAGGGGAAAGGGATTTCTTGAAAAGTCGCTTTTATCTACTGCTACGTCTATTGGTATCGTGGTTGGATTATTGTTGGATATCTTTTTTTATCTCGATCAGTTCTGGATCACCGTGATTTTCGCTTTTATCGGTGGAGAAATGATGTACATAATCGTGAGAGAAGTCATTCCCGAAAAAGGAAAAGGCCGACCGAGTTATTTTTTGATAAGTACCGTTGCTTTTAGCGTGCTGATTTTCATATTAAACGTGATAGAAATAGTTTTTAGCATTTATTAATCATTTTTTAATAAAAAAAAAAATAGGGCGTGTTGATTTTAGATCTTTTTCTTGAGAAAATTTAGAATTTCATCCAATTTTCCGTAATTTTGCACGCCCAAGAGTTTATCCACTTTTCCGCGTGTTTTAGATGGGAATCGGACTAATTTTCCTTTAAGATAAAACATCAAAGTTGGAATAGACATGATTCCATATCGTTGTGCAAGTGCCTTGTTTGCGTCTAAATCGATTTTCGTGAATAAAATCTGTTCACCGTGTTTCTTTTCGAGTTTTTTCAGTATGTTTTCTTGCATCCGACAGGGGGCGCACCACGTTGCATAAAAATCAACGAGAACCAAAGGTGTTTTTTTTACGATGTCGTGGAGATTTGTTTGATTGATTTCAATCACGTTGTTTCCTCCTTATTTTTTCTTGAATTCAAGTCCACCTTTGGCACTCGCATCTACAAGGATGGTTTCGCCTTCTGTAAATTCGTGCTTCAATAGTGCCATTGCCAGTTTATCTTGAAGATGTTTTTGGATGGCTCTTTTCAATGGACGTGCTCCAAAGTCCTGGTCAAATCCTTTTTGTGCTAGAAATTCTTTAGCAGCATCCGTGAGTTCAATTTGAACTTTCTTTTCGCTCAGGATTTTATTGAGCTTGCGAATCTGGATGTCCACGATTGCCTTGATTTGTTCTTTCTCGAGGAAATTGAACACGATTATGTCATCCACGCGGTTTATGAATTCAGGTCTGAAATGCGTTCCGAGTGTCTTGCGTATGGTTTCGTCATCGAAATCTTCATGAGTATGATGCTTTTCAAGGATTAATCGACTTCCAATATTGCTGGTCATTATTATGATGGTATTTCGGAAATCGACCGTTCGACCATGTCCATCTGTTAGTCTCCCATCGTCCATGATTTGTAATAACACGTTAAAGACTTCGGGATGTGCCTTTTCTATTTCATCGAAAAGGACCACGCTATATGGACGGCGCCGAACTGCTTCAGTTAAATACCCGCCTTCATCATATCCCACGTATCCTGGTGGAGCGCCAATGAGCCGAGCAACGGAATGTTTTTCCATGAATTCGCTCATGTCAATCCGGATCATTGCATTTTCATCGTCAAAAAGGAACTCTGCAAGTGCCCTTGCCGTTTCTGTTTTTCCCACGCCAGTTGGTCCCATGAAGATGAAGACTCCAATGGGTCGGTTTGGGTCTTGAATTCCTGACCGTCCGCGTCGAATTGCGTTTGCCACTAACGTTAGGGCGTGGTCTTGTCCAACAACGCGTTGCTTCAAGCGGTCTTCTATATGGATGAGTTTTTCGAGTTCTCCTTCCATCATTCGGGACACGGGAATTCCCGTCCACTTTGAAACGACAGCTGCAATATCTTCAGCATCTACTTCTTCCTTAAGCATTTTATCTTCTTTTTGGATTTCTGCTAGGGCCTTTGTATTTTCTTCTAACTGTTTTTTAAGATCCGTGAGGACTCCATAACGTAGTTCTGCTGCCCTTCCTAAATCTCCTTCTTTCTCCGCTCTTTCTGCTTCTAACCGCGTGCTTTCGATTTGCTTTTTAATGGACGTTATCTTTGAAATGTATTCTTTTTCTGCACGCCATTGTTTTTTCATTCTTTCGCTTTCCTCGCGTAATTCGGCGAGTTCTTGTTCTATTTTGATGCAGTTATCTTCGCATTCTTTTGTTTTTTCTTTTTTCAGGGCTTCTTTTTCGATTTCAAGTTGGATGATTTTCCGTTCTAGTTCATCAATGACCGTTGGCATGGAATCAATTTCAATTCTAAGTCGTGAAGCTGCTTCGTCCATGAGGTCTATGGCTTTATCTGGCAAAAAGCGATCCGTTATGTAACGATGGGATAATGTCACTGCAGCTATTATTGCTGAGTCTTGTATTCTCACGCCATGGTGATTTTCGTATCGTTCTTTTAGTCCTCGAAGGATGGCAATGGAATCTTCAATGGACGGTTCGGCGACATATACTGTTTGGAATCTTCTGGTAAGTGCGGCATCTTTTTCTATGTATTTTCGATATTCATTTATGGTCGTGGCACCGATACAACGTAATTCGCCTCTGGCTAGGGCAGGTTTTAACATGTTGGAAGCGTCAATGGCTCCTTCTGCGGCTCCTGCTCCGACTAACGTGTGGAGCTCATCAATGAAAAGGATATATTTTCCTTGACCTTGGTTTATCTCCTTCAATACTGCTTTTAGTCTATCTTCGAATTCTCCTCGATATTTAGAACCTGCGACCAGTGCACCTAAGTCTAATGCAATTACTTCTTTATTTTTGATGCTATCAGGGACGTCGCCGCTTGCAATTCGCTGTGCTAATCCTTCAATAATTGCCGTTTTTCCTACTCCTGCTTCACCAATTAGCACGGGATTATTTTTAGTCCGTCGTGAAAGAACATGGATGACTCTTCGAATCTCATCGTCTCGACCAATCACCGGGTCCAGCTTACCTCGACGAGCCATGTCCGTTAGATTTCTACTATATTTTTGAAGTGCCTGATATTTTCCTTCCGGGTCTTGATCCGTCACGGTTTGGGCTCCGCGTATGGTTACCAGAGCTTGCATGATTCTCTCTTTATTAACATTGTATTTTTTGAGTATCTTTGCGGACGGAGTCTTTGAATATTCTACGATGGCAATGAGAACGTGTTCAACGCTGCAGTAGGAATCGTGCATGAACCCTACTTCTTTCCATGCATCATCGAGAAGTTGCTTTAGACTACGTGAAATTGTAGCTTCACCGAAACCTGATCCCGAAACACGTGGAATCTTTTCAATCTCGCGCATTAAGTCTTGCAAAATGCGGGATGGTTCTAAGCCTATTTTTTGAAGGATGAGCGGTACAAGACCATCAGGCTGCTCGATTAGAACTTTCAGAAAATGTTCAACTTCAATTTGTTGATGTCCACTATCTTCTGCAAATTGCTTGGCAGCAATCAATGCTTCTTGTAACTTGATTGTAAAATTGTCAAATCTTAACATTACTTACACCACCTAAATTTATACATTCATTTTTTTCAATTTTTCAAAATGCTGACGCTGTTCCGAGTTCAATTTCTTTGGAATTTTCACGATCGTTTCGACAATGAGATTTCCACGTTCCGACGATTTCAAGATGTGAAAACCCTTTCCTTTTACCCTGAATTTCTGATTGGGTTGAGTACCTGGTGGTATGGTAATCGTGATTTTTTCATTTTCTATATTTGGAATTCGAATTTTTGTACCTAGAACGGCATCAGTTAATTTTATTGGAATTTTAACCAGTAAATCATTCCCTTCTCGTTTAAAGATCGGATGAGGACGAATCTTGATGACCACATAAAGATCACCTGGTGGTCCATTATTTATCCCGGGCATTCCTTCGCCTGCAAGACGAAGTTTTTGTCCATCTGCAATTCCTCGAGGGATCTTTATCGTAAGGGTTTTGTTTTTGTTAGTTATGGGATCTTGAAAGGAAATTCTTTGTTCCCCTCCATGAAAAGCTTCTTCTAGCGATATTTCCATGGTGTAACGAAGATCTTCACCTGCTCGTGGTCTTCTCGTTTTCTTTCTACCTCGGGTACTGCGTGCTCCTGTAAAAACATCGAAGATATCTCCTAAATCATTAAAGAAGTCAAAATCTCCGACATTCACGTGGACTCCGCTTCCCCGTCCTCCTACCCTGCTAAATATTTCACTGAAGTCAAAGCCACCGGGACCTCCCGTAGTATAATACGTATAAGTTCCACCGGGTCCCGCTCTTCCTTGGAAGGGACTTGAAGAAGGATCGCCATCAATCACGCCAAACTGATCATACATTTTTCGCTTTTCATCATCCATGAGGATTTGATAAGCTTGATTTATTTCTTTAAATTTCTCTTCTGCATTTTTATCACCTGGATTCACGTCTGGGTGATATTTTCTAGCCATTTTACGAAAGGCACGCTTGATATCTTCTTTTGATGCACCTTTCTTTATTCCGAGAAGTTCATATAGGTTTTTCTTTGGCACAAACTCACCTCAATACTTCTCTCCGATTTATTTTCACCGCACGAAAATAAAAAGGGAAGGGAGATTAAAAATTGTCTTTTTTTAATCCACCTCGAACTCTACATCAACCGCATCGTCAGGATTTGTTGCGTTCTGGTAATTTTGGTATTGTTGTTCATATCCTGGTTGGGATTGGTATGCCTGTTGTTCTGCTCCTGCAGGTCCTTGTTGCTGATAGAGTTTTTGCGATATTTCGTGGAAAGCATTTTGCAATTTTTCAATTCCTTCTTTCATCCTTTGGACGTCATTTGCTTCAATAGCACCTCTGAGGTTTTGGATTAATGGATTGATCTTTCCACTCAGGTCTCCGAGTTTTTCTTCGTTCTCTTTCATTACTTTTTCAATACGATATACTAATGCCTCTGCGGCATTTTTGGTTTCAGTAAGTTCCTTGAATTTTCGGTCTTCCTCTGCGTGAGATTCTGCTTCTCTTATTTTCTTCTGTATCTCTTCCTCAGACATCTTCGTACTTGCAGTTATTGTAATGGCTTGGCTCTTGCCAGTCGCTAGATCTTTTGCTGAGACGTTGAGAATCCCGTTTGCATCGATATCAAATGTTACTTCGATTTGTGGAACACCGCGTGGTGCTGGAGGAATTCCAACAAGGTTAAATTTCCCGAGCGTTATGTTATTTGCAGCTTTGGGTCGTTCTCCTTGAAGAACATGGATTGTTACTGCGGACTGATTATCCTCTGCTGTTGAGAATATCTCTGTTTTTCGCGTTGGAATTGCCGTGTTTCGTTCAATGAGTTTCGTAAACACGCCGCCCAAAGTTTCGACGCCTAGCGATAATGGCGTAACATCAAGAAGTATTATATCTTTGACTTCACCAGTTAAGACTCCACCTTGAATTGCGGCACCCATTGCAACGCATTCCATTGGATCGATACCGCGTTCAGGTTCTTTTCCGAAGAATTTTGCAAAACGCTCACGAACTGATGGCATTCGCGTTGGTCCGCCCACTAAAATTATCTTGTCTACCGTTTTCAGACCTGCATCTTTTAATGCTCGTTTGATTGGTCCATCAAGTCGATCCAACACGGGTTCAATTATCTGTTCCAATTTTGCTCGCGTGATTGTCATCGTGAGATGCTTGGGTCCATTCGAATCTGCCGTAATGTATGGAAGATTTATTTCGGTACTCGTAACATTGGATAACTCGATTTTTGCTTTTTCTGCTGCTTCTCGAAGTCGTTGAAGTGCCATCGGGTCTTTTCGCAGATCAATGCCTTGTTCACGCTGAAATTCATTGGCGATGTAATCGACAAGTTTTTTATCCATGTCTGTGCCACCCAAAGCAGTATCTCCTGCAGTCGATTTGACTTCAAAGACACCATCACCCATCTCCATGATGGTAACGTCAAAAGTTCCACCACCCAAATCTAAAACGGCAATTGTTAGGTGTTTATCTTCCTTATCAAGACCATAAGCAACGGCTGCTGCAGTTGGTTCGTTAATTAATCGAAGAACGTTTAATCCTGCGATCTTGCCTGCATCTTTAGTTGCCTGTCGTTGATTGTCGTTGAAATATGCTGGAACCGTGATGATTGCATCCTTTATTTCCTCACCGATAAATGCCTCTGCATCTTCCTTGATCTTTCGCAAGATCATTGCACTAATTTCTTGAGGAGTATAACTTTTTCCATCAATTGTTACCTTGTAGTTTGTACCCATCTTACGCTTAATTGCTTGGATGGTTCGTTCTGGATTGGAAATGGCCTGTCGTCTTGCTGGTTCACCAACTAGTCGCTGTCCATCTTTCGTAAACGCTACATAGGATGGAAATGCCTTTCCACCGATTGAAACGCCTTCAGCACTCGGAATGATGGTGGGCTTGCCACCCATGAGGACTGCTGCGGCTGAATTGGAAGTTCCTAAATCAATTCCTAAAATTTTTTTTGGCATCATGTATCACTTCCTTATTTTTACTTAATTTAAACACTAATTTCCTCACTTTTTTGCTTGTTATAACGTGATACCTTCACTTTTGAGGGTCTGATGACTTTATCCTTGAAATAATAACCATTTTCAAGCTCTTCCAGGCATGTATTATCCGGAACTCCTGTTGTATCTTCTACATACATGACTTCGTGTTCATAAGGATCAAACGGCTTTCCTTTTGCATTGATTGGTTTGACGCCTTCTGAGTCCAGAAGTCTTGAAAGATTCTCTTGAATCATTCTTAATCCTGCATGTAGAGTTTCGTAATCATTTAAGGTTATATTTTCATCTTTGGGACTTTTTGCCATCTGCACGGCTCGAATCAAGTCATCATTTATTCGAATTAACTTTTTAATGATATTTTCATTCCCGTACTTGATATAATGTTCCTTATTTTTCTCCGCAATTCTCCTGAAATTTTCAAAATCTGCTTGTATCTGATGAAGGCTGGATAGGTAACGCTTAGCCAACTTATCCTGTTCTTTTAAATGTTCATATTCTGCTTTAGATATCTCGATAACTTCTTTCGCTTTTTTTTCTGCGGAATCCTCGGAGAAATCGGGTTCAAATCTCTCTTCATTTTTTTTCATTGGAACATCAGACCCTTTTTTCATCACGTATTTTCTAACATTATGTGACTTTTTACTTAAACTAACTTGGTCATTAATAGTTTATAAATGTTCCTAACATCTTGTGAGAAAAATGCCTAGAAACAAGTTACATCAATGCGCTTTTCAATCGGTCAAAAAAAGCACTCTTTTTCTCCTTCGTGAAAACTAATGATGAGAAATCAGGTCGAAATCATTCCTTTTTTTTAAAAAAAGGATTAAGTAATGATGTTAAAGACCATTACAGAATCTATGGCTGGCATGATGATGCTAAAGATCCAAGCAAGAAATAGACTTGACACCATGATAGAAGCAAAGACATTCCGACATTTTCGATAAAACCAAGCCTGAATGGCGGCAATGGGTACGAACAGGAGAATGCAAGCAAAGGGAATCAATATAGCAGTTACTATACTTCCCGATGCATAGAAGTTGAACATTCCGAAAATTATTCCAAGTCCAGTACCTTGGATCGTGCCCGTTATCAATGACGTCAGTATCAGTTCCTTTCCCGGAAATTTCCAAATTTTCTTTCCTTTATATCGGCTCAGTTTTGTCTGAATGAGACCTCTCAAGAATAATTCACTTATCAAGAAGAAAACGAAAAGATAACCGAAAATTTCAAGAAATCCCCAGATCTTGTAAGGCATCATGTTGTGGTAATTATTCGTGGCTATCAAATTTCCCATGATAAAATAGATTCCAACGATTGTGATTCCATATAGAATGCTTGATGGGATCGATTCCTTCGCAAGACCAAAGTCCGATAGTTTTTCCGAGTATTTTCTATTTTCAAAGATCATCAAGATGATTAGAGCTGGGAGCAATATCATCGAATGAATGAATCCAAAGAGAACAAATATGTTTGATAGCAAGAAATCCGTTGCAATGATAAATTGCAAGTTAAATGTCAATATTATCGGTAAAACTGGAATTGCGGTACCCGCAAAAATTGCACCATAGATAAGGAACAATTTCTTCGTGTCTTTTTCAGGGATGTCATGAGCAGCCTTTGGGGATGGTGCCATCAATGGTTTAAGGGCATTGCCAAGGTATACCGTAAGTGGAATGAATAAAATTAAAATTGCCAAAATGCAAAATATATTGGCACTGAACCTTATTGGTTCCGTTATGTTGAACACGTTCACCTGACCGGGATATCCTGCTTCCGTCGTGAGCATCATGGATTCTTCAAACCAATCAATCATTTCTACAAGGACTTCGGGATCGTGCATTTCTAAAAGATGATCGATTCCGGGAACCACTGAGAGTTTTCTTGCCGTGCCATCCTGAAAATTGCCGTATACTGTTCCTTCAGGCAATGCCGTAAAATCGGTTACTCCAAAGACTGGCTGTTCTCCCATCGCATATACAACTTCCTTGGCAGATGCCACCGTGAATGCTTGATCCATGCTACCGATGATGTTAAGATAGTTATACGGCTTCGTATCGTTCACGCGACCTTCTATGATGCTTTCGAGCATGTTACTTTGGACGTTTCGAGTGAGTGCAAGCTGTGGTAAGTAGAAACCGATTAAATGAGGCGCCGAAAATTCGGACTGACCCTCACCCGTTCCAGGAACGCCCGGGTCTCCCCGCGTGTAGTTTAATACTGGACCTGCAATTGCCACCGTGGAATTTATCCAGAAGTTACCGAGTTCTTGGTCCATGGTCGCGGCATTCGTAACGGTCACAGCTCCCATCGAGTGTCCCACTAATCCAATTCTATCCACGTCGATATTAAACCGTCCAGCATTCTCACGTATCCATTGTACCATTGCAAGAGTTTCGTTATAAAAATAAACACCGCCAGCAAATTGACCCATTGAAGCACCATGACCTCGAGCCGAAATCGAAATCGTTACAAAACCACGCTTGTTTAATTCATATGCCGCTCCTTTCATGTAAGTTTTATCACAACTGAAACCGTGCACGAGAATGACCACGGGTCTTTTAGCATAAACTACTTGCGTGAATGGTACTCCTCTAGGTTGATATATCACTGCATCAATAACTGTTCCATTTTCTCCCCAGATGCCAAACGGCTGGTTTACTTCGATCTGAAAATGCGTTTCAATACTTGGAGCAAGGAAAACGTTGAAAGTCAAAGTCACTATCAGGGAAACAGCGAACAGGCAAATGCCTACCACTAAAAAAACCTTCTTAAAAATGAATAACAATGTCTTTTTGGACAAGAATTTCAAGTTGTGATTTATGCTTTATTGGCATGAATTTGGATTCTGTTTTATAATCCAAATTATCTTCGCTTTCTCTTTAAATCTTTTGTCGTAAATTATCGATTTTTTTTCAATTGTTTTTTATAAAAGAAAATGAAGAAGGCGTGAAGATTAGTTTCTTCAGACCTGCCAAAGCAAAGTTCCATATTTAAAAAGCATCTAAACAATCGTGCTTGGATGATGTTTTTAAAAAGGGATTTTTTCTATTAATTCTGATGATTTTCCCAAAAGATTGGAAATTAAAAACTTTTTTAAATAAATTATTCTAGTCCACTTAATAAACTCACGGAGGAAAGACATGACTTCCGAAGATTTATCCCTCACGGCAATACGTGCTGAGAAAGATACACTTCGAAAGAAAGACATTCGGAATGTCGAAATTTTCATCGTGATTTTAGGTGTAATTAATATTCTTTTTGTAATTTTTGTGATACTGAATGGTAAACCGCTAGATTGGCTTATAATGTTAATGTTATCCATTCTTACTTTTGCACCGGCCTTTATTGCTAATGCAGGAATGACTATTGCCGGAACGCTCAGGAGAACATCACATCCCATTGATTTTGGCAAGAACTTTTTTGATGGTGAGAGAATCTTCGGAGATGGCAAGACCGTCGAGGGATTCATCGGTGGTGTCATAATAGGGATTGCAATTTCGCCCTTTTTATTGTTCTTGCATTTCCTTGCTCAAAGTGTCGCATATTTTGAAACGCGAATTTCTCTATTCGGTGGTCCTCTCTATTATGTTGCCATGAAACTCATCACGTTCGACGAATTCACCCGGGTTCTGGCTGTTTATCCCTTAACTATAATATGGGTACACGTTCCTCGAATCATATTGCTATCAATTGGAACTCCCGTGGGGGATCTCGTCGGCTCCTTTATTAAAAGGCGATTTAAAGTTCCAAGAGGTGCACAATTTCCTGTCCTAGATCAGATTGATTTCATATGTATTTCGATTTTATTCACGTTGCCCCTCTTTCTAATGCCGTGGTATTTCTTACCGTGGTACTATTACGTTCTGATTCTCATATTTACTCCCTTAATAGCCTTATTTGCTAACTTTGTTGCTTACAAGCTCGGTAAAAAGTCAGTTCCGTGGTAATCAATTCATTTCTATTTTTAACTTTTCATATTCTGATAAGAATTTCCTTGCTTCAGAGCGGACGTTTTCGTTTTTATCTTGAATTGAAAAAATCAAGGCAGGAATTGATTCCGGGTTTTTAAACTCACCAATTGTCCGAACGACTGATAACCGGACTTTCCAATCTGGATTAATTAGACGTTTCATGAGTGCAGAAATCGTTGGGTGCTTGATCAGTTTTGGAAGAGCTAGTGCCACGTGATTTCTAAAACGGATGTCCGAGATGTTCAATAAGGAAGATATTCCCCTTTCATCTTTAATTCGACCGAGCGAAAGGATCGTTTCTCGAACAATCTCATCATCTGTTGATTTTAGCAATTGTGCGAGATGAATATAACCGTTCTTAATCTGTAAGTGCCCAATCGTCCTAATTGCTTCCAATTGAACGCTTCTCTCGTCCTTAAGACGAGCAAAGATTATTTCTGGTTCTGATGGCGTTGGAAAAAATCGAATCGTTTCAAGTGCTTTCATTCGAACACTTGGTTCGGGATGTGTTAAATTTTGATAAACGCTTTTAATTATTTCTTGCTCATTTAACAATTTAGCCGCTTCCAGAGCCGCTAATAGTAAGTGTTTCGTGGTTTTCGGAGTCATCAATTCCTTCAAGAATTCTTCTACCTTGCTTCCACCAATCCTTGCAAGGACTTCTATGATTCTGGTTTGGACTTTGTCTTCAAATTGCTTGTTCCTGAAAGTCTCGATTAATGGAAATGAAGCCGATTTTTCCTTTATTTCCTCAATGGAATCCAATATGCTCATCTGCACGTTAATGTTTTCTTCTTTTCTTAATCGTAAGATGAGAGGCTTCAATGCAATCTTGCTTTTAAATTGACCGAGTAGAGAAGCCGCTTGAGAACGAACCAAAAAATGCGAATCATCGAGATGAATGATGATGGGCTCGACAACTTTAATATCTCCTATTAGAGCCAAAATTTCGATGGTTTTCTGCCGAACTTGCCAGTTTCTATCTTCTAAAAGTTGCATTAGAAATGGCACGTGACGGAGATCTAAGTTTGATTCAAGATTCTCTAAAATGAATATTTTCGTTGTTAAATCCAACCGTGAAAATTTCTCGAAAAGCAGTAATTTATTTTCAACATGACCTATTTTTAGTAATAGTTCGATGATGTTCTTGGAATTCGTTTCATTCTCTCGTTCTAAACGTCTTAACAAGATGCTTTCAAGCCTGCGGCGAATTGATTGGCGCTTTATGCAGGAAACAAACCAATAAACTCGATTCTTAGCATTTAAATTCATGGTTGTCATTTCTGTAATGAATTTATCCAAGAGTCGCTCATCCGTTCGCCTCTCGGCTATGAATGCAATCTTGTGTTCAATTTCTTCGGAACTCTCTTTTGCCGCGATTTCGTGAAGAAAACCCAACAAATCAACATGCTCATTGAGATCGTTAAACCAGTCAAAATCCCAAAAATCCAGCAAGGACTTGATTTGAATGTAAATTTGCGCCTTGTAGAGATCTTCATCTTCCGATAAGAGAATTATGTTTTCAGTGATCTCCTTGCATTTCTTCTTCCGAATCTCTTGCGTGGCATATCCCCGTTCGATCACGATATCAAATGCCTGATTGACAATATTCAAGTCCCAAGTTTCATATATCGGTAATTTTTCCTGAAAATAAGCATCTAGATTCGAAATGGTCACGAATAATTCTTCGAACGGTGTCAACTCGACTCTGTACGTGCTTTTCTTTTCATCTTCCATGTATTCTGTTACGATTTTATAACATGCAATTGAATCAAGTATTTTCTCTTCGTTTTTTTTCTTTACATGAACGTTTAGTTGGAATTTGTCCTTGTCCACGCGAATGGCAAACCGAATGCTTAAATCTTCATCTCTGTAAAATGCAGGGGATAAGACGTAATCCTTACCTTTGATTTTTTCAATTCTCCAACGAGTTGATGTCCAATATGACGGAACGATGTTTTCCACATCTGAATGGATATTCACTCCTCCTAAAGCCCTCAAAAATTGACGAAATTCGGGATTTTTTACTAAATTCTTAAAACTCAGGCTTCCAAATATATTTAACGAATCCATCAATGAAGTATTATTGGACGTGCTATAATTTTTCTTTGGATATTTAGATATCTGAACTGCGCCCATTTCATTATTTAGATTAAGCGTTTTCCTTGCGGTGAAATTCTTGGTTCCCGTGATAAATGAAGAATGTTGTAAAGGTTGCGGCTTGTGCATTGAGGTCTGCCCGAAAAACGTGTTAGATTTTTCAGGTCGATTTAATAAGAAGGGATACGATGTTGTAGAAGTCAAAGATCCCGAAGCCTGTATCAATTGCAAGAGATGCGAGCTAATCTGCCCTGATTTCGCCATTAGTGTCGAGGAATTTGAAAATGAAAAGGAGGCAACAAGTGCTGAAGGATAAAGCAATTAAATTGGAAGACATTCTTCAACCAAAGAAGCAATTCGTTACGGGTAATGATGCCATGGTATATGGAGCTCTTTTAGCCGGATGCCGATTTTTCGCGGGATACCCCATAACGCCCGCCACCGAAATTCTTGAAAAAATGGCTAAGTTCTTGCCGTTACTTGATGGAATGTTTCTTCAAATGGAAGATGAAATTGCTGCAATTGCTGCCATTATAGGTGCCTCGTGGAATGGAATCCGAACGATGACTGCAACATCCGGTCCCGGCTTTTCGCTCATGCAAGAGAATATTGGGTATGCTTGCATGACTGAAACACCCATCGTGATCGTGGATGTTCAACGGTCCGGACCATCAACGGGTCAACCAACAAAGGCAAGCCAAGGGGATATAATGCAGGCACGGTGGGGCACGCACGGTGATCATAGTATCATAGCACTTGCTCCGAATGGTGTTCAAGATTGTTTAGATATCACCATCCAAGCTTTCAATCTTGCGGATAAATATCGAACTCCTGTCATCATCTTGTCTGATGCCATTACAGCTCATTTACGTGAATCCTTAATAATTCCTGACCCAAATGACGTGGTTATCAAGAAGCGCTCTCCTGTCACCATTGACGTATCTCAATACCTTCCATTTCGGACCGGTTTCACCCATCCTGAAAGCAAGGTACCGGAAATGGACAAATTAGGTGATGAATACCATACTTATCTCACGGGGCTAACTCATGATTGGAAATCGTATCCAGCAACACAAGACCCTAAAGTCCATGAAGAACTTGTAAGGCGTTTTTACGAAAAAATTTCAGACAATAGAGATGACATCGTCAGGTATGAAGCTCAATACCTTGACGATGATCCAAAAATCATCATCGTGAGCCACGGCATAACATCGCGTCCTGCAATTGAAGCCGTTGAGATGGCACGTGCGCAGGATATTAGCGTCGGAAATCTTCGATTGATAACAATTTGGCCCTTTGCAGATGAACTCATCTTCAATCTGAGCCAGAAGACCAAATATTTTATCGTCCCTGAGATGAACATGGGACAAATTTTTCACAAGGTATCTGAGTATTCGAGGGGAAATGCTGAAGTAATTCGTTTTGGCAAGATCGGGGGCGAACTTCATTCACCTGAGGAAATATTGGCAAAGATCAAAGAGGTGCTCTAATGACAAGCAAGACGGGAAGAGAACTCGTTAAGAAATATTTGCGAGAACCCCTGTTACCCACGATATTTTGTCCCGGCTGTGGAAATGGTATGGTTTTAAATTATTTAGTGCGGGCATTAGATGACTTGAAGATTAATCAAAATGATTTGGTTTTGGTATCAGGGATTGGGTGTTCATCTCGTCTTCCCGCCTATTTCGAGTCTGATGGGCTTCATACGACTCATGGTCGTGCCATAGCTTTTGCCACGGGAATCAAGGCGACAAATCCAGCCCTCAACGTGATCGTCATTACAGGGGATGGTGATTTGGGTTCGATAGGAATGAGTCATTTCATTCACGCAATAAGGAGGAACATTGATATCACCGTCATTTGTATCAATAATTTTAACTACGGCATGACGGGTGGACAAGCATCATCGACCATGCCAATGGGCGATCTGAGCACGACAACTCCGTATAGAAACATCGAACATTCGTTTAACTTAAGCGTGCTAGCGAAAGCTGCTGGTGCTGTCTACGTGGCGCGTTGGACTGTTGCACATTCCGTCCAAGCCATTACCGCAATAAAAAAAGCCGTTACAAGAAAAGGATTTTCATTCGTGGAAATGATCAGTACCTGTCCCGTATCCTATGGACGACGTAATATCTCTGGAGACCCACGAAAAATGATTCGCTCTTTTCTGGATAACTCTCTGCTCTACTCTCCTGAGACCAAGCACCACCTTGAAAGTGCAAAAACCTATCCTGATAATGATCTTTGTGACTTGTTTAAAATCACTCAATCCAAGGCAGGTAAGATACTCATAGGTGAATTTAGTGACCTTTACAAGTCGGATTTTCATGAATTATACGAAGAAATGAAAAAACGAGCAAAAAAACAATTCTGGGCGGCCAAAGATGAACAAAAAGATTAAAATTAGATTCTCTGGTCAAGGAGGACAAGGAATCGTGAGAGCCTCCATTATTTTTGGTGATGCCGCAATTAGAGACGGCTACAAGGTCGCGCAAATTCAATCTTATGGTCCTGAACAACGTGGCGGACGGTTGAAAAGTGACATGATAATCTCAGCAGATCGTTCAATAAATTTTCCCATTATTGATAAAGCCGATATCTTAGTAGCGATGTCCCAAGAAGCATTCGACGTGTATTTCCCGCTGATTACAACCAAAGCCTTGGTTTTGATAAATTCAAATAGCGTCGAATTGCCAGAAGAACAAGGTCATGAAATCGTCGCCATCCCTGCTACAGAATTGGCATTAAAATTGGGAAAGCGTATAGTTGCAAATATCATAATGATAGGCGTTCTTACAAGATTAAAAACAATAGTTTCCTCCAAATCTCTCATTGATTCGATAAAAAATTTGGTGCCGAGAAAATTCGTTTCAATTAATTTGGAGGCACTTGATCTTGGTCTTTCTCTGTTAGAATAAGGTCGTTTAACGATTTTTCGGTATTTTAATAAAATTCGATTTCGTTCATTTTACTGATTAATGTTAAATATCTGACTAAATATCTGTAGGTGAAAAAATGCGATTAAAAGATACCGTCGCCATCGTAACTGGTGCGGCGAGAGGAATTGGGAAAGCAATTGCACTCAAATTTGCCCGTGAAGGTGCCGACATTGTTTGTCTGGACATTCTCAAAGACCTTGTGGAGCAAACCGCCAAGGAATGCGAGGTTCTGGGGCGAAAGGCAATTGCCATTCATTGCGATGTTGGAAATCGTGATGACGTGAAAAAAGCAGAAGAAATCATCCGTGCGAATTTCAACATTGATGATATCAAATTAATATTGGTTAATAATGCCGGGATCATTCGTGATGCATTATTTTTCAAGATGACAAATGAACAATGGGATGAAGTTATACGTGTTAATCTCACGGGTGTTTTCAACATGTGCAAGATTGCCGCTCCAATAATGACGAAGAATAAATGGGGAAAAATCATAAATATTTCATCAGTCATGGGAAAAGTTGGTAATGTTGGTCAAGCGAATTATACCGCTACAAAGGCCGCGTTGGTGGGCTTGACGAAAACTCTTGCAAAAGAGCTGAGCTACAAGGGAACCCCCATAAACGTCAATGCCATACAACCCGGACTCATAAAAACCGACATGACTGCCAGCATGCCGCAAAAAATCTTCGACATGCTCGTGGACCAAGTCCCACTAAAACGTCCTGGAGAACCTGAAGACATCGCAAACGTTGCCTTGTTTTTGGCATCTGAAGAGGCTTCGTACATAACCGGAGAAGTAATACTTGTATCAGGCGGACAATTCATGTAGATGAGCGATGGACAACGTCCACCGTTAAACAATTAAAAAATAGTTTTTTATAATTTAATTCCTTCTAATTTTTTGATCTTCTGATCCTTTTCTTTTAATTCATCTTCCAATTTTTGTATTTTTTCCTTATATGATTTCAAATATGTCTGAAGTGTTAAGGATTGTTCGTTAAATTCGACCTTGCGTTTTTCTTCGAGAAGTTTTTCAAGTGCCTTGATTTTTCGTTCGGCTTCGAGAACCTTACCCTTCCATACTTTCTCCATTTTCTCGACTATTTTATTATGATCTTTCTCTTGCATCTGGATGGAATTAGCAAATGTTTCAAGTTTTTTAATTGATTCTTCCATTACCTTTTTATCATTCAATAATTCAATATTTTTCTTCGCACAATCTTGAAGTTTTTTTTCAAGCTCCATGATTTTCTGTTCTTTTTTGATGCACTCATTCTTCCAATCAATCAAAGCTGACATGTGATTCTACACCATTCCTTCGTATCACGTTTTTCTGATTACCTATTTTTAGTTATTCAAGTTGAGTTTATTTTAAATTTGCGGTTCTCAAACATAAAGGAGTGCATGATTTCGACAAAAATTGGAAAAAAGGAATGTTTCTTAGCTCAAAAGCATCGTGCAAACGATTCTACTTGAGAGCGAGACCGCAATATGGACATATCTTGAAACTAAAATTAATTTCCTTGCCACAGCCCGGACAATTTAGCTTTTTTAACACGTGTCCACAAAATGCGCATAAATTCCAATTGGATTGAATTGGTGAACTACACTGCGGGCAATTGGATCCTACAGGGGCTGCAGGAGTAGCTGGTGCCGCTGGTGCCGCTGGTGCCGCAGGCGCAGCAGGAATCGAGGTTGGTGGAGGTGCTGCGGAACTACTTGGACGTGGAATATCGTATTCTGAAGTTCGCGATATTCCTGCTGTAAGGCTCCCCATTCCCTGCGCGGGCATTCCAGCACTAACAGGTGGTGGTGTTGGGGCAGGGGGTTTGACTTGAAGCGGTCCACGCTCGGCTTGCGTGATAAGCATCTTAATATTTTGAGAAATCTTATATGGATTTAACATTGGGATGGCAGTGGCGCGTAAGATAAAACCCACCATTAAATTTCCATTCAATTCATCAAAAACTTCGGTTTCAACAACTTGACGTGCCTTGATTAACCTGATAACCCATTTATCTTCTGGATTTTTTCCTATTTGAGCACTATAACTGGTTCCAGTTATTGGAATTGGTGAACTATAAGGCTTAAAATCCTCACTCATCTTTTTCTCATCTCTTGATTAATTTCCGTTATTCAATACGGCGACTTTTTCCGTGAGACCTACCTAATCAGATCCTTCACGAATGATTTCTTTAAAAAACATTAACTCTTTTAATAAATATATGTTCAATCATTGATGGAATCTCATGTTTTATAAAACTAGTTGAGGTTAGTCCTGATGGTTAAATGTGACCACTGCGGTAAAGAGATATACATGCCTTTTAAATGCAAATACTGTCAATTGAGCTTTTGTGCAGATCATCGCCTTCCCGAAGCTCATGACTGCAAGAACCTAATTCGGGGTCCAAGACACCGTGAACAAGTACAATATCAATCTCACGATGATTATCATGTTGACGTGCCTTCATCAGGACCCGTGCAACAAGATTTTGTGGATCAAGCGGGAGATACGGGCAGGATCACTCCATTTTCCGAGGATTTTTCATCATCTGAATATGAGTATGACCACGAAATTCCTGAAAATGTTTTTGATATAGAAGAATATGTTGATCCTTTAACGGGTGAAACCGTTGTCCGTTATTACGTGTACGATACAAAGGGCTTTCGAAAGTTGCTCGTGCCGTGGGGACACGTGAAAAAACCCGAAAAACCGATCTTAGGGATCACCAGCAAGCGAGAAGTATGGCAATTGTCTGTAGCAACCCTCATCATTTTCGGCATTACATTGAGCATGTTTCTCATAATTTTCGGTCAAATTTTCACGATTCTTCCATACCCTCCCATTCTCATTTTCGCCATGCTCATGACTGCCGTAGGAGTGGGCGTGGTCGCATTCATCGGTCATGAATTAGCGCATAAATTTGCAAGCATACGACTTGGGCATTGGAGCGAGTTCAGATTAACGCCATTTTTTACGATCATTTCTGCCATTAGCATATTTCTACCTTTCAAATTCGCATTGCCGGGAGCAGTCATGATTCCACCACAAGCCCAAGCAAAAAAGACAATGGGAAAGATCGCCTTAGCAGGTCCACTTTATAACTTCTCTTTTGGCACGATTTTGTTGGCACTTCTATTTATTTTCGGGAAATCTGCATTCATGACAGGGCTTGGGTTACTAGATGGATTTCAATCGCCTCTGGTTATCGGCGTGTTCTTGAATTTCTTTCTTGGAATTTTTAATCTAGTTCCGATTGCAATCCTAGACGGCAAAAAAGTAATACAGTGGTCTAAATCTCGCTGGTTTCTTTCTGTCCTTCTATTGATCATTGCCATCGGCGTGCTGTTGTTGTTCTTCTTCGATTCATTGATTTCCTATCATCTATAAAAAAATACATGCTCCTTTTTATCTCAATTTTTTTATTCTATAAGGAGAAAAAAAAGAATGTTAAAATGTTTTTTATTTCTCTAAGAAATGATTTTAAATGACTGGTTTATTGCATCAATTTGGATTTTTCTCGTATCATCTTGATATTTCAACGTATAAATATAGACGGGACTAAGAATGACTTCTACTTTTGAGACTTCAAAGATTTCTTCAATAATACGAACCGCGTCTGTTGGGCGGCGAGTGATCTGTTTACGAAGCATGTCAATGGCTTGCTCAATCGTGACTGCAAATCTACGAACCTCATCCCCATTTGTTTCAAGAAAATCCGATGGACCTGGTTCTTTTTTCCAACCCATTAACTTATCAGGGTTCATTTTCTTGCCATTTGGATCAAATGCTAAATCCACGTCTCCGTGTTCATGATGCGCTTTTAACACCACGAGAATATCAAGTTTTCGTTTTTTCTTCTCCTCACCTGGGCGAGCTTCGCCTAATTCCATCACCACATCGCATTCTTGGCAGACTTTCGCCCCTACGATTTCATGGGATACATTAATGCTTAATACCTGTTTTTTCAAGTACCGGATCTTGTAGTTTCCTCGAATGTGAATGTATGGATTATAATTATCCTTAACTTCAAGATATTGAACGTCTACTCCTGATGCTCCTTTAAAAACCTTGTTCAATTTACTTTCAATGATCACTTTTGCCTCGGGTTTTCCTATCTTCTTGTTTAAAAAGAAGATCTCCGTGCTGGCAATTTCATCTCTCAGAGGAGCGTTTCCTTTAGATAAATCGTATTCGTGTGCCATTTCATGTTTCCTTCCGTTCTGCAATTTTCAAAGATGCATTTTATTTAATTATTTAAGAAATGATTTCATATAAAAATAAAGTTCAATTTTTGCTTTAATGAGATCGTCGAAGATGCCAGTAATACATGAAGTGAGCAAACTCATCAAGAAAATCAAGGAAGACAAGCAGTCCGGTGCCGCAGAATTAACGGAAAAAGTAAAAGCTGCCCTATTGCTCCAAGTCCAAAAGTCCAACGAGAAGAAGTTCGAACTTTTTATCGATGACCTCGAAAAACTCATTAAAGTCTTAATGAAAACGAGACCTTACATGGCTCCACTTTTGCATGTATTCAAGCCGCTCTTGAAAATCTTGAACGACCCTCCGATAACTTTACAGGCATTAAAAACTGACCTGATAAATGCATTGAACGCCCAAAATATTCTCTCCGCACAAAACAGAAACCAATTAATGAAAAATGCTCAAGCCGTTCTTGAACCAGCATCTTCCGTGATGACCTTAAGTTACAGTTCCACGGTTCTGGAAGTATTTAGAAAAACTCCGAAACGACTAAGAATTTATGTTTTAGAATCTCGCCCATTAAACGAAGGCATCAAAACTGCTGAAATGCTGAGTCATCTGAATAAACATGACATTACTGTTTTAGTGGATGCGGCAATGGGACAAGTAATGCCCGTGGATCTCATTCTTACTGGTGCTGATAGCATTTTAAAAGATGGTTCTTTTATAAATAAAGTCGGAACTTTCCCATTAGCAGTAATGGCGAGAGAATTCCGCGTGCCATTTCATGTCATAACTGAAAGTTCAAAATTTAACATCTTGCATTATTTTGGCAAGGAGCTCTTAATTGAAGAAAACGATCCCGGAGAAATTCTTCCGAAACAGGAGACTTCTATTAAAGTAATCAACAAGTATTTTGAGATGACACCTGCTAAGTACGTCACGTCCATTGTTTCGGAGTATGGGGTGCTTTCACCAGAAAATTTCATTCAAAAAGTGGAATCTCAAAAAGAATTAGAATTATTTAAAAAGTATTTGTTCGATTGAAGATTTCAAGACGACGTCATTTGGTGTGAATGAGAATGGATAAAAATTTGATGAATTATTGTTCGATCTGTGGAGAAAAAATATTGGATACTGGTGATGAAGTCTTATCGGAGAAAGTTCTCAAGCGACATGAAAAATACGGAAACAATGCCCTGATATGTCATGATTGCTTGGATCTTCCGCTTCGCTGTTTTAAGGGAACGATAACATTGGGAGAAGTGATTCATCGCGTTCGGGCATTACGTGGCGAGCATTGATTTCAATCAAGAGCAGAATTGACGATTTTTTTTAAAAGAATAAAAAGAAATTATATGGAAAGGTCTTTGTTTTTTAGAATTTCGACTTTTACGTCAGGAGCCTTATCATTTGCCATTTTTACAAATGGCTCGAGGTCCTTGTCCCAATCATGCATTGGCACGCAAATTTTTGGCTTGATAACGGCACATGCTTCAGCTGCCGCCTCAAATCCCATCGTGTAAGTGTCACCTACTGGGAGGAGTGCCACGTCAATATTTTCAAAGGTTTTCATTTCATCTATGAGGTCCGTATCACCTGCATGATAGATTCTTTTGTTGTCGACTTCAATTATGTATCCCAGCCAATTATTTGCCTTTGGATGAAATGCCTTTCCGACGTTATAGGCAGGAACTGCCGTGATTTTCATTCCCGCAAGTTCGATGGTGTCATTGATTCCAAGTGTCTTCGGAGAGAATTTTTTAAGCTTGTTTTCACAGGATTTCGGGCAGATTACGGTTGTATCCTTCGTGATTATTTTTTTAATCGCCTTTGCATCGGCATGATCATAGTGATCATGAGAACACAATATTATATCTGCGGGCTCCATGCCATCGGGAATATTGTAAGGATCAGTATAAAGAACCTTGCCAGAATCTGCCGTGATTTGAAAACATGCGTGAGAAACCCATTTTATTTTCATGTAAATCCACTCGTTATTTATTTCAAATCCTAATATAGGATTTGATTCTTGAGTATTTATTTTTTAGCACGGACGACTATTTGATTTGGACTGACTAAAAGCGAGACTTCATCGCCTTCTTTTATGGATAACAAGTCCAACGCGCTACGATCGATGACGGCTGTAACAATGCTTGTCTCAGTTACAATAACTTCACATAATGCAGTCAAATCTGTTTCTTCTAACTTCTCAACTTTACCCCTGAGTTGATTTCGTGCGCTCGTCTCCACTAAAACATCTCCTCTTTTGTAATTGAAACTGCCGTTGCTTTAAACAATAATTCAACCGGTACGCCTTTTTTAATTCCCAGTCTTTTTTTCGAATCTCGTGTAATTATGGACATGATCTTCACGGGTCCCGGGATTTCGATTTTAAGAATTGCCACGTTCTCGTCTTTTTCGATACTCAAGACCCTTCCCGTCATGACATTGGGTGCTGGCGTGTTCAATCCTTGGAATTTCCATTGATGTGGGCTTCTAATAGTCGTATCTAAAAAATTCTGGAACGCCTTATAATAAAGTAATAATTTCTCACCGAGCTCCGTTAATTCTACTCCTCCTCCACCACCTTTTCCGCCTCGAAATGCTTTCACCGGTTCTTGACCAAATTGCTTTTCAATTCGTTTTAGGATGTTCCACGCATACTTGTATGAATATCCCACTTTATTAGCAGCTTTTCCAAGATTGCTGGTTTCTTTTATGGCTTCTAAGAGTTTAATTGCCCCTTTTCCCAGCCCCTGCCGCTTTCCATCTGTGCTTTCATCCTTGCCAAGCCAGAATTTATACTTGATTTGGAACTCCTCGCTCATTCTGAATCCACTTCGTTCTCGAGTTCATGAGCTCGATGTTTCAATTGACTATCTCTAATTTTTTTTAATAACATATTTATTTTATGAAGGAAATCGTTAGAATTAATCTTTCTCATCTGAAATTTCCCTAAAAATTTGAGGATTCGTGCAAGAAAAATGAGTGGTACAAGCTCTGAAAAGGATGAAATCGCCGCCCAAAAGATCATCGGCGGAGGTGGATATCTTTTAGTATTCAGTCTGGGTGCTGGTGTTGTTGGATGGATATTTGCTGCCATTTTTTCAAGATCTGATGTCGGGATCGGTCCTGAAGGATATGGCTTGGTTGCAGCCGGTCTTTCATTAAGTCTTGCATTTACTTGGATTTCAGGGGGCATGCATCAAGCTCTCTCGAAATATATCTCAGAAGGTTTGGTTGAATCTGAAACGAGTGCTATCAAACACGCTCGAGCTGGTTTCATCGTGATGAGTCTATTGGGGTTGACTTTTTCTATCTTGTTAATCATCATGGGTATCATAACCATTGCCTATAATTTCTTCTTAGGTGTCGTGTTTTTAATCGTCTCAATTGCCGTCTTCATTGCCTTCATCCGAGATTGGTTTATTGGAAATCTTACTGGTCTTCAACGATTCGATTACGTTTCCATTATTTCTTTTTTAGCAACAAGCGGCTCCGTACTTGGATTAATTGGATTGATAATGCCCGTGCCGCTAAATTGGATCATCATCGCCATGGGATTGGCTTTTATCGGGGCAATTTTTCAAATCGTGGCAGGTGTTTTTCTCTTGAAAAAGGCAGCACCTTACAAGATGAATGCTTTAATCGGAAAAGTCGATCGAACAGAGATAAAGTCAATTTTAAAATACGGCATGTATTCTGCTTTTCCAATGTTGATTCTCATTGGAACCATATATGCGATATCATCGATCTATTATACTCTAATTTTCACTCCAACAAGTCCAATAGTAAGCATCTATAGTATTTTCACTGGTTATGCTGGAGTCATGGCATCTGCTTGCGTGTTTGGTTGGCCACAGGTCCCTGCCATATCCGAGGCACACGCACGTCAGGACCAACAAGAAATCGATTCGCTGGTAAAAACATCATTTCGGATGGGTTACAATCTATCCGTGCTGTTTCTTGCGCTTTATGTCAGCCAAGCAATGACTTTATTACTCGTCATTCATGGTCCTGAATATGTTCCCGGATTCTTACCGTTCATCATTCAATCTGTTGCGGTCGTTTTTATTGGTTTGATATTTCTCGCTTGTAGTCTATCAATTGGCCGTGGTGAAGCCAAAATTGGATTTATTCTGATCTTAATTTTAACAGTGTTCCAGATAATAGCCGTGCCATTAGGTTTAGCCCTAGTTCCACCCATATTTGCACTTTATGTTGGCCCCGTTTGTCTATTAATCATTTGCGTGATTTTATTTCCATTTAGCTTCCGATATATCTTGAAACGTGTTTCGGTTTCAAGCCGTCAATTTACTGACGTCTTATGGAAGGGAGCCGTGAGCGTGTTTGTTGGAATTCTAATCTATTATTTGGTTTCTTTGTTCGTTCCGTTCAATTATTTAATCATGCTCAACCTCAATTTCGCAGAAACGTTCACTAATGCTGGAATCATCCTTTCTGGAATAATTCATACGACTTATGCCATTCTCATTTTTCTAGGTGGTGCAATCATTCCTGTCGGGATTTTCATTTTATGCATGCTCGGTCTTGCAGGATTCGCCGATGAAGACCTTGACTTCTTTGGTGGATTTCCAATCTTGAAGAACCTCGTTGAAACCATAAGAAAGATCAATCAAAAGTCACCCTTCTATAAGTACGGGAATCAAAAAACAAAAACAGAAGAAGAGAAATCTGCCGACTAATTTTTTTTCTTTTTTTATTGATTTAAAGCCGTTTTTATCTTTTCGAGAGCATCACGCGCTGCATCTTGGACTCCATTATCCACGTCATTTTCGTTTACTCGCGTTAGAGTTTCAAGATAAGTTTCTATTTTTTCGGGGATGGTTTTTCCAATTTCTCCCAATGCATATGCTGAATAGTATCGCACGAGCCAAGATTCATCGCTCTCCAATTTTTCAGCCAAGTCAGGCAGTGATTTTTCAACATGTTCAGGGCGAATTCTTCCCAAGTCCCCGATTGCTTTTACCGCACTTCCCCGAGCGCCATCGTGATCATCTTCCATTAGAACTGAAAGCAATGGAGGTAGGAGTTCTTGAATTACTTCCGGATGATTTTGCCCCAATTTTCCAAATGATTTAGTGAATGCTTCACGAACCCAACCATCTTTCTCGATTTTGATGGCTTCTAACATTCTATCAATGATTTTCCTGAATAATTTTTCATCCAGTGAGACTTTCCCAATTTCTCCTAAGATCTGGGCAGCATAGGATCGAATAGACCAGTCGTCATTATTCAAAGCTTCGATCAAGCAGGCGATGGCTTCCTGAGTATTGCCTTCCGCAACAAATTCAATCGCTTGCTTTACCAAGTTCTGTTCATCCTTCGACATGGACTCCACGATCCTCACTTGAATTGAAATGATTTTACTTCTATATTTATAGGTTATTTAGAGCATATAAGGTTTTAAAATATTCTGATATTGCTTGACTTAAACGGGGAGTTTCCACTATTAACATGATATTTGAAATGATTTTTTCGGCACTTGAAGAAAAAAAGCGTGTTTTTTGGAGTATCTATATGAATTGTAAGATTATCGGTGTCACCATGTACACTATAGACGTGCTGATTATTAGTATGGCACAGGTCAAGCAAATAATTATGTTTAGTTTAACTTTTCTATCATTCAACAACATAAAGAAATGAATAATAGCCACTATGGCTAAAACCGTCATGAGGATGTTATAGAAAAATATGAACTGGTCCCACAGATACCAATTTATAGGCATTTTTTTGATCTCTCCTTGAATTTGTTTACATGCTTCCTTTCGGATTTAGGTTTTTTAAATCAATAGTTTATGTTCATAAAATAATGTTTTTTAAACAAAATTCCGCTTTTAAACAAAAGAACAATTAGCTGCAAGAATTAAATGGAGATTGCTGACATGCCTTTTTATGGAGCTGTTAATATTGCAAACGGCATTCAATTTCTCGTAATTGCTGTTCTGCTTTTATTCGTCGTGCGAAAAAGTGTGAAAAATAGTGAAGCCAAATATTCAACTTTCATCACCGCCATTTTATGCATTGTTCTTGGCGTGTATGTGACCATTAGTGGGTTCTTTGTTGTCATTGTAGGTCAGATCGTGGCTCCAATTAATTCGAATGCGTTTGTATATCTGAACTTTCGTTTCAATCCTTATCCGAGTCCAATGTCGGGGATCATCATATTTTTGAATTCCGTGATTATCGTTTACATCATGATTTACGCATTTTTTGAACATTATATTAAAAAGGATTACGAAACTGAAGAAGCACAATTGAAAGCCCTTCAGCAACAGGCTTTCAAAAATAATCCATTAGATCTCGAAATTTCGCGCAAGTTATTCCATTCACTCGTAAACGGATTTATTGTTTGTTATTTATTTGTTGGTGCGTTGGTATTCGAAGCTATTTATGATTACGTGGTGAATATTGATCCATTTATGAAATTATTCTTTGGATCTGATGTCAGCCTTGTAAATCATCCTGAATTACTACCTATCGTTGGAAAATCCATCAGTTCGTTTGTTCTTTCAATCATTTTCTATATTTGCATTCTTACTGATTTGGTCAGAATCTATAAGTTCAGGTATTATCCCATAAAAGAAGTCGGGAACATGATTCGTACCAAAGAAAGAAACGTTTTTGGTCCGCATGTTTACCTCATTACGGGCATGTTGGTTGCGGTTCTACTATTTCCTCCTGTTGTTGCAATGGTCGCTATCTCCATTTCTGCACTAGGTGACGCAATGGCTACGATCGTCGGCATAACTCTTGGAAAGCGACGGGTTCATCCAAATCATCCCGAAACTCGGAAAACGTGGGAAGGGTGCTTGGGAGGTATTATCGGTTCCTTCGTGTTTGGTCTAATTTCATATTTCATAATGGCCACCTACTATTTTGGAACGATTAACCTAACCATCATTATAGCAGGGATTTTAATGTCTTTAGCTGGTGCTGGAGTTTTCTTTATCATCGACTACTTTAGCCCTCCACTAAAAGTTTCGGATAATGTAGTCAACCCTGTTTTGTGTGGCATTGTCGGTCTTATCATTTTCGGTCTCTTTTTCCCCGCTTATACGTTCGGTTTTTATTTCATTCCTTAAGAAAACGTCAAGGAAGCAAGAATGAACATAAATAAGAGACTGGATAATTATAATTTTTATATCATTTGAATTTTAGAAAATAAACTGAACATGTTTTAGGTGTTGAATGAAATGAAACACGATGAAGGAGAATTCAAGGGCGTTAATGGGTTTAAGATTTACTATCAAGCATGGTTACCTGATAATCCAAAGGCAGTAGTGCAAGTTGTTCATGGGTGGGCAGAACATTCTGGGCGATACATGAATGTAGTTAATGAATTGGTACCCCGTGGATACGCCGTTTATGCAAATGACCATAGAGGTCATGGCAAGTCTGAAGGCATAAGAAGTCACGTCGATTCGTTTGATCAATATGTTGAGGATGAAAAAATTTTTAATGAATTAATCCGAAAAAAGCATCCCAACCTACCGATTTTCATGCTGGGTCATTCCATGGGTTCTGCCATTGCAATTTATTTTGTTGCCAAGCATGAAGATTTAATAAAAGGACTCATTCTTTCTGGTTGTGGGACTGCTGTTGGTGGTGGAAAGGGTGCTTTTGTTAGAGCTATCGGCAAACTTCTAGCAATCATTTCACCTCGTGGACGAATTGATGCGGGGTTGGGAACCGAGTTTATTAGTAGAGATCCTGAAGTTGTCAAGGCATATGAAGAGGATCCGCTCATTTTCAGCGACACGACTTTTAAGGCGGGAATGGAACTTTTAAAAGCATTTAAAAATGCAAAACATATCGTTGGAAATTTCAAGATACCGCTTCTCTATCAAAAAGGCTCTGCAGATCAAGCAGTAACAGGTTCCGAAGAATTGGAAAAAGAATTTACCATGGAAGACAAAACAATAAAGCGTTACGATGGTTTATTCCACGAAGTCTACAATGAATTAGAGAAAGATCGGAAGATCGTGCTCAAGGATTTGGGTGATTGGCTGGATAAACACGCTTGATTCCTTTTTTCTTTTTATTTTTCTTCAATCGTTTCGCTCATGAAAGCCAAGAATTCTTGGTCATTTTCTGAAAGCCTTATAAAAAGATCGTGAATTTTCTTTGTTATTTTCACGTAGCTCGTGAGAAACTGTTCGATCGAGGCATCCAGTCTTTGATTGATTTCTTCTAAAAACATGTTCAACAATTTATCATTATTCACTGAATCATGAAGTTGATTAAATAGAGCCGTAGAATGTTCTTTTACGTTTTGAATAAAAGTGACTTTCTCATTGACAAGAACGTCGACATGAAGATTCGTGAATTGTTGCATTTCTTTTTTGAAGTTCTCGAGCTCTTCATCATATTCCGAACGAACCATCACGGGAAATTCTAATAATACATCGAGCAGCTTATTTGTAGTTTCGGAGACTTTGTCTATCGTGAGTTGCTTGAGATTCGTGAATGAATCGGAAAAATTTTTCCTAAACGTCCCAATTGTTTCATCTATTCGTTTAAAAAATTGAGCACCTTCTTCTGCGGCACTATTATATATTAATGTAGCCGAAGTTTCGTTTTTCTCTATGATCTCATGTAATCCCGCTGCGGTTTCTTCAATTACTTGCTTTATATCTTGATCTGCTTTAGAAGCATTATCTTCAAATAATTGATTGTGTGTCCGAACTCTTTCGATGACTGCAGTCTTTAAATCTTCAATCCTTTTTTCCGTTTCTTTTTTACTCTCCGATGAAAAACTTACCAAGTCATCATTAACATCCTTGAAAAAGACATCCATGCTTTCATTTATTTTTCCCATCAAGTCGGGAGTCATGTTATTAAATTCTTCGGTAATTGACTTTTGAAATTTGCTTATATTTTTTGCCAATCCTGAATATAACTCATCAAATTCTTCAAGCGAGTTAGAGAATTCAATAGGAAGTAGTTCATTATTTGTAAAAAGATGCTCCACGTAGACTGTTACGTTTTGGAGGTTTTGCGTGAAAATCTCCTCGAAATTAGAACGAAAAGTATTTTGAATTAATTGATGTTGTTCTCGAACCGCATTCGTCATGCCTACTATTTTCTCGTTTAAAGCATTCGAAGCAGAATTCACGGTTTCTTTAAATTTATTCGAAAGAAGGCTCATTTTCTCAAACAATGATTCTGTATTTTCTTTAAAAACCTGCAAGTGTTGATTCACTAACCCAAAAAATGTTTCGGATTGTTTTAACTTAGCAATGCGTGCTTGCAATCCTTCTTGGTGTTTTGCAAGTTCATTTTCGAAATTTGCTGCCATCATTTTCAGGTCGTTTTGAAACGCAACGTGGGTTTCGGTCAGGATTTTTGGAATTACTTCCTTGATTTTTTCTTGGTAATCGACCTTGCACTTCTGGTTAAATGCAGGTAGTTGCGTCTTTAGTTCTTCAATTTGTTTATTTAATAATGCCGTAACGGCCCTGACATTTCGAATTTCTTTTCGAAACGTGGAGTCATTGATGATGTTGTAGACTCCTTTGTCTTCGACGTTGAATAGGCGATCATCTGACTCAATGACTTTCTCATTGATTACTTCTAATACTTCAAGGAACTGATTTTGAATTCGTTCAAAAATTTGATTCTTATTCTCGACTGCCGTCAAAATCTCACTTGTAATTTTTTCAATACTGTTTGAATGTTCTTTTTCGTTAATTTCAAGTGTTTTTAATAAATCCGTTTTAAATTCTTTTATTAATTGAGAAATGTCATCATGAAATTCGTCAATTACTTCATCAACATTTCCTTTCAGCTTTTTGAACGCATTTTCTTGGCTTGAAATCATTTCATGAAATATGTTGTATGAATCTTCTTCATATTGAATGATTTCATTTTGGAAGAGCTTAATGGTACTTGCGACCTGTTGTTTAATGCTTTCTAGTAACTCCTGAACATTTCTCTCAAACTTTTCGTTCATCTTACGCAATATTTTAATAATAATGTCGAATAAGATTCCCTGAAGTTGCTCAAGATTTGTGATATTTTGAGCTTGTAATCCTTTTTTAAATCCTTCGTGTTGTTTTGAAATCTCTTCATGGAATTCATGGATGCGTGTTTTAAAATCAGTAACTTTTTCTTGAAGTAATCCCATCAAGCGATCATGGGCGGCATTAAAATCCTCAAGATATTTACTGAGGGTTTCCTTAAAGAAAACAACGAGCTCGTTTACTTCTTCCTTTAATTGGTGCTTGTTTGCGTTTAAAGTATCGTCTATGTAATCTTTCGTTTTTGAGATGAGATTTAATTCTGACTCCTCAATTTGTTTAATATTTCCAATGGATAAATCGAAATATTCTTTTATTTTTTCAAAATTGTTTTTGTATGCCATTTCATTATCCGAATTGAGTTTTTCCTCGGACAGTTTAACTTGATTTAAAAAATACGATATGTTTGTGTCAAAAATCTTGGAAATTTCTTCATGTAATTGATCAAAATTACTTTTTACTGATTTGGTCTTATTCATTATTTCATCATTTATGTTAGCGGAGAGATTCAGCAATTTTTCAATGAAATCATTGATTAAATTCTCAGCTTCTTGTTTTGTTTTTTCAATTTGTTCATCGAACTTGTTGGATAACGTAAAAATCGAATTCTCAACTGGTGCAAGTTCTTTTTGCAGGATCGAATTATTCTTTTTGGTGAATTCTTTATTGAAAATTTTAGTCAGATTTGTTTTTATCCGCTCTTTTGTTGTTTCATTCTCTCTTTGGAATGATTTCTCGGCGGCGTTAAAACCTTCAAGCCCTTTCTTCAATTTTTTTAAAAATTTTTGTTGAAACTTCACGGTTAAATCTGTCATTTAATCTCACCCAAAATCGATCCTGACGGGTAACATTTATTCTTACATCTTAATAAATAAAATTTCACTTTCTATTCAACGATGATAACCTCACCATGATTGAGTGGGCAGACTTCTGCTTCTGATGACGTGAATCGGATTTAAAATTTGTATTTTTTTTGAAGTTCAGATAATGATGTTATATATTCATTTAAATATGATTTGATGGCGTTGAGATCCTCATCAATTCCTGAAACCATCTTTTTCATTTCGTCTAAATCCATTTTTTTAAGTTCGGATTTTTCAATCTCCGTTGAACATACGAAATTGATCATCTCGGTCCTGTCCTTGATGAGGGACTTCCATATTTCATCTGATATGCGTGATTTCCTCTTTCCCATTGAAAATGAATAAACTTGCTTGCCATCCTTCGATTCGACATTAAGATGACCCATCTGGACAAGCATTGATAGATATTCCTCTTCTACGGTTGGTTCTCTCTTAGTCCTTGAAGCGACTTTCTCTGCAGTTGCCTTTCCAAATCGGATGACTGCCATCATGCTCTTGCGAAGATTATCAGGTATGTTTATCGTATCAATGATACTTAAAGTAGATAAGTTCTTTCGGGGTTTTTTCTGCAAAATTGAATCAAAATAATTCATTATGCTGGATAATGCTTCCCGCATTCTCGTAAATTTTTGGAACATGTCTCCAAGTTGCTTTAGAACTGCCTGCTGAATCTCGCTGTTATTCATTAATGCCTGGAATTCTTTCGTCATTTCACTGAAGCTTGCTTGTAGATCGGAGATGTTCCGCAATAAAGATAGGTTTTTGTCTCCCTCAACCATGGTGTTCCCCAATGTTATATTTGACGGGCAATTTCGTAAATTTCTTTAAAGATTCCTGTCAATTCATGTTCAGGATGTATCGTGATGAAAACTTCCTTGCTGGCAGTATCTGCAAGTTCCTCATAGAACTTAATAATGCCCGCAACAGGAATCTTGTAAGTTTTCTCTACTTCCTTCTTGACGGATGCAACATCATATTTTGGGAGAAGCTTGTTGATGATCATGTATATGTTCGGGACATCCAGTTTTTTGGCAATTTCAAGCGTTACGGATGTTCCCAGGTAATCTTGTGAGTCTGGACGCATTACTACGAATAAACCATCCGAAACTGCAATGGATAGGAACGTTTCTTCATTCAATCCTGGATGCGTGTCTATCAATAAGTAATCTAAATTCATGTTATCGATGATTTGGTTAAACCCCTCCGAGAGCATGCTCACTTCATAGCCCTCTCGAAGTATCTTGGTGATCTCGCTGGCTTCCAAGGCCGCAGGGAACATGAAGAGTTGCCCTTTTTCTAGTTTCAGGGATTTCGTCACATCGACAGCAACATCTTCGATCTTGCACTGCCCTTGCAGGTATTGATTGAGCGGATGCTGGAGTTTTTTTCCGCCAAGTCCAAAGATCACGTGAACTCCTGGGGATTGAATGTCGGTATCTATGACTCCAACACGGGCATCTCCATACATTGCGCAGGCAACGGCTAAATTTGCTGTAATGTTTGATTTACCCGTTCCTCCTCGAAAACTGTGAACGCTTAATATCTTTCCCACGTTAAAACACTCCTTGAATTTTCATTCCTAATC
>JALGVI010000117.1 GCA_029838215.1 Candidatus Helarchaeota archaeon | reverse complement strand
TACAATCGTAAATTGCAGTCGCAATGGGATTGGCTTCGTTTGGACCATTGCAATAATGAATTATGAACTGATTATTGTATTCGACAAGTCCATTGATGATTGCCAATTGCCCGAAGAATTTTAAGTAATTAATATCGTATAAATTTAAATCAAGAAAACAGGTCTGTGTTTATCATGGAAGAAGATAAAAAAGTAGATTCGGAGCCAAAATTGGGTAATTCACGAGATGGTGACATGTTCTCAAAGATATTCTTTTTTGGTGTTCCATTTACAATCCCGATCATCGTGACCTTGACGACCTATTTATTCTATCCAATTGCTGCGCCATATAACATGGTCTGGGCCCCTCTATTATTGATCTATTGGACGATAATTTGGACTTACACCCTCCTATATCGAAAATACCGGGGTGGAGTTTTCGATAGTGAACGGTTCGAGCCGACGCTATTGTTAAAAGGAAAACGTGTCTGGTTGCAATACATCTTGAATTACGGACCACTCGTTTATTTAATACCAATTTTTATTCTCATGTATTCGTATCGCATGTCTATTGCCATGTATCTGGTCGTGCTGGGTGCTTCCATCATTAATGGTCCAAGTGAAGAAATTTTTTGGAGATCCTGTTTAGAAGATGCGGGCAAGAACGCAGGTGTATCGGAAACTGCACGGCTCGCTTTCGCTCCCGTAGCATTCGGATTGTGGCATACTGCTTTCGTAATTCATCTCTTCCCGTGGAATATCACATGGTGGATTTCATGGGGGGCAGTCATCTTTATGACTTGGATAAGTGGATTGATTTGGATGTGGGTTTTACAGCGTTCAGGACGTCTAATCCCCCAAAGCATCGTCCATGCTTGTGGAAATTTCTTCAGCATCTTCCCAATGATACTCATTATGGTTCTGGGAGTTTATTTTTAAAACAAAAATTCGTTTCTTTTTTTTCGATTTTTCTCATCATAAAAAAAATTAGGGGTTGGATATTTTCTTAATGACTTCCTCGGCTTGCTTCATGATACCATCAAGGAGTTCTTTCATTGTAGGGATGTCATTGATCAATCCGACGCCTTGTCCGCACGAGATAATACCAGCATCCAATTTACCTTCATCGTACATCAGCTTGGATTTTGCACCTGCGGCGGCACTGAAAATTTCCTGTGGTTCGCTATTTGATGCTTCCAGTTGAAGCACGTTTTGTGCGGCCTCGTTATTCCAGACGCGGTGAGTTGCGTTTAATGATTTCATCACGAGTGTGGTGTCATAAATCGAGGCTTTTTGGAGAGCCCGTTTCAAGTTTTCGTGGATCGGACACTCTTTCGTGACCAATAGTCGCGTGCCCATTAGTCCTGCCTCGGCACCTAAAGCCAAAACGGCGACCAGTCCCCTTCCGTCGGCGATACCACCGCCAGCAACTACAGGGATTTCCAAAGCATCCACGGTGGCTGGTGTTAAAACCACGGTGCCCACATCATAACGTCCTGTGGCACCGCCATTTTCATATCCCACGACTTCTACGATGTCCGCACCGAGCGATGCTGCCTTGAGAGCGTACCGGACTCCAGCACACTTGTGGATCCAAGTAACATCGTTCTTCTTGAAGAGAGGAACATATTTTTCAGGCGCTTTATGACCTGATGTTTCGATAATCTTAACGCCTTCTTCAATCATTACCTTGACTAAATCAATTTGCTTGACGGGCATTAACATGGGAAAAAGATTCACGTTTACAGCAAACGGATTTTTAGTAAGTGATTGAAGTTTACGGATGGCGTCGCGCAACGGATTCGGTTTTCTATACATGACGGATGCTAAGATGCCGAGTCCACCAGCATTTGAGCATGCTGCAGCAAATTCTGGATTCGTGATGTTCATCATATTTCCGCAGAAGATCGGATATTTAATTTTTAGCATCTGTGTTATCTTAGTCGAGATCATTTCGAAATCCTCCTTCGCAAATCTTCCATAATTTGATGGAGAATTATTGAATTTGAAAAAATATAGCTTGTCAGCTTTTATATTATTTTTTGTAAGTTGATAGCAAATTTCAAGAAACGAATCTGAATTTCATTTAATTTGAAATCGGTTTTTTATAAAACCGCATTCTGCTCATTCAGAAAGCCCAAATTCTTCGGGCATGAGTCATAACTGTTCTACGGATGAAACTCAAATTCTCCTTTGAAATCTTATAGCTCCTCCAAGCAAATAAATACGTGAATTATTTTATCATTGACCATCATCACTTATTTGTTAACGAAATAAATTACTTGATTCGTGATTTCATGAAGATAGCTTCGTTTGAGTTTGCAAGAGTTCCAAAAATTTTATTTGGAGTTGGGAGATTACTTGAACTTGAGAGTATATTGCCAGTATTAGGAAATGAAATCGCATTGGTAACTGGTAAACGCTCTCTTGAACGATCAGGTAAATTCGAGGTAATAAAAAGTCTTTTAGAGAAACTCGGTATCATTTATCATTTATTGAAGATATCGGGTGAACCGTCACCCGCAATGGTTGATGAAGCAGTTCTTAGCTTGCGAGATAAAAAGATCCAAGCGGTCGTGGGGATCGGAGGAGGAAGCGCGATCGATGCGGCTAAAGCGATCTCCGCCTTGCTTCCTCAAGACGAAAAAGTATCCGTGAAGGATTTTCTTGAAGGCGTTGGAACGAAGAAGCACGATGGAAGGAAAGTCCCATTCGTTGCTATCCCGACGACATCAGGAACGGGTAGTGAAGCCACCAAAAACGCCGTGATAAGCGAGATTGGACCAGACGGATTTAAAAAATCATTAAGGCACGATAATCTTGTTCCTGACTTTGCCATCATTGACCCAGAACTCATGATTTCTTGTCCAAGTAGTGTCTCAGCTTCGTGCGGAATGGACGCATTCACGCAATTAATAGAGGCATTTGTCTCGAATAAAGCAAGTGCGATGACGGATGCTTTAGCATGGAGCGGACTGAAAGCAATGAATGAAAATCTACTTTTAGCTTGCACGACAGGATCCGCGAACCTATCCGTTCGCGGTGCTGTTGCATATGGGGCATTGATGTCGGGAATTGTTCTGGCAAATGCCGGGCTGGGCATTATCCACGGTTTGGCTTCTCCAATCGGAGGATTCTTTGAAGTGCCTCACGGCGTTGCATGCGGCACTCTTTTGGCAGAAGCCACTAAAATAAACATTCAAAAATTAAAAGAACATCCCGGATCGCCTGAAGTCACAATTGCCTTGCAAAAACACGCGCAAGTCGGTTCATTGTTGGCAGGAGATCGAGGAGAGATTAACGGAAAAGTCAACCATTATTTGGACGTACTCGTGAGCAAGTTGGAGGAGTGGGTTGACGTGCTCGGAATCCCGCGCTTGGGCGAGCATGGGATAGTTGAAATGGATATCGATAAAATCGTGAGCAAAACAGGACTTAAAAATAACCCGGTTCACCTCAATCCAGAAGATATCAAGCTCATTTTGATGAATCGAATTTAAACGGTAATCATGCCAGAATAATCATGCACGTTCCGTAAAATATGTGAATCCTGATTTTGTTGCTTCATTTTTTGTCAATCCTTGCCTTAAAATTTTAATGATCATTTCTTCGCTAAATTCGCTTAGCTGTGAGTTTAAAATGCTTGGTCAGAAGTTAATGATGGATGTAAAATCTGGTGAGATCATCATGAGTGAAGAAAACTACGTGGAAATGTTCGAGCAGCTTAATGAAATAAAAAAGACATCAGCTTCGGTCTTGCAGAAAAAATTGGACGACATTCGAAAAGACCAATTCTTCTCAATCGAGGACAAGGTTGAAATGGCATTAAAGATGTTCGAAAAAGAATATAACGTGTTTTATTCAGTATTAGTTACAAGCCAAGGACTCGTCATTGCAACCGGACAAGAAAGGGAATATCAAGGAGAACCGTGTGGAGTTGGTGCTCACGGACTTGATTTATTTAACGTGTCTGTTGCGATCATTGAGGACGTGTTAAAAACACTAATTAACATGCAGAAAGATGAGCAATCGCTTCATCTCAGTGATTTGACCGAGAAATTATCGCTAGGGGATTTGGTCTTTCAAAATTTCATGATGTTTCCGACATTTGGTAGTGTGGAAAATGGCAGCCTGATAGAAATATTGCAACCATTTAATCTTTTACTCGTGCCTGTTGAAGGAGTGGGATTTTTGATGCTGGTTCTCGATGGTAAGATGGAGAAGGAATCCTTGAAGAAGATACAAATATCCGTTCCCATCCTAATAAAGAATATAAAAGCCAATCTTGCTCTCTAAATTTCCGCTGGTGGAATAAGGCTCTTTCTATAAAAACGATGACATGGATTTAAAAAAAATGATTTTCATTATTAATTTCAATCAAGCACTCGTGGTTTGATTTTTATCACCTGAACGAAAAAGAGGAAATAATAATGGCGAAAAAGGACTTAAAAGAGGCAATAAGGGCTTTAAACTGGGTTTCTCTCATAATGATAGCCATAGCCGTGCCAGTAACTATTTGGCAAGCAATTATCAGCATTCCAAATATCATCTATCCTGTCGCGGCGGTCGTTGTGACTATCATAATTTTAATCTTGTATGCCAAGAGAGTATTTTCAAAAATTTCAAGTAAAAAACGGTTAGAGACAGGGCTGGCGGTCGAAATCTGCATCTATGCTTTCATTCTCCTGATAGTGTTTGGCATTTATACTTGGTTTGCAGGAATCTTTGTTGGGACAACAGCCGGATTGATCTGTTACGTTGTTGCAGATTAGAGATGCAGGAAAAATCGGGCAAGCTTTTGCATGTTTTTCATCTCGAAATCCAATTTTTTTAGCTCATCATCATCTGCACGTTGAGATCTTTCATATTTTCCCTTAAAACTTCGTTGGCGTGGGCGGGTCCTTTCAATAAAATCAGTAATTTCAAGACCTCTGGGTTCGATTTTTAAAACTCCTGATGAAATTTCAGCTTGATGACTTTTCTAAAGAAGCTGCATCTAGAGTATCGATTTGGGTGAAATCATGCAAGATGAAAAAAAATTCCTGATTGCATTGGGGAGGATTTCCGGCATTTCCTCACGTAAGATCATCAATCTCATCCAAAAAAAATTCGATTCCGCATTTGATCTCATTCAGGCTTCGGAAGAGGAGCTATCCAAATTCTTTAGGCGTCGCGCGGTTATCAGCCGGATTAAATCTCTTTTAAAAGAGTCGGACTTGGCTCTGGAAGAGACACTCCAGGCTCTTGAAGTCGCTAAAGAGCATTCCATTCATGTTCATACATATTTTGATAAAGAATATCCTGCTTCTTTAAAGAAGTTAGATGATCCTCCTCTCTATTTATTCATTAAAGGGCAGATTCTGCCTCAGGATGAAAATTCTTTCTCCATCATTGGAAGTCGCAATCCTACGCTACATGGCAGGCTAAAGGCAAGAGAAATTGCTCGCGATCTTGCAATGGCAGGTTATACGATCGTAAGCGGGTTAGCGCGAGGGATCGATACGGAGGCTCACGTTGGAGCGATGGAAGAGGGAGGACGCACGATTGCTGTTTTGGGTAGCGGTATTATAGCCATCTATCCCCCCGAAAATAGTGAGTTGGCTGAAGACATTTCGAAATCAGGTGCCATAATTTCAGAATCTTTTCCAGAGGAGCGCGTTAAGAAGTGGACGTTGCAAAAACGCAACAAGCTCAATTCAGGTCTCTCGATGGGAAGCATATTCATTGAAGGCAATCAGAAAAGCGGAACTCAATGGCAGATCAAATATTCGAAAAAACAAGGGAAGGTGATTTTTGCACTTCAACCGCCAGATCCCAGTAGAAGCCCTGCATTCATCCCCCAGATGATTTTAAAAAATGGGGGCGTGCCGATCAAGGGAGCCAAGGATATCATTGCTTATTGTCGAGATCATCATCTATCCATAAAATCTAGAAATAAAGTTTCATTAATTATAGTGCAAAACAATCATCAGCAAGGAGCGTGAGACAGCATGGGAGACGAATGGATTCGTGAAGATATTATTGGAGATCATCATATTCTTAATTATTTCTTCGAAGACTTTGGCATGAATGAGCCAAAAAAGCTCCGCCTATATGACTTGAAAGGCTGTCCAATTTGCTTAGATTCAAAAACGAACGGAAAAACTTGTCCAAAATGCAAGAACGGCAGAGCCTTTCATCACGTCGAGTCATTAAGTATTTATTTGCCCGGCAAAGATGCTCAATATTCGGAAATGTCAAAAATCATCTTGCAAATGAAGCCAAAAAAACCAGATAAACCATGGCAAAAACCCTGGTCGCGTGAAGAGAAGTCAAACCAAGGGAAAATTTTGGCCAGGTTATTGGAATGGTATATTAAAAATAAAAGCACGACAATAGATCTCAATTCAATCACGTGCATGACATCCGTTCCTTCGAAATATCCCGATAATCAAGTAGAATACTTCGGATATCCTTTGAAAGATCGACTAAATATCAAATATCCAAACTATCTTGGAAGAACTCCTAATGATCAATATGAGCTTGCATATCGTGATTTGATTTCCGAGCGTCCTTTAGAGAATAAAGATGTCCTGCTCTTGGACGATACGTATACGGATGGCAAAACGAAAGAAACATGCTGTCAGTTTTTAAAACAGATTGGTGCCAGAAAGATAGTCATTCTGGTGCTTGGAAGAACAATACCTCCTCAAAATTGGAATGCAAGATATGTTGGATGATTATTTAGCGATGTTTTTCTAAAAATGAGTTTAAATATGAAAGATGAGAGATCGCATCACCTCATGCTAATTCTAGGCACGCTACCCCCGGCTGGATACATAGGAGGTGATCCAGCCGCAGGTTCCCCTACGGCTACCTTGTTACGACTTCTGCCCCCTTACTAACCCAAGCTTCGCACCGAACAGAGAGAACGGGGCTTAGCTAGAGCCAATTCAGGTGCAGCGACGGGCGGTGTGTGCAAGGAGCAGGGACGTATTCACCGCGCGATGATGACACGCGATTACTAGGGATTCCATGTTCACGAGGGCGGGTTACAGCCCTCGATCCCGACTGAGACTAGATTTCGGAGATTAGCTCCACCTCTCGGTGTTGCGACTCATTGTTCTAGCCATTGCAGCCCGCGTGTGGCCCAGGGGATTCGGGGCATACTGACCTGCCGTGGCCGGCACTTTCATCCGCGTTAGCCGGGGCAATCCCATTAGTGTGCTCAGCACCCCGTGCGGGGCCTGATGGCAACTAATGGCGCCGGTTTCGTTCGTTGCCAGACTTAACTGGACACCTCACGGCACGAACTGGCGACGGCCATGCACCTCCTCTCAGCTACTCAGGTAAGATCGTCAGTCTGACCGTCATTGAGCTGTCGCCCCTGGTAAGTTTCCGAGCGTTGAGTCTAATTAAACCGCAGGCTTCACCCCTTGTGGTGCTCCCCCGCCAATTCCTTTAAGTTTCAGGCTTGCGCCCGTACTCCCCAGGCGGCCTGCTTAACGGTTTCCCTTCGGCACTGACATTACTCGAGGTAATGCCAACACCTAGCAGGCATCGTTTACGGCCAGGACTACCCGGGTATCTAATCCGGTTTGCTCCCCTGGCTTTCGTTCCTCACCGTCGAGCGCGTTCCAGTCAGCCGCCTTCGCCACTGGTGGTCCCCCACGGATCAAAGGATTTCACCCCTTCCCGTGGAGTACCGCTGACCTATCCCGCCTCCAAGCCCGGTAGTTTCCCCAGCGGCACGACAGTTGAGCTGCCGTATTTAACCAGGGACTTGCCGAGCCGGCTACGAACGCTTTAAGCCCAGTAAAAGTCCCAACCACTCGAAGAGCTGGTTTTACCGCGGCGGCTGGCACCAGCCTTGCCCTCTCCTTATTCCAAGAGCTTTTTACACTCAAGAAAAGCCACGATTAGTGGCACTCGGGATTACCGCATCACGCATTCGCGCATTGTGCAGGTTTCGCGCCTGCTGCGCCCCGTGGGGCTAGGGACGGTGTCTCAGTTCCCTTCTCCGGGCTACTACTCTCATAGCCCGTACGGATTATAAGCACGGTGGGCCATTACCCCGCCGTCAACTTAATCCGCCGCAGTCCCATCCTATAGCGGGCTTAATTCATAGGTATTAAGCCCCTTTCGGTGAGGGCACCTTCCAGTTGCGATCACCTATGGAGGATTAGACACAGTTTCCCGTGCGTGTCCTCCTCTATAGGGCAGGTTGACTACGTGTTACTGAGCAGTTCGCCACTCCTGACCATGATCAGGCGTTCGACTTGCATGGCTTAATCTAACCCGATAGCGGTTGGGTCTGGCAGGATCAACCAGTTTTGTTTTTCCTGCTGGGTTGGAAAATTGGGCGCTGTGAAATTGGATGAGAATGATGCTCTCGTTGATAGACACGTTTGATCATCCGCTGTTGATTCAGTGTTTCAAACGTAACGCATTCACGAGAGGATATAAAGGGGGTAAGCGTACTATCTAGTTTGCATGAGGCTTATGCGTCGTGTCATGGTTGAGTGCGCACCAAAGCACGCGGGAGTAATCTAAAGGATTTCTTTAGAATAGTTTCTCGGATCTCAACTCGACGTAAGATCAAAACATCCGAAACATACCGAGAATAGTTCCAGAGCAATTTTGATCTTTTTAGAAAGACAAAGATCTAATAGCGATGAGCTATTAAAGCTTTTTGGATTTTAATTTATAATGAATGAAGGAGTTGAAGAACAACTCCTAGAATAATTAAGGAAACGGCTTGATATAAATATGCTGATAGTAAAAGGATCTAAGGAAAGAGAGAATAGATATGTAAAAACTTCCTAGAAAACTCACGTTTTTCCCATTTAATTAAAGT
>JALGVI010000116.1 GCA_029838215.1 Candidatus Helarchaeota archaeon | reverse complement strand
CATTCCGCATAAGAAGTCGCGCAATGCTTCTCGAACAGTACCAAGCCCACCTGAATATAATTCGATTCCTTGACTTCTAAGCATGTTGAATGCGCCGCCTCCAATTCCACTGACCAACAGATATTTCACGTTGTGTTGAAGGAGTTTATTCACGGGCGAAGCACACGTATGGGGACCTTCTTCGTGATTTGACACGATTTTAACCTTACACTCTTCATCAGTGAATGGGTTTTTTTTGACTTCCCCATTTCTCGGTTTTTCCTTCTCAATGTCAATGACTATAAAATACGGTGCATGACCAAAATGCTCTGAAATTTCGGCATCTAATCCTTTCTCATCTAAAGATGGAACTGCCACGATCATGATGTTTCACTCCATTTTGATAAGTATTTTTTTCGTGCCATTTAATATGACACTGTTCTCAAATTCAGCTACTAAGAATAAGTTTTTAAATTTTAGTTAACGAGTTCGATTCTTTTTGCCGCAAAATTTTTACGATGATGATGAAGAATTCGTCACTTGGAAAGCGATTTCCCAAACAAAATCCGTTAAATTCACTGAAATAAATTAAATTATTATTTTTCTTGGAAGTTCCGTAAAGGAAAGGAAACGAAATACGATGCCCGCATTTTCAGAAAGATTACAAAAAATCAAGCCAACCATATTCAGTCACATGACCAATCTCGCCAATCAACACGGTGCCATAAATTTGTCGCAGGGATTTCCTGATTTTGATGGTCCCGATTTCATCAAAAATGCGGCGATTGAGGCCATTCGAGGCGATAAAAATCAATATGCTCCCAGTGCTGGAATTCAGGAATTGAGAGAAGCCATTGTCGATAAATATAAACGATTTTATGGTTTGGAATACGATTCCGCGAAGGAAGTGACTGTTGTATCGGGAGCAACGGAAGCAATTTTCTCCACGATGTTTGCCCTACTTAATCCGGGAGATGAAGTGATTCTTTTCGAACCGTGTTATGATGCATATTTAGCACTTTGTCATTTTACGGGAGCCGTGCCAAAATTCATTCGCCTTCATTCTCCGAATTTTGCTTTCAATTTGGAGGATTTAAAGAATGCGATGACGTCACGGACAAAATGCCTCGTCATCAATACCCCCCATAATCCTTCAGGAAAACTTTTCAGCAAGAAAGAATTGGAAGATATAGGAAAATTAAGCATGGATAATGATTGTTTTATCATTACTGATGAAGTATATGAACACATAACATATGAGAAAAATCATGTTCCCATGGCAACGTTTCCACGATTTCGTGATCACGTGATTACGATTTCTTCTACTGCGAAGACATTCAGTTTCACGGGATGGAAAATCGGCTACCTTCTGGCACCTGAAGATATTTCTAAACAAATCCGATTGGTCCATCAATTCGTCACGTTTTCCACGGCGACACCACTCCAACATGCCATGATAGAAGCGTTCCGGGCTCCTTCTTCATATTACGATGCACTTAAAAGCGATTATTGGAAAAAAAGGGACCTCTTGGGTTCAATCTTGCAGGAGGCTGGCTTTAAAACCATTCTACCTGAAGGTTCATATTATATCGTGACTGACATTTCCGAATTTACCACGATGAATGATTTAGAATTCTGTGAATTTCTCATTAAAGATGTCGGTGTTGCAGCCATACCAATGAGCCCGTTCTATTGCGAAGAATCGTCCATTACAAATTTGGTTCGTTTTTGTTTTGCAAAACAGGATGATGTTTTAATTAATGCCGGAAGACGCCTTAAAAGCCTCAGAGAGAAGTTAAACTCATGATACCTCGGTCGAACTTGTTTCATGTTTACTGATTCTTTTTTCTTAATAGAAAGAAAATCAAGCAAAAAATGAAGAACTAATTTTTCTCTCATTTGATTGACGGTTTCATTTGGTGAAGTGCCTTCTCCAAAAACTCGTTCTGGAGGGAATTAATTTTGTTTGAGCTGAAAATTCTAGGTTCAATGTCAAGACGTGGAAAATTTGAATTTTGACCAATCCATTTTTCCAATAAAAATTACACTTTTTCCGACGATATTCCGATATCTTTTTATATTCATTCAATTGAATAATACATATCCCAAATTCACAACAACGTAAAAAAAATTGATTTTTTGAGGGATGTAAAATGGCAAAAAAAAGATTCTTTGCATGGAGCCCTTTAAGAGCCCTGATGGCATATAATGGTGCAAAAATCGTTTCACGCGATGCAGTCGACTATTTGATTGGAATTCTCCAAGACCGAGCTGTTGCAATTACGAAGCGTGCCTATGTCATTGCAAAACACTCCAAGAGAAAGAAAATTACCAAGGGCGACATTGATTTGGCAATTAAAGGCTTCTAATAAAATTTAATTTCAAAACCCTTTATTTTTTTATTTTTCTATTCTTCTTTTAGAAGCGAATTGACTCAAAATCAGAAAATTTAAAAAGAAGTGTGCCTTGTTATAAGGCGTTTGAAATGATCGGATACAAATCCTTAAATTTTTTTAGGTATTCTTTGCGTTCCTCTTTCAGTTCTTTTACGAACTTCTCTATTTGTTCTGGAGTATAGTATAATTTTGGGTCATAGATGGAATAATCCATGTCTTCCACTTTTCTAGGGATCTTGACACCAAAGTAATCATCATCTTTCCATTCAATGGATCTTCTAACAATGCCCCTGATGATGGATGCCATGTCCTTGATTGGGATCCTGTTTACTTTTTGGATTATGATTTTTCTTCCGTCAGCATCCGTTTCTATGATTTCACCCGTGCCACCGGTATTGATTTGATAGCACTGAATTTTTTTCTCATGTGGCTTAATGAGATCATAAAATATGTTACCTTCTTCTGCTTCGCTTCCCACTATGAAAGGATTAGTACCAACGATTCGAATGGATTCTCCTGCACGTTTGGGGTTTGAACCTGACGTGTGTATTGATTCGCCCAGCATGAATGCGGCAGCTGCCTGTTCGATCGTGAGTTTGGCTGCAATTGGAACTACCGTGTTTCTTCGCGTGATTAAAAGGATTATCAAGCCATCTAGCTCATTTAATGGCGGAATGTTTACGGTTTCATTCATGTATTTGCCAAATGCTTCTCGTTGCATGATCCCCCGTCCATTTCCTGTCAGTGTTTCATCTTGGAAAAATACGTTTCCCAAATAATCGACCAGAACATTTTCAAAAATGGCATTTTCTTGGGTTACCGCCTTATATATGAGCGGATGTATGTCCGGATCGACTCCATCCGTTTTTAGATAAAATCCTTTTTCCGTCCCGAAGGCCGATCCATCTTTTCGTAGTGCAATGAAATCATCTTGGACGATTTTAATGCCTTCACCTTTACTTTCATCCAAGTCATGTGAATGCGTGGAATGCGTCGTTTTTCCCGTTGCAGTAAGACCAAAGATTATCATGCTGTAGGTTTTTAATTCGTTAGTATCTTTATCAAGTGCCTTGATGATTTTTGCACCTGCATGAAGACCGAGCATTCCACGAAGCTTTGCTAAATACATTGCCATTCGTAAAAAGCCTTTCTTTACTTCACCAAAATAATCTGAACCGAGGACAAAAGTAACTCCGATCTCTGGAAACACGAGGATTTGCCTGTCTTTTTCATGCCATTCTGGAATGAATACGATGTATAACTGAGGATGAAGCTTTTCATCTTGCACGTCATCATCGGGAAACAAGGATGCATTCATCATGTGAGCAAGTCTGACCATCTCTTTTCGATGAATCGATAAAAATAACGTGCATCTGGGTACGAACTCGCCATTACTTCCCATGGTCCTTGTTGTCGTAAGGAACGTGGACTTATCCAAGTAATGAAAAACATCCTCGATGGTTTTTGGGAGATTTCTGATGATCTCTTTCTGATTTTCATTTAAGGTGTGTTGAACCACCTTTGGGCTACCCACGTATACTGTTAATGGAGCACTTCTATTTTTTACCGTAGAGACGAAATTATAATTGTTGAACTTTGTTTTAGTTCCATACTTCTCAGCTTCCGTCTTAATCTCTGCTTCGCTTAAACGTTTCACGTTCGTTTGGTTTCCGATTTTACTAACTCTATTGAGAACATCATCGTAATTTATTTTATTAAAAACTTCAAAGATTTCCTCTTGAAACTTCTCTTCAGTAACTTCGAGTGGCTCTAGATATTCCTTTGACATTACAATTTGTCTAATGCGATTTTGAATATCGAAAATTGGGAATGCCGAGTTTATTTGATATACTGCGGAAAAATCGAACAATCTAGAAAAGAAGAATCTTATTTGATCTAATTGTTCTTCGTTTGTAATGACTTTATATGGATTCATGAACGGAGGGTCTTCATCTTGAAGTAGAGTCATGGCTTCCTTTTTTGTTAATCGCTTGGCTAATTCGCTTTTCTTTGGATCTGGTTTTAGGATGAAAACAACTTTGATCCGAGTGGTGTCAATGTATTTTTCTTCACCACCTATCCACCATGGATCAAGCATGAAATGTGTTTCTTCTTTACGACAGCGTTCGAATAAGATCTTTACTCTGGGACTGATTTGTGCAATGGCATTATTCAAGTAAAATTTTCTTTCTGGAGCCAAGGTTGAAATTCTTCCTTTCTCTCCACCCAAGCGCTCAAGATAAATCAAGTCATTCGAATGAATGCGTGCTTTTTCTATTTCCATGAGCAAGAAGGTATGAGTCGAAACTCCCGTGCCACTTTGTCCCATCAGACAGATTCCTTCGCCATCGAGATCGATTAATGATCCTCGCAAAAAATGCAAGCGACCTGTTTCTTCAATAACATCAAATATAATTGCTAATGCTAAAGATCTCACGGCAAAGTAATCTGTCATGTTAAATATGATACCCGTATGCGCGTCGATGTTGTAATAGGATTGAGGCTCTGTTCCTGGAATGTTCACTACTGCATAAACAATGCCGTGTGGACGTAATTTTTTATCTAGTGGTGAAGGATAGAAATTTTCCTGAAAAAAATCATATATTTTCTCAGAATTTGTTTTCAACTGAATGATATATCCACTCAAATTCGCATTCCATGTATATACCGAGTCATATCCTAAATATCTTTCTGCTAATTTCACTAAATCGTTCTTTTTATTTCCGTCAATAATTTCGGGCTTAATGTACGTCATATTTTTTCTTCAAATCCGTGAGTTTTTTTCATAATTTCTTCTATACGTTGTTTACGTTTATATCGTGGGATTTTATTTCTCAATAAATTCCTCCAATAGATTAAATATTCTCGTTAAAAATCTTGCTATTCTTCGAAACTTGGTATGTTTTTTTGATCAATTCATGACAAAATCTGCAGAAAAAATCTTCAAAAATAAATATACTAGGATTATTCGTCAATTGCCTATTTCTAAGAAAAAGATTTTAACTCATTCAGAGATACGAAATTATCTAAAAATTCAGAGTTTTTGGTTGAATGGAAATGCCCGAGAAAAAAGTAATCACAATTTCTGGAAAGGGTGGTGTTGGAAAAACTACTTTCAGCACGCTTTTGTTAAGAATACTAGTTGATCTTGATAAATATGATGTATTAATGATTGATGCTGATCCTGACAGTAATTTACCCGATACACTTGAAATCCCGATAGATCGAACCAAGACTGTTGGCGGAATGGCTTTCAGGTTGAAAAAACTGGTTGAAAAAGGATCTGGACCTGGAGGACTTCCTCCAAATGTTTCAAAAAAATCCGTGATGGAAGGCTACATCTATGAAGTATTGCAAGAGCAAGATGGTTTCGACCTGATCGTGATGGGACGAACTGAAGGCGAAGGTTGTTATTGTTATCCAAACAACCTCATGGCTGAGATTCTCGACACCATCTCAAAGAATTATGACTATACAATCATGGACATGGAAGCAGGACTCGAACACATGTCGCGAAGGACGGCTCGAAATGTCGACATAATGTTTATTGTAACTGATGCCAGTCAGATGGGAATAAACACCACCAAACGCATAAAAGAAATTGGAGAAGAAGTCACCACGAAAATTGGAAAGCAATACATCGTTGGAAACAGGTTCTCCGAGTCATCCGAGCCGATTTTACAAGAAAAAGCTAAAGAATTTGGAATGGAAGTAATCGGTTTTATTCCTCTAGATGATATAATTGCAAGATACAATCTTGAAGGAAAATCCCTACTGGATATTCCTCCAGATACACCTGCACTTCAAGCCGTGAAGGAAATCGCCAAGAAGGCGGGAATCCTTTAATTTTTTTTTTATTAGGTGTTAGAACCTTGGAACCCTGCGATCGGTGTGGTCTCTGTTGTCAAAAAACGGAGATGATACTTTCGAATGCCGATGTCGAACGGATTTCCAATGCAGGATATCAGGATTTTTATGATGTTGACCCCGATGGCTTCTACGTTCTAAAAAATACTCTGGACGACCTTCCTCTTTGTGTCTTCTATCAAAAAAATACCAATTCCTGCATGATTTATGCAATTCGTCCAAAGGGATGCCGTTTTTATCCTCTCATCTATAACGTTGATTTGAACAAATGCGTGATAGATGATTTTTGTCCGCGGCATTCATCATTCCGAATTGATGGAACCGAGTGCCAAGAGCTAATAAATTATTATGCGGTTATTGAAGCTGAAATAAGTAGACGGAGTTCTAAAAATGATGGATAAAGATGAATTAGAACGGGCTAAAAAAGGATTTCAAGA
>JALGVI010000047.1 GCA_029838215.1 Candidatus Helarchaeota archaeon | reverse complement strand
TGACATTTGCCCGCCACTCTAGAGCCGAAGAGTTGAGATTGGCGTCAGAGATTGTCAGTTCGATGAGTGCGGGTTTCTGAAGCACGGTGTTATTGACGGGACCGTCCAAAACAATGGAGGGATCCGTATCATCGAACGTGAAGATTACGGTTATAATTTGGTGGTTGCCAACCGTATCATCGGCTTGAATCCAGAATTGAACGGTCTGGTCGCTGGCAAAGCTTGACAGGTCGATGTCATGTGAGCCCGTAAAGGACGTGGTCCAGCTTGTTTGGGTTACGTTTGCCCGCCACTCTACAGTTGAAGGGTTGAGATTATCGTCCGTGATTGTCAGTTCGATGAGTGCGGGTTTCTGAAGCACGGTGTTATTGATGGGACCATCCAAAACAATGGAGGGCTCTGTATCATCAATGGTGACAAATACTGTATCAGGAATTCCAAATACGCCTTCACTATTATTGTATTCTATCGTATAATTGAAAACTCCAACCGCCGTCATGTTGATATCGATGTTAAGATCCGTGTTATTCTGCCAATTAGTCCAATTTTTCCAGACGTAATAATTATCACCCGTATCATTTAGCCAAACACGGAACATGTCCGGACTATCTTCGTGTTCAGTTAAAATCCAATGTATTTTTTCCGTGCTATCTGTCCTGATGAAGATATCATTCGGATGATTTGAAAAAGGGGCTTGTTTAGTTCTATGAAAGAGATAGATCTTATCATCATAACTTCCTGCAGCGATGTATTGACCATCAGCAGAAATTGAAACAACTTCAAATTCGTCTACTGTTAAATACCTCCAACGTGGACCGATGTTTGTCCTGTTGTGGAAATGGAGTTTATCGGATGATCTTGCAGCAGCTATATACTGACCCGTCTGCGAGATCGCAATCGAATTTACAGTTCCTCCATCGCCGGATCGCCTATAACTCCAAATAGGGGTTGAACTATTTCTATTAAACAAAAGCAAATATGGTGTCACGCTTGCGGCAATATATTGTCCGTCTCCTGAAATCTTAGTTGACCCTGAAAAATAACCACTATAATAAATCCATTCTGGCGTCGAACTTGACTTATTGAATAAATATATGTCACCGCCACTCCAAGCTGTAATATATTCCCCATCAGATGACATTGAGACAGAAGTCACGTCATTTGATGTATCGTATTGCCAAATTAATGACATTTTTGTTCTATTAAATAAATATACCCTGTCATTAGTGCATCCTGCAGCAAAATATTCTCCATTTGCAGATATTGCAACAGATTTAATGTCTCCTGACGGGTTGAAAGTCCACATTGGATTCGAATTAGTCCTGTTGAAGAGATAAACCTTGTTATCGTCGCTCCCAACGACGAAATAAAATCCATCATCTGAAATTGCTATCGAATTTATGACATCTCCTGCGGTATAATTCCACAAAGGCATTGATGAACTCCTGTTAAAAACACGGATCTTATAATCGACTCCTCCTGCCACAATATATTGACCGTCGGATGAAATGGCAACTGCTTGGACTGTACCACCCGTTTCGAAAGACCATAAAGGTTCTGGTCGGGCTCGTTGGAATAAATATACCTTGCAATCCTTACTCCCAGCCACGATATAATTACTGTCCTTCGAAATAGCAATTGATCTGATGTCATTACCGGCTTGATAAGTCCATAAAGGATGATGATCTTGTAATACAACTCTGACAATGATCGTGTCAGGAGCTCCAAAGAGTCCAACGCTATTGTTATATTCTATGGTGTAATTAAAAGTTCCTTCGACACTATTGTTCAACGGTATCATCAGATTCGTATTATTTTGCCAAGTATCCCAATCTTGCCAAATGTAATATTCATCATTAGAAACATTACACCATACACGGTAGAAACCTGTTCCAAACATGTCAGAAAGAGTCCAGTTTAAAGTATACGAAAGAATGGTTGAGGCTGTAAAGTCCATTGGGTGATTTGAAGAAGGAGGCGGAGTAACTAAAGTCACAATTACTGTATCAGGAATGCCTTGATATCCGTTACTATCGTTGAATTCGATTGTATAATTAAACGTGCCGCAATGAGTTCGATTAATATTCACGTTTAATGAAGTAAGATTATCCCAGGATTGCCAATCTGACCACACATAAGAGACGTTATTTGTATCATTTGCCCAGACTCTAAATTGACCCGGACCAATAGGATCCGCCAAAATCCATCCAATCTTATCGGTATCTGTCAGATTTGAAGTGATATCACAAGGACTATTTGAAACAGGACCTCTATCCCTGTGAAAGACATATACATTGTTATCAAGACTTCCTGCGGCAATTAATTTTCCGTCCGAGGATATTGAGACAGAATATACTTTTCCATTTGTTGAATATGCCCAATTAGGGGTGGAATTTGATACATTAAAATGATATACATCGTCTCCACCAGCCGCAGCGATGAAGTCACCATCACCTGTAATATCAACTGAATCTACGAGACCTGCAGTTTCACGATTCCACTCGGAAATGGAACTTGTCCGATTATACAAATAAACTTTTGACCCACTTCCTACGGCAATTTTATTTCCTTGGTCGGAAATGCTCACGGATCTAATGATATCTCCTGTATTTGAACTCCATTCTGGTGTTGAACTTGTCCTATTAAAAAAATACAAGATATGGTTTGAACCACCTCCCACGATGTATTGACCTGTTGACGTTACTGCGACTGATCTTACATCGTTACCAGTATCGAATTCCCACATTGGAGTAGAACTCGATTTATTAAACAAATAAATTTTATTATCCGTGCTCCCTGCCGCAATGTATTCTCCATCTTCTGAAATAGCAACCTGAAAGACCGTGGATATGCCCGAATATTTCCACATCGGGTTTGAATTTGTCCTATTAAAAAGATAGATGTCTCCCGGCGAGTCTGTACCAACGGTAATGTAGAACCCATCGGACGAAATTGCGACAGATCTACCCGTGGTTCCCATGGAATAACGCCAAATATAATTTGGGTTATCCTTCTGGAAGAGATAAAGGTTTCCATCGTCGTTAGTGGCTGCAATATATTCTCCATCATCTGAAATAGAAACACTTCTTACCGTATTTCCCGTTGCATTGCTCCATAATGGTGTTGAATTGAATGATTTAAATAAATGAAGTTTTTCTCCTCCGGGAGATTCAGTTCCGGCGACTACATATTGTCCGTCACCTGATATCTTTACTTGAAGAACATCATCATCTACTGTATGGTTCCAAATTGGTGCATGAATCACGGTTACTAAAACTGAATCAGGAGTTCCAAGAATCCCACGACTGTTGTTGTATTCTATTGTATAATTGAAAACTCCTGTTATAGAGCGATTGATCGGAACCCTGAGATCCGTATTATTTTCCCAATATGTCCAATCCTGCCAGATGTAAGGCGTTTCACCATTATATTCTGCCCAGACTCTATACTGTCCTGGTTCCAGTTCATCTATTAGATTCCAATTTATTGTTTCATTACCGATTTCATGCGTTGTCATATCTGTCGGTGAATTAGATTCCGGTCTGCTAAAGAGATCAAATAATTTAATTTTATTATCGTCTCCTCCTGCTGCAATATATTGTCCATCGGCTGAAATTTTTACGTATTCATCAAAACCATCAAAATAAGACCTCCATAGACACATGCTTTGATTACATAGATATATGAATTTGTCCGTGCAAGAAGCAATGATGTATTTTCCATCCGATGAAATTGACACTGATGTCGCTTGCAAACTTAAACTTTGATTCCAAATCGGAGTTGAATTATCTCTATGAAATAAACATAATGAATGCGGAACATCTGCAACTGCGGCAATAAAGGTTCCGTTTTTCGATATTGCAACAGATTTGACGAATTGTCCCATATCTCGACTCCAAATCGGAGTGGAATTAGTTCTATTAAACAAATATATGTAACCAGCACTGTCCCCAGCGGCAATATATTCTCCATCTTGAGAAATCGCTATTGTTGTGATTTCATGACCTACATCTTTACTCCATAATGGTGTCGAACTTGATTTCTCGAATACTATCACATCATTACTAAGTCCGCCTGCTGCAATATATTGCCCATCTGCAGATATTGAGACTTCATATCTTATGCTATAACCTGTATCATAACTCCACATGGGTGTCGAACTGGTTTTATTAAACAAATAGACATAATGATCGTAACTACCTGCAACCATGTAATCACCATTTGATGAAATATCTACAGCACGAACATCACTTCCTGTTGTATATGACCAAACAGGTGTTTTGCTATCTTTATCATACAGGTATACTTTGTCATCATCACGACCCGCTATAATATATTCTCCATCGGAGGAAATTGCAACCGACTTTGCATCATAAGCTACGACATGGGACCACATGTTTGTCGAACTTGTTTTATTAAATAATTTTATACCACCGTCTGTGTCTCCGGTCGTAATGTAAAAACCATCTGCCGAAATATCAACTGATTCAATATTTCCACTTATCGTAGATTGCCAAATTGGTGCATGATCAGTAGGAACTAATGTAACAAAGACTGAATCCGGGATACCCATTAAACCCACGGAGTTATTATATTCTATCGTAAAATTTAGAGTTCCCCAATATGTTCGATTAATTGGAACGTGTAGGACGGTATTATTTTCCCAACTTGTCCAATCTCTCCAGACATAAGAATTTCCATAAGAATCTTCTCCCCATACTCGATACATGCCCGGTCCAAACTCATCGGTGAGGATCCAATCGATCGTTTCATTTCCGATTGTCTTTGAAGTAAAATCATTAGGATTATTTGATTCTGGTTTTGCACAGCGGCTAAGGAGATAAACACGATTATCGTAGCTACCTGCAACTGTATATAGTCCATCTGCCGAAATGTCCGTAGCCCGAACAAAATCCCCTGCTACATAATCTCGAATTGGTGTTGAGCTTGATTTTTCAAATATATGAATATGGTCGTTAAAATAACCGGCAGACATGTATTGCCCATTTGCAGAAATTCCAACAGAATCAACTTCGTAGCCGGAATGGTAAGTCCACAACGGAGTTGAACTATTACGATGATGTAAAACAACTCCACCTCCATTGCCTGCAAAAATATATTCTCCATTGTCAGAAATATCAATGTCAATGGTGCCGGATGTTCCAGAGTAAATCCAAAGTGGAATTGAAGAAGATCTATTGAACAAGAACGTTCTGTCGTTTGAATCCATGCTTGCACCAACAACGTATTGGCTGTCTGCAGAGATTGCGACCGCATAGACGCGACCATTTGTATAATAACTCCACTCTGGAGTTGAACTCGTCCTATTAAACAGGTAAAGTCTATAATCCCAACTCCCTGCAACGATATAATCACCGTTTTTAGATATGTCGACCCTATATACATCGTCCCCTGTGGTATAACTCCACATGGGTGAAGAGCTTGTCTGATTAAATAGGTAGACCTTGTTGTTAGTACTCCCAGCGACGATATATTGTCCATCCCCGGAGATGGCAACGCTTCGGATATCGCCTCCTGTATTATAACTCCACATTGGAGTTGAACTGGTTCTGTTAAACAAATAGACGCGATCGTCATAGCTACCTGCAACCAAGTACATGCCATTATCTGAAATCGCGACAGAAAAAGCACTGGCTCCCGTGGAATAATGCCATAGAGGCACGGAGCTGTCTTTTTTAAACAAATATACATCCGAATCAGCACTCCCTGCCACGATGAATTCTCCATCACTTGAGATCGCCACGGAATGAAGATCACCTCCAGTTTGATAACTCCAAAGCGGGGGTATTTCTAATGTCGTTATCGGTAAATCAATTGGTTTAGAATAAAAATGTGGAAGTTTATTGTTCATTAAACTTAAAATCGGAATAAAACTGGAGAATGTTATTAAAAAAAAGCAGATTAAAAATGATCTTTTTTCTTTCGTAATTTTAAACAAAAATCGGGACATTTTAAAGCAAAAGCCTCCTGTTATGCACCAATATGTCAGTGCAATACTAGCGAACGGTATCAATTTGGGCAATTTTATGAATTCTTTTTATTGTAATTCTATCTGAATTCATACAAATGCCGCTTTACAATCTTCTATAATTTTTGAATTTTCACGTTATCGATTTTAAATCTTATCATTTGATAATAGATTTGTCTAGCTTTGGATTGCTCCCCTATTTGTTGCTTATTGAGACGAAATGAAAGAAAAACCGAGATAGAACTAAAAAACCATAAAACTTAATTCTCATCACTCATTGAGTTCTACTTGAGGATGTGTAAATGGAAGATATGATCATAATTCGACCTCCGGTAGAAGCCAACTCGTTATTGGTTGGTGTTACAGAAGGATGCTGGTGGAACCAGTGTCGTTTTTGTGGCGTATACATCAATCAATTAACCGGTGAAATCATTCAAAAGTATCGTATTCGTCCGATAGAGCGAGTTTTTAAGGAATTAGAGATTTTAAAGCAGCGTTATGGCGATTTTATTTCTACGCTATTCATGGCTGGAGGTGAGGCGTTAAGTGCTCCGACGGATCATCTTCTCAAGATCCTGCACAAGATTAATGAACTCTTCCCGCATCTGAAGAGAATTTCATGTTATGCTAAAAATTTAGACATTTTACGAAAATCTGATGAAGAGTTGCGTCAGCTTCACGAAGCAGGTCTCACAATTTGCTACATGGGATTAGAATCTGGGAGTCGTCGCATTTTAAAAATGATGAAAAAAGGTACCACGCCCGAGAACATGATCAAAGCTGGTAAGAAGCTAATGAAGGCGGGAATACAATTATCTGTTTACATCATTCTTGGGTTGGGTGGCGTGGAGTATTCTGAAGAACACGCCATAGAAACCGCAAATGTCTTGAATCAGATGAATCCGACCATTTTCCGCTTTCGAACGTTAAATATAATGCCTACAAGTGAATTATGGAAGGACATTCAAGAGGGTAAGTTCGAAATCGTTTCCCCATATGGAATTCTCAAGGAACAATTAACGATTTTCAAGCATTTGAATGATTCCGTTACATCGTATGTTTTTAACGACCACGTTTCGAATTATGATAGTTTTGAAGCCAAATTGCCTGATGAACGTGAATTCATCATTCGTTATTTGGAAGCGAGACTTCGGGATCCTGCAACAAAACGTCTGAGACATAAAGGTCTCCTCCACATGTAATGAATGTAATTTTGTCCTTTAAATTCGGGTGAAAAAATGCCGGATATTGTTGGTTATGGTACATTCATCATTAGTCATGTTCGTGGAGATAAGACGTTTCACGTAAAATCTGTATGCGAAGTCATCGATCACAAGCGGATGTATCATCCTTTTTTCGATAATTTTCAACCATTTCCCTATCCGTTTGCCATAAGGCGCGTGGGCTCCCGTTTTAAAGCTTTATTATTCGAAGTTGATGTTGATAGCTTGCCTGCCCTGGATCATTATGAAGGAGTTCCACGACTTTACACGCGAGAGAGATGCGAAGTTATCTTGGAGAATGAAAAAATCAAGGCCGAGATTTACATTCCAACAAAGGAGACTTGGGATCAGTTTCTTGACCGTTTATCTTCAATAATGACTCCGATGGGTTATACGAAAATGAATCAAGGCGATCTTTGGCTCGAATATCTTAACGAAAATTTCCCCGACATAAAGTCGAAGTTTCCGCGATTATTTGAGTGAGATTAGTAAGGAAAAGACATGAAATCGGTCATTAGTGCTTCCAGGAGAACGGACATCCCTGCATTTTATCTTGATTGGTTCATTGATAAAATGAGGAAGGGCGAAGTCCGTGTCAAGAACCCATTTTATCCTCAACAAGTAAGTCGAATTTCTCTAAAAAAAGAAGACGTGCATTCGATTGTTTTCTGGAGCAAGGATTTTGGACCATTTCTAGAGCAGGCAAGTGAATTTTCGGATTATAACCTATTTTTCCATTTCACTATCAATGATTGTAAATTATTGGAACCGAATGTCATTCCCCTGCATTATCGTTTGCGACAATTGGAAAAGTTGGCGGCTGAATTTAATCCCGCCACGATTATTTGGCGATTCGATCCAATTGCTTTCTGGCGTGTTGGTGATCGAGTGGTCAATAATCTCGGAAGTTTTGAAAAAATACTTGAAGTGGTAGCACGCGTTGGTCTGAGACGTTGTTATTTCAGCTTTGTCACGTGGTATGAAAAGAGTATACGGCGGGCTCGAAAACACGACATTAAGTACATCATTCCCTCACGCAGAAAAATGATCGAAGTGTCCACGAAACTGGCGAGTAAATGCAAGGAAAAAGGCATTCGAATGTATTCGTGTTGTAATGACGTTCTTCTTGACGTTCCAAACGTTTATAAAGGGCATTGTATCGATGGCGAGTTTTTATCATTGCTCTTCATGGAAAAATGCAGCATTGCAAAGGCTCCGACACGTGAACAATGTGGATGCACGAAAAATCGTGATGTTGGCGACTATCGAGAACAATTATGTCGTCATGGATGCATTTATTGTTATGCTTCGCCAATTATTTAAATCAAACCGGTAAAAAAGGAAAAAAGGTCAGGGCAGGCAACGTGCGAGCTTCTCACATTCTTGTTAAAAAACTGGGCATTGCCGAAGAAATTAAAAAACAGGATATTTCGAAATTTCTTCTCGGACATCTCTTATTTAGAATTATTTTAATATGAAATGATTTCAATATCGGGTATGTTTTCAAAATGCTGGATGTTTCGCGTTATTATTTCGACAATTCCATTCGCACTCATGATGCCCGCTATCAAAATATCATTATCAACAATCATCTTGCCTTTGGATTCTAAAATATCATGAATTTTAGCAGCTTTTTCTGCTTCTTTCATTTTAAACGAAAAAATTTGCAAACCGCTTAAAAATCCCATCCATTTTTTAAATAATTCAAGATATCTTTGCTCGGATTTTTTTCGTTTGGTTCGTTCCAGCCCTATATTTACCTCATAGACTGAAATCGTTGTCGTGCATAACATCTTTTCTTTTCTTGAAAGAATGTTTTTAATGCCCTTGACTCCATTCAAATAATCAATGCATGCCGCGGTATCAAGCATTATCATTTCGATACACCCAATTTTTGCTTATTCCACCGCCTTCCTGGATGTGTTGAAAGATCTTTCCAGATTTCTGTCTTTTCTTCATCGGATAAATTCCAAGATCCAAAGGAATCCTCTATATTTTGTTTATAATTTTTTAACATTCGTAAAAATAACTGAGAAAAGCTTTCATCTCGTGCTTTAATCTTTATCAATTCGTTGTATACATCTTCAGTAATGCTAATGGTTTTTGAAGTCATTACGATATATGTACGTGTACACATATATATATCCCTTTGAAACTTCCACTTTATTGCTTAAAATCTTTAATTATAAATTCAATTTTATTGCCTGAGGTGTTATTTTTGGGCAAAAAACCAAAACAGAAAGGAAAGCCAAAAAACTCGTCTCCTTCTACTGGTAAAAAAGGAAAAAAGGTCAAGGCAGGTCACATGCGAGCTTCTCACATTCTCGTTAAGAAACTAAGCATTGCTGAGGAAATTAAAGAAGATATCGATTCTGGAGCAGATTTCGCGAAATTGGCGAGGCAATATTCGGAATGTCCATCCAAAAAGCGTGGCGGAGACCTTGGTGAATTTAAGCGGGGAGACATGGTGAAAGAATTTGAAACCGCAGTGATGAAATTAAAAATTGGTGAAGTTTCGAGCCCGGTAAAAACGGTGCACGGCTATCATGTTATCAAGCGAACTGGATAACTTTAAATAGATCTTGGATAAACTCAATTTCGTTTATTTGAGCAAATAATTAACGGGTGGGTTTTAATGCCGGCAGAAAAGGAACCAAATTTGTTCGTGAAAGCTGCAGTCCGAAAATATGTTAACTCGAAGGGGTGTAATATTTCCAAGGAAGTGCTTGGTGGCAACGTGTTGAACAAATCGATTAAAAAAGTGCTTGATGACGCAATTGAACATGCTAAAGGCGCAAAAAGAAAAACCTTAATGGCAAAAGATTTTTAGATTTCTTCATTTTTTACTTTCTCTTTTTTTTATTTCATTCTTTCCAAAAAAAAACAGGTTTTTGAAGATTTGTTCAGATATTTTTGAGGAAAATCATCTGAAATTGACATGTTTCTCATTCCAGGTCAGTATCATCACTGCAAATCTTCAATATTAATTACACGGCTTTCGTATTTATTTTCGATCCATGTTGAATGAAGGGCTATTTCTTCAAGCCAAAAATTATAACTGAAAAGACGATAATTATCATGTTCAAGATTTTCCCTGATCTGTCTTACGTGCATTAATTATTTTAAGAATTGGATAAGGGCGACATCAATGGTTCGAAATCAATGGGATTTGACACGATTTTTCTTTCCTGAAAGTATCGCGATCGTTGGTGCTTCTGAGAAGCGAAATTTCGGCTCGACTTTTTTCATGAATTCCTTGAAAGTTGGTTATAAAGGAAAAGTCTATTATGTCAATCCAAAGTATGAGATGATCGATGGGAAGAAATGTTTTCCTTCCGTCTTGGCTACTCCAACGGTTCCGGATGTTGTAATTTCCTGCATTCGTGCCGACCTTGTCCCGCACCTGATTAAGGATTGCGTGAAGATTGGCGTGAAATTCGTGTCCATATTCACTTCTGGTTTTGCCGAAATTGGGCGCGTCGATTTGCAAGACGAACTTCTAAAAATCACGCGCGGAACACGAACGCGGATAATCGGACCCAATTGCATGGGTGGTTTCTGTGCCAAGTCTCGGGTGTCTTTTTTTCCGCGCGCTTCTTTTAAGACGACAGGAAATGTTGCTTTTTGTTCCCAATCTGGTGGCTTGGCTACGACCTTTCTGAGAATTGGACCAACACGCGGCGTTTATTTCTCGAAGGGCGTCAGTTTTGGAAATCAAGCAGACTTGAATTGCTTGGATTTTCTAGAATATTATGCACGCGATCCTGATACTGACGTTATCGGCATGTATCTTGAATCGTTTGGTTCTGCAAATGGTTTGGAGTTCTTGCAAGCCCTGAAAGAAACCACGAAGTCAAAGCCAGTCGTGATATGGAAGGGAGGACAGACGGAAGATGGATTAAAAGCCGCACAGTCACATACTGCAGCCATTCGATCTGATCTACAATTGTGGGAAGAAGCAATGCTGCAGGTTGGTGTGATTCCTGTCCGTAACCGCGCGGAGTTCATGGATGTTTTACACGTGTTATCCATATTACCCCGAGAACGATTGAAAAAGATGGATCGCGTGGCAATCATCGTTGCAGGTGGGGGTGCTGGTGTCGAAATCACCGATACGTTTTCTCAGCAAGGATTTCGTGTCCCCACGCTCGAGCGTGAAACTCAAGAAAAATTGAAAGAAATATTACCCGATGTCAATGTTTCTGTCAAAAATCCCGTTGATTTGGGTGCGATGGGGATCTTGGTGGATGTCTTCATGAAATGCATCCAAGTTGTATCAAGTGATCCCCAAATCGATTTGGTTTGCACGTCGTATAATCTTGATCGCTTGGCGAGATTGCAAAAAATGGAAGGAAAAAAGCTCGGACAAATCCTTGCCAAGTATTTGGGCGAGTTGAACCAGACTTTAACAAATCCATTCATTTATCTCGGTCTCATCGATCGAGAATCTGACGATACGACTCGATTTGCCATTAGATATCGAAATGCTCTTTTCAGTTACCACGTTCCTTTTTTTTCGAGCATCACGCAGGCGGCTCTCACCATGAAATTGATTTCAAGACATGCTGAATATTTAAAATCTAGGTCATCCTGAAATTTTACGTGAGATGCTCCTTGTTTCTCATTTCGTGAACGAATTCTTCTCACTTTATCGAGTCGTGAATTATAAATTTTCATTTGTTTCTATTCAGTACGATTTTTATAACTCGATGCTTAATTGTAATAAGGACAGAATTTCTTAATCATAAGGCGCACGTCCTGAAACATGCATTTGAAGGAAGGTCTTTATCAATGGTTTTGCAAGTTGGGCAGACAGAAATCATAATCGAGAAAGGAGACATTACCGATCAGAAATTAGATGCTATCGTGAATGCAGCGAATTCTCGTTTAGTTTTGGGTGCAGGTGTGGCCGGTGCCATACGTCGCAAGGGTGGTCCCCGAATTCAAGAAGAATGCAAGATCAAGTATCCTCGAGGGACTTCTGTTGGGTCCGCAGTCATTACAACTGCTGGTGACTTACCTGCAAAATACGTGATTCATACGGTTGGACCTCGAATGGGCGAGGGTGACGAAGACGCTAAGCTCAAAAATGCAACAATAAACACGCTAATTTGTGCAGAGGAAAATGGAATTAAAACGTTGGCATTCCCTGCTATTTCAACAGGAATTTTTGGGTTCCCGCTGGATCGTTGTGCTGAGATAATGCTGACTTCAACCGTGAAGTTTCTTCAAGATGAAAAGACACATTTGAAAAAAGTAGTTTTTGTTCTTTATGATCAAGAGGCTTACGAAACTTTTAAGAAAAAGTACGATGAAATTGAAGTTTAAGAAAGCTTGGTTAAATTCCTTCGTATTAATTTCTTCTTTGTACTGATTGAAGTACTGCCATTCGGGTCAATTTCTTGAATTTTTCTTTGTTTTTCGAAAAATACTTTACAACTTTTACGTATGTTTGCGATGACACGATTTTTTGGGAACCGTTAATTTTTGCATTACAACGGGGACAGCTTGGGGAGGTTGTTTTCCAAGCATTCCATTCGTCCAGATGTGCAGGTCTCTTGCATTTGGGACAAATAACGATCTTACGATTTCTATTGTTCGTATTGGGAATCTCGAAGCAGAATAGACATTTGAAGTCATTAATATCAATATTCATTCCTGTTGGAAGAAGATCTAAGATTTTTTTGTCTTTTTTATTTTTATTATTGGATGATAGAGGCGAATTCACGCTAGGTCTGCGTGCATGTCCGTGTTCATTCCTTCGAGGTGTTGTTTGTCTCGATCGTGTTGAGACTCGCCTGGGAGTTCTTGTATTCTGTCTTTGAGTGGGTCGCGTCCGAGATGTTACAGGTGGGACTTCTGCAGCAATGCTTAATGCTGGAGCAGGGATATCCAGACCTCGTGCCGTATTTCTTGAACGTGCTCGTCTAGGAGAGGAATTGACAAGAATGGCTCTATGAGTTGAATGATACACGATTCTTTCAATAAATAAAATTAACATTGCTAAACCGAATATCAGAGCTAGAAGATCTAGAAGACTTACAAATGCCACGATAGAGAAATAAATAATCATGAAAAATGTCAAGAAGAAAAAACCCACGGCTTTAGCATTTTTTTCTTTACCTTGAAAAAAAACGAAGCGATATTGTCCCAATGATTTCCAGATGAATATATAACCAATTATCTGGTATGGTAATGCTAATATTAACGTGAAAATTGAGAAATGAACCACGCCTAAAATGCTCTCATTCAAGATAACAGAAATGCTTCCAAATGCCAGCGTGGCTGTACCCATCATGTTTGGCCAAAAAATGAAAAATACCTGATTTAGTCGAACGTTAAAACGTTGATTAAACCTGATTTTTTGAATATAATAGATAGTTCCGATAATCCAACTGGCGATGAACGACCAAGAAAAAAATGGAAAGATTGAGAGGCGTAAAATGGAGTCGACTATTCCAATGCCCACTCCGATGCCCAAAATTATCAAATAGCTGAGCTGAATTCTCTTTATAATTTCCACCTCTCATTTTCATTCACGCGCATTTTTCACCTGTCATGTTCGACAAAATCGTTTAATGAATTGGAATCGATGAATCGGAGCAAATTTGGAAATATTTTTGGAGTCCATCCATCTTCGACCGTGCACGATACTTCATGCCATACTGTCTTGTTTATGCTTTTCAATCTAAAGATTTTAAATCCCCAAGACTTGCCATTCACTAATGTGGGGTCAAATACTAATGCAATGCTTTTTTCATAAAATGCTTGATAGCGACGTTGCGTGTTCACGTCTTCCATGCTCATGAAAAGATCGTATCCAGGATGAGAATGGTACCATCCCACGATATAATCGCCTTTTTTTCGGATCTTGTTCCATACCTTTAAATAGTTGCTGGGATTCTTAATTTTCACGGAGATTGCGTTACCAGATCCCATTGGGTATGCATCATTAATGAACATCTTGCCATTCTTTTCGTTTCCTGCCAATAACCCAATAACTTCAACCCATACGTTTCTTTTATAATTTGCATATTTGATGGCGTGCGTTGCAAGTTTCAACAATGCTTTAGAAGAAATGAAAACATCACTCACTTCTCTGGTTTGGATTTCCGTTTTTTTTGTCGTCTGGGGTATCTTTGGCGTGGTTCTTACTTGATGTTCTTCTTCCAAGAAGCTAATAAAAGCACAAATGTCATTAAGGACTTTTTTTGAAATGCTGATAAATTCCGTATTCCTTTCAGTGGGATTTGAAGAGCTATTAGTCACTAAAATGACCTCAGTTCCACTTTTCCCGAGCGTATTTTTTCGTGATGGTTCGTGCTTTCTTTTCGAAAGCCTTACGATTTTTCATGAGTTCTAGTCCTGCTTTTTTGTTATACACGTCCGTGGGATTAACGAATGCACCTCTAGTATCCAGCATCATATAGATGCTGTTGATTACTGTCGAAATGGATTTACTGGGAGTCCATCCTCCTCCATTTCCTTTTTTCGATGGATTTACGAGGTCCAAGCAAATGTTCCTTCTTCCTGGAAATTCTTTTGGGTCTGGCCAAAAATTTGGATGCCAAATTGGCGTATGTAATCTTACGAATGGAGGCTCCATTGGATAGCTTTTGGGGAAGCGGACTTCTAATTTAAACAAACCACCTTGATAAGGTGTGTTTTTTGGACCGACCAAGAGGATTTTCAAGTGTTCAATATTTTTTTTATTGCCATTTGCCGATTTAAGCTGTCGAATTTTTTTTGCTCGATACATTTCTTTTAACATGTTAAATTCTTGAATGATTCGTTTACTTCTCAGGCTCACTCAAACCAACTCCTTTCATGTTGTTGAAGCAAAAATTGCTTTAGTCAATTGATTGAATAAAGTGGGTCGCGAAACACGCTTGAGATCGTGGATGTGAATTTCAACGCCGTCTTTTCGAATTTCCGTGATGATTTTCTCCGGTTTGAAGTCATGACGTTGCAGGTAATTTCCAACGAATTCTTGGATGTTTTTCCTGTTCTTTTTCCAATCTTTCGTCTTGTGACCATTTACATACAATAGTTTAACTGCGCGTTCTATTTCGTTCAAAACTTTTCTCTTATTTTTATAAACCATGCTAATCAACCTCTAATTTTTATTAAAACATTAATATCATCAACAAATAATAGGGAATTATTCATGATTCCCGCATCCGCGAGTCGTTGCCGCAGATCAAGAATTTCAAGGGATGTATTGGCAACGCTTGAATATTCGGATACGGGAAGACCTTTCTTCTGTAATTTTTTAACGATATTTTGGATGGGTTCATGCGTGGACATTTTCAATTGAATGCGCTTTGCGTTGGGGCCACAAACCATGCATTCTGGATTTCTCTTCTTTTCCAGTGCATAGAAACTACCCGTCATTCCATTATAGATTAAATATTGCATTAATGGAGGACCCAAATTTCTTTCATTGTTTGGTTCGTTTAACCAATGCAGTATTTTGACTACTTCATGACTTTGAATTGCTGCAATGACGCTATTAATCGTAATGATAGCTGGTTCGTGAACATCAATTAAATGAATTATCTCATCTAATGTAAAGAATTCCCAGTTATACTGCTTGCACCAAGCATTGGCTTGTTTCAATATCCATTGAAGTTCTCGCATTTTTTCAACATTTGGATCTCGATTCGTGAGTTCCTTGAATTTCATCATGGCTTTTAAGGCACAATGATTTCGCTTACGAGGTTCGCCTACAACGGTACATGCATCCATGTCATTGTCATCTTGAACAGTAACGGGATAACATTCAAGGCAAGCGTTTTTTCCTGGAAAGACTGAATAAACGTGTCCGTGGTAATTTTTCGTGCCACCGTCTACAAGGATTTTACCATTTTGAATGCAAATATTATTCAAGATGAGGCGAGCATTCATGGAATCCAAGCCTGAAACGACCAAATCGACTTTTTCGTACAATACGGGATTGACTTTTTCAAGAGAATCGTAAATGCCTCGCACGTGCACGTTTGGATTAATGTGTTTCTTGATGAATTTTGCTGCTACCCGTGCTTTTGGTTGTCCAACCGACGCACGTGAGAATAAAACTTGTCGATTTAGATTTGTATGTTCGATCGTGTCTAAATCTAAAAGATACATGTTAACTCCAAGCATGGCCAAATTCTTCGCAATCTCACAACCAAGTCCACCAACGCCCACGATGAGCACTTTGGATTTTTTTATGAATTCTTGATCCCAATTGGTCAAACGGAATTGTCGATCATAAAGAATCCGTTCTTTTTTATTCAAGGACTTGGAAAAGAAATTAGATTTTGTCTTCATCTTGACTCACGCCTGAATTTTTAATGATCATGATGCTTGAATATCTGAATTTTTTAAACATTTTTTTTCACATTTGGCAATTAGATCCCGAACCCAGTTCTGAGCTTCTTCCCATTCTTCTTTTAAGCTATTGTATTCATCCGTTGGGTGGATGGGAGTCCAGATATCTTCAAACTTTGGGAGTTCGGTATTAACTGCCATGATTTCACCTCAAAAAAAAAGTGGAATTAGAAACCCCCGGCAGTACTGGTGGGGATCAATAAGATGGTTTCATCGTTCTTTACGCCATAATCAGCAAAGTTTTTTGTTTCTTCCATCGTAATGCCGCCGGCAGAAAAATGAAAATCCTGAGGATCAAGTGAAAAGATTTGTCCGCAGGTGTATTTCACTTCTGATATCGGGGCTTTCTCATTTACGACTAATTTTTGAGTTTTTTCGCCTGGACCAACTGTGGTTTTAAAGTAAATGTTTAAGGGGTCTCCAAGTTCGGCTTCATGTGGCTTTTTTGCATTTGCCGCGGGACCTTTTGGCGTTTTGGAAACGATGGGGGCTTCATCATCAAAATCCATGTCCAAATCATTATCGAAATCTTCCATTTTTGAAACACCTTCATTTTTTCAATTTTGAACACATTCTTCGTGTTACTGTATTACTATAGCACAGCCGCAACTATTTAAAGATTTCGAATTTAAAAACGAATTCTCAAAAAATCGGAAATCTTAGCCGACAAAATGCTTATTTTTCATTTAATCCCAATAATTAGGAAAAAATTGGAAAGTTCAATGGAAAATTAGCGAAAGGATGGCTCATCCCAAAGGCATCATTTCTTTTCTGCTTCCTTCTCCATCTTCGCTTGTATCCTTCCAAGTAAAAATGAGCCGGCAATTATTAGAGCGATTCCTGAAACGAGTAGAAGTATTGATATTGGGGTATATGGATTTGTAATGAAATTTATCAAGAGCACCATGTTTAACAAGATAATCACGGTGAAATACGGGATTGGCATTACTTGTATGGAAACCTGTTGAACCGGTATGAGATTGCTTGCTTGTCCGTGCTGAAAAGCCTGTTGAATTTTAAAAATTCCCAAATAATTAGTCATTATCAGGACGATGCAACAAGTTATGAACATGATGATTCCGATTGGAGTCAGAAGAATCGTCAGAACTGCCGTGAAAATCCCAACCCAAAAATTCGAGATTGCGAACATCAAACCTGAGAAAACTGCCAATGCCATTCCTCGAAATCTCTTGCTTTTTATACTTAAAACATGACAAGATAATGCGATTATCACGAGAATTATCGTGAAAATGATGACTCTTGGGAGAAATGCGAGATCCGTCAGTAATAAAGAACTGATGATTTCACTTCCAACGGACATTCCCGTAAAAGCCAAGAGAAAAATCGCAAGAATCATCAAACACATGCCGAGCCACTCCGATCTTTTCAACCGTTCTTTATTTAATCGTGAAGATCCGAGTGCGAGAACGATGAGGCCTGTTGCCATCAATCCCGGTGGGAGCACGGGACCTATTAGGAGTTCAGAAATGAAGAAAAATATGGAACCGAAAACTAATTCCATCCCCAAGCCAAAAATCCAAAGGGGGCTTTTCACGAGCTGCTTTCCGAATTTCTGATCTTCGGAAATTGAATTTACTACTCTTTTTTGCAATATCAGACCGAAATTGTTGACTATTCCCGCTAGTATCGCAAACGTTATCCCTATTCCGTATTCGATTATTCCTGTCATGAGATTACCAACCGAATTAGACCAGTTCACGTCTGTCCGTGATGTCTAAATACCCCCTTTCTTTATAATAGTCGTACATTTCCGAAACGGCTTGCCTGAACGATTTTGAAGGAGAATATTTAATTTCTTTACGTGCTTTTGCACAAGAATAAAAACTCAGAAAACATGCTGCTCGGATCGCATCTCGACCTATCGGAAAAGGTTGTTTTCGAAATACCGAGAAGAAATCGAGAATTGTTCCAACAAAGAGTCCCATGGTTCTCCCGATCCCTAATGACGGTGTTTTTATCTTTCGATTCGGCTCTTTTTCCCGAATTACTTCTGCAATGATTTCGAACATGTCTTTTTGGGTGCGGTTGTCTTCATCGAAACCCGTAATGCAATATCGCTCGCCGACCTTGCCATTTATCATTGCCAAGTAATGTCCCGTCGCCTGATCATCGACATGGACGAGCGGACTGCCGCTTCCTTTCGTGTAGCCCGGCAAGGCATTGTTTCGAATTCGCAAAATATAGAGCCCACTTCCAATGAATTCGTCACCTGGACCGAAATTTGTTCCAGGCAATACGCTCACTACGGGAAGTCCTTCGTCTTTATAGTATCTATTGACAATTTCTTGTGCTGCCAATTTTGAATCAAAATATCCTATTCCGATTTTTTTCCACCATTTTTTGGATGCCCGATTTTCGTGGATGGCATCTGCAAATTCAAGAGCCTCTTCCGGCGAGTCAAACGTGTGGCTTTTTGGAACCTCCTTTCCGATTTCAGGTCGTTCGCTGATATAAGGACTTGTTTTCTCGTCCCCCAAGCTACCAATGGGAAAAGGACAGCCAAGCGTGTTGCACGTGCTGGTATATACCAATTTCTCGATGGATTCTTTCAGGCATGCATTGAGCACGTTTCTGGTTCCCTCAACATTTATTAACCATTGAAATTTCTTTGCTTTTCCATCAAATGAAGTATTTCCTACCAGATGCCACACGTAATTTCGTCCTTTGACCGCCTCTTCGACTCGATCTTGGTCTAATATGTTTGCAGGAAAAAATTCTACATCAAGATCTTCAATTGCTGTCTTCATTGAGCCAGGATAATAGAGAACACGAATGCTTCGTGCAGGAACGCCTTCTGCAATCAGCTTGCGAATTACTCGGCTACCGATAAAACCGGTTCCTCCTGTAACCAGAATTTTTGCATCCTGCAAGTTTATTTTTGCACGTGTCATTAATCGTCGAACTCCTCAGCAAGTTTATTATGATGAAATTTAAGAATTTTCAAGCTAAATTCGAGCAGATATTATAAGATGTCACTAAATCTTTTTTAAGCTGTCAGTTCCAAATTTTACCTAGGATCTTTAATTTTCTAATCTATTGATGAATTCGGGGATTTTTATGACTGATATCAACGAGATCTTAGAGAAATTGAATTCAGAGGATTTCAGCGAACGTATTCAGGCAATTACAAGATTAGGGGGTATAAAAAGCGAGCGGTCCTTAGATGTCTTAATAAAAACATTAGATGATGACGATTCACACGTTAGAAAATATGCTGCAATAGCATTGGGTCATTTGGGTGATGAAAAGGCGATAAGACCATTGATAAAGGCTTGTTCTTACTCTGATAGCGAGACCAGACTTGGTATCATCCAAGGATTGGCTGAATTCAAGACTGATGAAGTGCTGGAATGCCTCAAAAAATTGAGTCAAGATGATGACTTGCAAGTCCGTGTCGTGTTATTTGACAAATTAGGGACATTTCCTGCCGAAAAAATCATTGATTTTTTAATTTCTGAGTTTCCTCGACAAAGGGGTCGCGTGAAAGGGAAGATCATTTCTCTATTAAGTCAATTTCACTCGAATTTGTCCACTGAGCAATTAGAAAAAATTAAAAACTTACTTGATCCCATAATATCGACCCGGATCGGTGACCTTTCTGACCATTCTTATGCTGGCGAAACCCTCGAAGGCGAATTCACTGTAAGTGAAGCCGCAGTAGAAATGCTCGAACAAACAGTGTATTTTTTTACTGATTATCACGTAAAGAGATTGCAAGGATTATTGAATCATGAAGAGGCAACAAGATTAAATGCCGAACGCGTGTTAGACAAGTTGAACGATTTTCAAAAACATGAATGACTTGCAAATCGATAATAAATGGTGTTCAGTGCTTGAAAATTCAATATCGAACATATTTGACAGAACGTGATAAATTTGAATTTCAAAAGGTCTATAATCTTGCATTTCGCGTGAATAACATGGGCTCCCCTATGTCTCGGGAGTGGTTCGATTATAAATATGGTGAGAAAAGACCGTTTTATGATCCACGCGGTTATTTTTTCGCTCTACACGATGGTAAAATCGTGGGGTCAACGTTGTGCACTACTCGCCTGATGCAATTTAATGGAACAACGTTCAAGGCAGCCGGAATTGATGAAGTGGCGACTTGCCCAGGTCTTGAAAAGCGTGGAATTGGTTCAACGCTGATGCAAAACGCCATCAATTACATGGATGATGAAATTAATGCGGATTTAAGCATTCTAACGGCGGCCCCTAATTATCATGCACGTAGAGTCTATGAACGTTTGGGATACGTGAATTCACGCTCGATTGTCTTGATATTCGGGTTTAAAATCCTTCACGTTCCACATGTTTTTCGGGAAGCCACGATCGCAAGTCCCATTTTTACGGGTTTATATCCGCTACAAGTCTTAAAATCGCTTTCAAGATTGCGTTTAAAATCCAAAAAATTAGAATTTCAAATAGTGGATGCCGTATCTGATGAATTCATCGATTGTCTAAATCGCTGCTATACAGAACGAGTTTCTTTTCATCCATATGATCGAAAATATTTCACGTGGTTGCGTCTGAATCGCCCAATTGATTACAAGGGACTATGCGTCATCGCAAGATTGGATGGGCAAATCGTGGGTGGTGGAACCATCAGTAAAAAATCGATTGTCATGTTAAATCCGAAGAAAAAGACACGTTTTGCAACCATTCACGAAATTTTTGTTGATAAGAACCATCGAAGACAAGGTATTGGCTTAGCCATCTTGAGAAAACTTGAACAAATCGCCATCAATATTTTAAGAACAGGATGGATCTTGACGTTATTTTTTAAAAATGACTTACCCGTGAAAAATCTTCTCCAAGCCGGCGGCTATTTCGTTGCGCCAATCAAATCCCTATACATGATTCGTCCAATTAGCCCTGAGTTTAAAGATGTTTTTCAAGGGATCAAGGATAGAAACCTCCCATGGTTGGTACCGTGGGAACAGCTTGGATGGTGATAAAAAAAGAGATTAATTTCATCTTCACGCTGAGATTTCATCAGGTTTCTCTGTTTCACTAATCCGACTTCGAATCTTTTCTAACCATTCTTTTCTGGTTTCAACTAAAATCTTAAGGTCATCCGAGCTTAATTGTGGAAACACGTAATTTTTCAATTTATCAATCCAGAAATTCATTGACCAAAGCATAGGATCTGATAAGTCGAAGTGTTGTAGTCCGTGTTCTTTCAATCGTTCAATTTGCTCGATAATTGATGTAAGATTTTTTTCATCCGAAATTTTTTCTTCCATTTGTAAAATATCTTGCCCTATTTTCTCACTTATTACTTTTTTCAGCATGTTTTCAAAGTTCTTACGATTATCTGGTGAATTATCAATGGCAATCATTCCAAATGTCGGGACTCCAACTAAATTTTTGATTTCATCTGGTTTCAAGGCATCGGGAAGATCCTGCTTGTTTGCAATGCAATACCAATGCGTGTTTTCTTCTCCCTTCAGAATATATCGGGTATAAATGTTCTTTGTTTCGCTTACGTTATCTGCCTTAGAATCTGTAACTAAGAATATGATGTCGGCACCCAAGAGAAACTCCGACCAAATATTGTGATAAAGTCTCTGACCGGGAGTGTCCCAAACAACCATCTGGACATCCCCTGCGAGTTTTATTTCATTAATAGTCGGTCCCATTGTTGGTAGGTGTTGAATCGGTATTTCGTCTCCCTTGAGTAACTTGAACATCGTTGTCTTGCCGACACCCGACTCACCCAATAAAATGATTTTTATCGTAGATTTGATGGCAAGATTTAGATCTGTTTCGAAATCCCTGTAAAGGGAAACCCGTAAGGCCTTTGTTGGATGATGAATTATTTCGTGATATTTCATTAGAAAGGCTTCAGCCACGCGATGTATTTTTTTCAGGACTTTTTCCGTGGAATCGTGCTTGTCAATGCAAAAAATCACGACAATCTTGTCGAAATCACCATACACGAATTTGAGGTCATACATGATGATGCATTCAATATTTCTCGAACCGATTTCTTTCGAGAATGATAATAAAGAGTGCAGAAAGCCTGAGATTAAATCCTTACTCATTTTCGAGAAATTTTTATTCTTATTTGCATTTATGTTTTGATGATATAGCAATAAACCGCCCTTTTTGACAATGAAAACATCGCGAATCATTTGTTTCACCAGATCTGTAACCGATAAGTCCTGAATATTTTTCTAAGAAATCCATCCTTTAATATATAATTTAAATTTCGCCGATTATATAAAAAAATAAATAGCAGATCCGTGAGATTTAATTAGCAAATAATAATGATTTTAAAGAATGGTTTATTGAATGGAAGAATTCATGAAATTGTTTGGATTTCTGGACGTTAATCTCATGTTTTTTACTTCCATGATTGAAAAGGATGGTGTAATTTATCGTGGATAAATTGATATTAACAATGACTTTAGCCAATTCTTGGATATATCCTGATGTCAGGAATTGGCCAACTTCTACCAAAGAATTAATTGATACTGTTGTAAAAGGATATGAAGCAGGGGCGAGCATTGCTCATGTTCACTTGATTGCTGGTAAAGAAAAAGAAATTGTTGAAGGCATAAGAGATCGGTGCGACATCATCATTCAAGCTGGGATGTCAAGTGATCCGGTATCTAAGCGCAAACCGCTATTTGATTCAAAACCAGACATGGTTTCCATTATTCTCACGCATCATGATGAATGTTTTACGAATGTCGAACTAAATCGGTTGCATCCACGAGCAGAACTTGAGGAATATTGCAAGATTTGTAATGAAACTGGCATAAAACCTGAGTGGGAGGTTTGGAATCATGGCGCTATTTGGAATCTGAACCAATTGATAAAAAAAGGGCTGATAAAAGGACCTCATTTTCTTTCTGTTTTTTTTAATTGGCCCGGTGGAGCTTGGTCTCCCGCAGATCCTGATGAGTATTTTCTCCGCAAAAAGTATTTTCCTGAAGATTCTCTTCACACCGTGAGCATAATGGGTCCAGAACAGGTCAAGATCTGCACGCTTGCGATTTTGGAGGGAGGGCACATCCGTGTCGGAACCGAAGATTATCCTTACATCAAGGAAGGTAATCCCGCGAGGGATAATGCAGAAATCGTTTCGCATTGGGTGAAGATTTGCAAGAGTCTGGGAAGGGAAGTCGCCACGCCTTCTGAAGCACGAAAAATGATTGGAATTTAACCGTGGAAAATTCTTTTTTCCATTTAATTTCAAGTAAGCAATTCTGCATTGATGAGGCTTATTGGTTTCTCCCCTTTTAATGCCAAAATGAGGTTTTTAGCAGCGATTATTGCCATCATCGTTCGAGTTTCTATCGTTGCAGAACCGATATGAGGCAATGCGATCACGTTTGAGAGAGACAAAATCGGATTGTCCGTGGAAATTGGTTCTTTTTCATAGACATCCAATCCTGCGGCGTGTATTTTCCCTTTTTTTAGTGCATCGACAAGAGCTGCTTCATTGATGACTGCTCCACGTGCCGTATTTATCAAGATGCAGGTTGGTTTCATCAAGTTAAACTCATCTTCATCTATAAGATGTTTTGTCTCTGGTGTTAGGGGCACGTGCAAGCTGATGAAATCAGATTGCTTTAATAATTCGGTTAATGACAGGTATTTCATTTTCAATTCTGTTTCTAAATGAGGCTTTCGTGTCCGTGAATGATATACTAAATCAAATTTAAAACCACGAGCTCTTCTTGCGACTGCACTTCCGATTCTTCCAAGTCCAATGATTCCCAATGTTTTTCCTGCAAGTTCGGTTCCACAGAGGAGCAAAGGGGACCAACGTTTCCATTGACTTGAACGCAAGTAATCTTCGGCTTCGATGATTCTCCTTGCAGTAACCAGTAAAAGTGCCATTGTTAAATCCGCAGTGGCATCTGTTAATACATCAGGAGTGTTGGTTACCATGATGCCTCGTGTGGTTGCGGCTTTAATGTCTATGTTATCAAAGCCAACAGCATAATTACTGATTACTTTGAGTCTGGGTGCATTTTCCAACAAATCTGCCGAAATTTTCTCTCTCAACGTACAGAGCAGTCCATCGGTATCTTTGATTTCTTCTCTTAACTTGTCGGGTGTTAAAATTTCGGATTCAGGCTGTATTTTTATTTGAGCTGAGGGGAAAGCCTCGCGAATTAATTTGATGCTTTCCGGCATCAATTCTCTAGTGATGAATATTTTCTGAATCATGTGAAGCAATTTCTCAAGAAGGAATAAAAAAGATTCAATATTGAATAAAAAAATAAATGAAATCATTTCATCCATTCAAATAGACGACGCCAGTTCCACCTGCTGGATACGAGAAATTTATTGCCCCGGCTTCACACACCGAGTAACAGGCTCCACATTCGAGACATTTCTCCTTGTATTCATCAATAATGCTGGCAATACCTGCGTGTACTCGCCATAAATTAACAATGCATACTATGGCACATTTTCCGCATCCAACGCATTTTTCAGTTTCTACTTTTATGAAGTCTCCTGGATCTCCGGGAGCCCTTTGACTGATTTCTTTTAATTCTATTTTCATGTTTTCATCGCTCCTCATTTTTTCTTTTTAGGTTTTAGGTTCTCCATCATTTGCGTTAGGAATGGTAATGTAGCCATGTCTTCTTCCATCACGTCTGCCATTACTGGTAACACGTATTTTTGAAGGAATGGAATCACATCTTGCGAATATGAGCGAAGTTTTTTGAAAATCTGTCTAAATCTCACGATGTGTGGCTCGCTCCAGTCATAATGGCCGCCGCGGAGCTCAATATATGCAGGGATGAACCATTCCATGTTATTTTTCTCTGCCTGAGTGCTGAAGAACAAATTTCTCCAGAGCGTTTGCAGGCTTTCTCCGGCTTCAAATTCCACGCCGACTGATGATTTTTTCCATTTATCTTCATAGAGTTTCAATGCCTGTTTTGACGTATCTCCATCAGCAATCGTTTTTATTGCGGTTTCAGCGGCAAGCTTGCCCGTTTCCATCGCAGGGAAAACGCCTTCTGCTTCAAGTGGACAGGGAAATCCGCCCGCATCTCCAATGAGTAAGACATTATCAGTATATGTCTTAATGGGTTCTGCTGCCCAAGGTAATAGGTGTGAATGAACCTCTCGCGGCTTTGCATCAATTGCTTTCATCATTCGTTGAAATGGTTTTGATGATACTAACTTGTTTATATGACTAATCGGATTCTTCGTCCATTGACCTAACCAGGAGCCCAAGCCGATGTGGAAACCATCGCCAAAGATGACTTGATATGCGGAGGGAAAGTTCACGCCCCACCAGCAAGCATCGGCTGCATCGGCGAGCACGCCATCAGGACCGTAAATTTTATCGATTTTATCGCGATCAGCAGAAAAATCATATTGCGGCACTATCGTGACTTGATTTGGAAGCCATCGCGGGTTTAAACCCGACATTTTGCTGACAACTGAAAGCACGCCATCAGCACCGATTATTATCTTGCCGAGTATCTTCTCGCCTTTTTCAGTTTGGACACCAATGACCTTGCCTGCATCGTTTTTTACCAAATTTTTTATTAAGACTGAAGCTCTTAATTCAGCTCCTGCATCCGTTGCAAATTTTGCAAGCCACGGATCAAATTCTGACCGGTAGACATTCATTGTAATGAATTGTTTTGCAGGCTCATATGTTACCGAATCTGTAGGATAGTACATCTCAATGGCGCGTTCTTTTAAATCCTTATCTAAATAATGATTCATGACACATCCTGCCATTCGCATGGAAGGGACGTTTTCAGGTGTTAATTCTTTCATCATTTCAGGAAATGTTCGCCACATTCGCGGTCCAAGTCCGCATCCCGATGCGTTTTTCTCACCAGGCTTGCGACCACGTTCGAAGAAGACTGTTTTTAGACCTGCTTCTGCGGCAACTTTTGCAGCCACGGATCCACCAGGACCTGCACCAACAATTATAACATCATATTCTGTCATTTTGATTTTCCTCACAAAATCAATTCGTAAATTGGACATGTTAACATGTTTTTTTTACGAATATCAATTTTGATTTAATAACATAAAAGTATATACTTTTATGTACTATTTATGATATTCTTTGGGAGCCCTTATTTTATGCAAGATATGGATAAATAGAATTAATCTCGAAGAACTATCAAGAAAGCGGATATTTCCTGAATTTGACATGCTTCAATTCTTCTTTTTGAAAATTATAGCTCCGATCTCAATCAAAAATCAAGAAAGTAAAAAACTACTTCAAAATTACCAAAATCGTTTGTTTTAAATATTAAGATTAGTAGAATTGTACCTAACGAATTTTCCGTTTTATAGCGAGATGAAAAACATGATCCTTCTTTGTGAAAAATGCAACGAACCACTATCCATAACAGATGCACGAATTAGGCGCGATTTTGCATTGATAAAGACGATATGTCCTGAATGTAGAAAAAAATTCAAAAAACAACTGCACCCTGATGAGATTGATTTAAAGGATTTTCAAAAACAATTTTATTCTTGTGAATTTTGTGGGAGTGCTAATGTCAAAATAAGGGACGAAAGAAAAGTCAATGACCAGGGTCGTACGGACTTTGAACATTTCACCACACTACCTCCAAACCAAACGGGCATTCATGTTACTTGTTTAGATTGCCGCAAGACGAAGCGAAAAATCTCGGAGTATCGCTTCTTGAAGGATATCGAAGAAGTAAAAACAGAAGAGAAAGAAACAAAAACTCCACAGGAACTGGTTGAGAAAAAACGTGAAATCATCGTTTGTCCGACCTGTGATGCTCAAATTGATGGTGCAAAAAAGTTTTGCGATATTTGCGGTCAAGAATTATATTGTGACGAATGCAAGGAATACATCCGGGCAGGAGCTGGATTTTGTCATGGGTGTGGGAAGAAGGTTCAAGCTGGTACCAAACCTGATGTTGCAAAAAAACCGAAGATCGAAACATCGTCTGAAAAAGTCGTGGATGAAACGATGGAACCACCAAAAGAACGTTTCGAAAAAGCTCCAAAAAGGACTTGTCCTCATTGCGATGCAAATCTGGATGATTCTCCTGCTGAAATCCTCTTCTGTCCAAAGTGCGGTCAACGTTTAAAATGCGCACAATGTGGTTCGGATCTCGCAGAAGGTGCTCACTTCTGTTTTGTGTGCGGAAAAGCGGTCTAAATACCAAAATCTTCTTTTTTATTAACTTTTTTTTAAAAAAACTCACGAACAGAAACGACTCGAAATCCTAGTTTAAGGAATCAATTTCTCTTGATTTTGGTTAGTCCTGAATAATTCCGATAAATCCATTCAGTTGGATTTCATTTCCCGAAATTTTATTGTAGTTCGAAGACGAGGATAGGCAAATGCCTGACAATGAGTTTCCCGAGGCGATTAGGTGTGTCCGGTACTTCCTACGTTGAAAGACGGGAGGGACCCGATCCCGGCGAAAGGGATCTAAGTCGTGAACAGCGGGAATTAAGTCGGAATTAAAGAATTTTTGACCAGCCCATTTAATATTAATATATGAGTATTTTTTACTTGATGAGTATGCTTTGTTTTAGCAAAATATATTTATGTGAAAATCGTATTTATTAAACAGAAACAAATAATTAATGAATTGGGGATTTTTTTCGATGCAAGTAGGTATATTTGATCTTATTGGAATGGCTGTAATTATAATTGCAATAACGTTTTTCTTTGTTGTCGGGGTCCTATTGGGTAGAAAAAGCAAGGGTCGTTCTGAAACTAAGGCACTCGTTGTTCACTTTATATTTGGCAGTTTTGCATTTTTATTTCTAATGTTGGAACAGTTAACTGCAGTCGTCTTGATTCCCATCTTTGGTACTACTAGCGTTTTTTTTGCATATCCACTCGCAAAGCTCTTTGGTGATATTGCCATAATAATCAGTTCCATGGCGTTGATTGCTGTTTTAAACTTTGCATATCAGATCATTTGGCCAAATTCCATAAAGACTCTGACCGTGATAACGGCTCTTTTTGCTTCGATATACGTGGCTTTATTACTTTCTGATTTCATACCAATCTATAATCAAGAGATTGTTGGATTATTCCAATATAGTTATGTCCAGCACGTTGGAGGCTATGAATTAATCCACCACGTATTCATTCAAATGGGAGTTCTTGTCATTCTCGTGCCTTTAATGGTTATAGTTCCTGCATTGTTTTATTATTTTGCGATAAAAATAAGGAAGGGTAAATCGGGGCGTTCTAAGCGTTCTCTGATAATGGCAATTGCTCTAAGCTTTCTGACAACGGCGTATTTATTCGAACTTGTCGGCGTTAATGCATTGGCTTCGGTGCTTCCTCAGCAAATAACCTTGAGTCTTCTCATAGTATTTAGATTATTCTTCATTGTCGATGCTTTGATGATGTATATTGCCTTCTCAATGCCGGAATGGTTTAAAACTGCGATAAATTGGGAAGAATGAGTTTATTTTCTTCCATTTTTTTTATCTAGGAATCAAGATCTTGTTAATAAAATTAGAAAATAAGAGAATTATAAGTGAAAACAAAGATATCATTTAATTAGATGCTTGTTATTTTGTGCTGCTAAGTACATTTCACCGAAGAATTTTGATTTTGGAGATATTTCTGCGAAATCGCCTTTGAATCTTAAATATTTTCCTTTGATTTTTTCTTCATCACTCAAGACAATCTCGTCTACTTCTCCTTCGTATGAGAATGACGGCAATATTTCTGATAATTTACCGTTCACGATGATCTTCCCGCGTGCCATTTGACCGCCCAAGCGTTCTAAAGCATTTCCATCTAATATAATTACTCCGCCTGCCAGATGTAGACCGAGCATGCTCGAAGCATTTCCCTTGATTCGAAGCCGGGTGTTTTTACCTGCTAGAAAGGTGCCTGATTCAATGCCCACATTTCCTTCACAAATGATTTCTCCACCTTTGACGCCTCTCCAGCTTCCTCGTAAAGCCGACGCAAAATATGCCCCTGCGTTTCCTTTCACGTGGACTTTTCCCTTTTTAACTTCATTTGCAGAGAAGTCACCGACATCGCCTTCGACTACTACGGTACCTCCATTGAGATATTCCGCCGTGTGCATGCCTGCATTTCCCTTTATTAGAATTTCACCTGCTTTCATGTTGCGCCCAATGTTTTTAACATGTGAAACGTCGCCATCAATAATGATCCGAATATTTTTCGGGTCATCTTCCTTGCTACCAGAAACATCAAAGAAATCTCCTAATGATTTCTTACGATTTCCTTTAAAAATGGGCAATTTCTTGATTTCATCGATGGTTTTTCCAGCAAAGACATCACAAGAGATCGATTCGGCTTCTAGTGGAATCTTATCTTCGCTTTTCTTTGGTTTTAACGTGATATCAACCATGCGTTTCTCACCTAACGATTGACCATCCGATAGTTTAAATCAAAATTAGAAAAATCAAATATATAGTTTTTCATTTCCGTTAAACCGCGATTGAGTCATCTTGATCAATGATGAATTTATAAACGAGAACGTGGCAAGGCACTTGACGTCTATTTTCATGGTGACAGATTTTTTGAAACGAATGGTCCATCTAGATGAAATCCTAACTTGTAATAATATTCACGAGCTCCGATTCCACTAATCACGACTAATTTTTGGCATTCATGCTCGGTAGAAATGCGTTCGGCTTCTTTGAGAAGATTTTTTCCAAATCCACGATGTTGCCAACCTTTGTTCGGGCGCGAGCCAATCTCTGCAAGTTGTCCGTAAACGTGAAGTTCTCGAATGAGTGCAACATTTTGACCCGATAACTCTGCTCGAGTGAGTTGATGTGAGGGAATCCGTAATCGACAAAAACCGATTATTACGTCAAGATTTGGGTCCTCATGAGATAAGAAATACTCGATTCCATTTGAAGCTTCATATTTTCTCATTACAAATTTGATGTTATTTGGGTCGGGAATTATTCCTTTCTTTAATCTGAGATGTCCAACTTCTCTGCAACGGAGACATTGACATTTGAATCCTTGTTTTTTCATTTCTTCCTGAACGACTTCCCTGATATTACTTTGCTTGCATCCTGCAATAATTTTATATGCGGGAATATCGCGCAAGATGCGTTTAATGCGAACGTGGGGTGGTATGATTTTTTTCACTTCAACCAAGAGACGAATGAGTTCTTCATTTGATGGAGCGTGATACTCGCCCTTTTTCCATGCCTGATGAAGTTTCGTGCCTTCAATGACTTGAGTCGGATAAATCTTAATTTCATCAGGAATGAAACGTGAATCATAAAAAAGAGTTTTAAAATGGGCAAGGTTTTCTTCAACCGTTTCCACGCCTGGAAGAAATGGCATCATGTGTGCCGTTACCTTTAATGAATTATCCCGCAAGATTTGAAAGGCTTCGACCACATCTTGTACCGTATGTCCTCGATTAACACGTTTGTAAACCTCGTCACTGATTACTTGAACCCCGATTTCAACGCGAGTGGCGCTCAAATTTAAAAATGAGTTGACGTGTTCTTGCTTGCAACAATCGGGTCTTGTTTCAATTGTAAGCCCAATCAGGCGATTTCGTGATTTTTCTGCGTTTTTTTTGGCTTCTTCTAAATTTTCTGAGCGTGTTTCAGTAATGGCATCAAGACAACCTTTCACGAAGAATTCCTGATAATCAAAGGGTGTGGCAGAGAATGTTCCACCCATTATTATCAAGTCAATCTTATCAATTGGATGTCCAATTGCCTTGAGCTGTTCGAGTCGGACTTTGGTTTGTCTATAAGGATCATAATCATTCTGGATGCTACGTAATGCTGCCGGTTCTAAGCCGGTATAACTTTGTGGGCTTCCTTGTCCATCTTTAGTTGGTCCGCCAGGACAATAAAAACAAGGTGCATTCGCGTGTGGACAAGGGAAGGGTTTCGTCATGACGGCGACCACGGCAACGCCCGAGATCGATCGGACGGGTCGTTTTCTCAAAATAAAAATTAAATCATCTTTTTCTTCTTGAGTGCAAAACGCCAATAGTTCCGAATTTTTTAGACAAGAATTTAGGCGATATTTCTTGCTGATTATCTTTTTATATCTTTCCAGCTCTTTCTTGGTTCGAATTTCCTTTTTTTTCAGTTTATTGATCAATTCTCTTGATGCCTGTTCCAACTTATCTCATCTTTTCTAACAATTAGATGATGAATTTAACCAAGAAGTGATTTTTAAATTCTGGTCGTGTAGGAGAAAAATAATTGGAATAAGTGATTTTCATGCTTCTTTCTTGTTGATTAGACCCCGGTCAAACAAGATTTTAAATTCTTCAAAGGTTAATTTTTCTCCGACCTTGTATTTTTTAATGGCGTTTTCGGTTTTTTTATCGATGGCTCTATTTCCTTTTGATCTTCTTCTTCTCAGCATCCCATAGCGGACTCGAGCCAGTCTTTTCTTTAAAAAGTCTATTTCTTGAAGTGCAGGTTCAATACCTTTTTTAAGAAAATCCCACTCCTTGAGATTTCGTATGTAGGATTCATGTGCCTGCTCCTGCTTTTTCCTTAATTGATTTACCTTTTCAAAATTCTCGATCATTGTCTTGTGATTTTTTTCGGATTCTTGAACGAGATTCAAGATTTCATTATGAATTTTTTCAGATTCTGCCACGCTTTCTATCATTTGCTGATGATATTTAGAGGCTTCTTCTTTCCAAGTATCTATTTTATTAAAATTTTCGGTCAACGTCTGCGTGATTTCATCGTGTTGTTTTTCTATTTCGTCATTTTTCCTATCTTCCCGAATCAATGCGAGTTCTTGATATAATGTTGCAACGCGATCCATCAACATTTTTTCTTCTTCCCATGAGATTACGTTTGTTTGATGGTACCATTCGATGGAATTTATCTTGCGTTCTAAATCTCGCACTTCTTTTCGTTCTCTATTTGAGCCTTTTAATTGATCCTTGAGATCCCGTTTCATTTTTAAGATGTCTTTCAAGCCATTTCTTTGGCTTTTAACTTGTTCGTATAAGGAATTTCTCATCTTTTTTAATTCTGTGACTTTTTTATTGATTTCATTACGGCGAATTTTTAACTCAGAAACTTTTTTATTGATAGAGTCACGCTTTTCTTTAGCCTCTAGTGCCGTCTTACGCAGGTCATCTATCTCTTCTTTCAGATCATCCCTTAATGTTTTTTCCTGTTCCGCTTGTTGTAGGTACTCAACTTGCATTTTTTTATTGATTTCAATTGCGGCATTCCACTTATTCAAATCATTTAGAATGGTTTGTTCTGCCATTTCTAAATCAGAAACCTGATCACGCCTTTTTTTTCGTTCGCGTTGGGAAAATTTTCGTTTTTCTTGTATCTTGTCCGAGCTTTCCGTTTCTCCATTACTTTCTCTATTAACAACCATTGTAATCTCGTCATTATTTTTTGTAATATTGCTTCAACAAGACTAGCCTATTTTCAAAATCCGGGCAGACTCGTTTGGCAAATTCTAAGGCATATTCGAAGCTACCAATTGTTTTAAAGGAATGACTATCACTTCCAATGGATAGTGGAACTTTCGACTTTGCCAGATATGAATCCGTTTCCAGTTTCAAGAGAGATTCGAAATTATTTGTATAATTTGCATTGAATTCAAGAAAAATGCCTGCTTCCTCAATCATTGTTAAGATTTTTGGAAAAATTTGTTGTGGCCAAGCAAAATTCGTGTGGGAAATGCCCACTAATGGATTTTTCAGTGATTTTTTCCAGTTGCATAATTTCTTAATTTTGGGTAAAGGAAAAAATTCTTCAAATAGTATGTAATCGAATCTTTCTAGGATTTTCGTATCAAGGTTTTCTGGAGGAATTGCATCAAATTCTAATCCGACCAGAACAATCAAATCGCCTGCGACTTCCTTCGCAGTTTCATGTATATCCTGTAAATAATCATTAAGACCTTCTGGTTCGTGCGGTACTGATGCCTTGATTTCAGAAAAGTGATCATTTATTCCTATAATTTCCAATCCTTTTTCTTTTGTTGCCGTGATGATGTCTATTATGGAATCATCACCATCGGACCATTCAGAATGGATGTGAAAATCATATAGAACCATTAGCTCACGTCTTTTAGGACATCATTGTTTTATTTAAATTCTAAATGATGAATCGAAATTCAGCTTTAATCTTTTGAACTAAATCCTAGCCTTCTATCATGCCTAGCATGAAACGTTTAAATCATGGTGTTAAAAGATTTTTGAAATTTAAACTTTACATTCCGATGGTAAATCTGCGAAATTGCTTTCAAACCATCTTGGCAAAGAAGATTGATTTTAAAAACCACTAAATTAAAAAAAGAGAATCCTTGAATGAGATACAGGATAGATATCTCGATTTTCTGCTTATTTTTAATTTAAAAGTCTCAATGCTTTGTTATGTGATCTCTTAAAATGCTTGCTTGGTCTCCGTGATATTTTTCAATGATTTTTAATATCTGTTCGTTTAATGATTTATGTGCAGTTGCACAATTCGGAGGAATCGTATCGCTTTTTCGTGCAATTTTTGATGAATTTTCGACCAATGTTATTATTTCCGTTGCAATTATTCCATTGATTAAGATGAGCTCCTTTAAAAGCTCAGTTATCTCATCTTTTTCTGTTGGCATTATTTTTTCTCCTGTTTTTCATTTTTTGATTTTTTTAGTAATATCTAGCACTCTCATTGCCAAGTTTTTCACGGTTTTTAATCCAATATCATCTTTTTCTGCATCACCCGGATTTCTACCTACGACGGTTCCTCCGAAATGGGCGGTTTCTTTATCACTAACGATGATGCACTCGTGGATGAGAAATCCGTTATGAAGCGATTGCAGGACGAGTTCCTGACCGCCATTCCTGGAGCCGCCAACAGCAACAAATCCCATGATCTTATCACGGAGAAGCATTCCATTACGTCTCAGAGGCAATGAACGATCGATTAATGCCTTGGCTTGAGCAGACATATTCCCGAAGTATACTGGTGTGCCGAGGATAATGGCATCTGCTTCTTTCATTTCGTTCAAGATCGCTTCGACGTCGTCATCGATCGAACATTTCGGTTCATTTTTACAATAATCACAGGCAGTGCAAAAATTTATTTTTTTGCCTGCTAATGATATGAATTTTGTTTCACATTCATTCTCAATGGTGTTTAATGCTGTTTGAATGAGAAACGACGTGTTACCTTTTTTTCTAGGACTGCATGCAACTCCTAAAATCTTTACCATTCATTTTCTCTCCTAAATTGGTATTTTTTTTCCATTAAAATCACGCTTTTGGGTTCCAAAATCCGAAATTTGTTTCAATTGGTTCGTTGAAAATACGGGACCATCCTTGCAAGTCAAGAGACCTGTTGGATCCAAAACGCAATGTCCACAAAGTCCCATGCCGCATTTAAAAATTCGTTCAAGATTTGCTTGGATTGGAATGTTCTTCGACAATGCCGTATCAAGAACGGTTTTCATCATTATTTCGGGGCCACACGTGTAGATTTGGTCGAATTTCGTATTATTAATGAGTTCTTTTAGCTTGTCCGTAGTGAATCCCTTGAAGCCCATGGTTCCATCATCCGTAGTCACGTGGTATTTCGGAATTTTTTTCCTTAGGTAATCGTGAAACACCAAATCATCCTTAGTTTTTGCGCCATTAATGAAGTGAATTTCCATTTTAGCGTTTAACAACTTGTCTGTCAATGCTATCAAGGGCGCCACTCCAATGCCGCCTCCAATCAAGAGCGGCCGAGTTCCTTCGAGTCTAAATCCATTACCCATTGGTCCACGGATACCTATTTCATCTCCTTTTTTACTTGAAGTCAGAATGCCCGTGGTTTCCCCGACGTTTCGTATGATGATCATCAAGGTATTTCTAGATTCATCAATTTTCGCAATTGATATGGGAATTTCGTCGGTGCCCGGCACCCAAATCATTAAAAATTGCCCAGGTCGTGGAATTTCCATTTTTTCTGGGAGCTGGAACTGCAATGAAAACGTGTTTTTAGCCTCTTTCTGGACTTGTTTGATTTCAACTATGATTGGTTTATTTATCATTAATGAATCACTTTTTTATTGAACGATGCGCCCGTTTTATTAGGTCTGAAACGTTCGCGTAACCTTTTCTTTTTAAATGATGTTTTATCCCTTCGCATACTGACTTGAATATTGTTATTTCTTTCCATGCTATGCCTGTCCCTATTTGGATGGCAGAGGCTCCCGCTAAAAAGAACTCAACAGCATCTTCCCATGTCGTGATTCCTCCGACCCCGATTATGGGAATGTCTAGACTTGTTGCCAAGTCGTATACCGCTCGAATTGCAATTGGTTTTATGGCGGGACCACTAAGTCCTCCATGACGATTCGCTAAAATGGGTTTTTCGATATTAATGTCAATAGCCATGGCTCGTACTGTGTTTATTGCCGTAATTGCGTCTGCACCTTCATCTTGTGCCGCCCGTGCAATTTTAATAAGGTCTTGAGGTGCAACATTTGGTGTCAATTTACAAAAAATAGGAATCTTGACTGCTTTCTTCACGGCTGAAACGACTTCTTTCGTTAAGGAGGCATCCTGTCCAATTTGACCCACTTGAACATGGGGACAGGAAACGTTTAGTTCAATTGCTTGAACGTGTGGTTCGATCAATCTTGCATTTCTGGCAAATTCTTCAGAATCAGAACCAAAAATACTTGCAAATATCGGTCCTTTATTCGCTAAAGGAATTAAATCTTCCTTGATGAACTCTTCTATTCCCGGATTCGGAAGTCCCATTGCATTTAAAAATCCTGCTTCGACCTCAACAACGGTAGGATTCGGGAACCCTGTTCTCACAGGACCAACACTCTTCGTGACGACTGCGCCAGCTCCACCCTCGGTTAATACTCGAGACAATAATGATCCCGAAATTCCTAGAACTCCTGATGCGAGGATTGTCGGATTTTTTAGTTGAATCCCGCATAAATCGATTTCGAGCATTACAATAATCTCTCCTCGAGATCTGAAAAATCTTTCTCGGCTCATGTTCAAGATTTTTAAATCACGTGATTTTTCCTTTCTGAAGAATTTTGGATTTTTAGCTATTTTTATCGGATGTTTTTTACCGATCGCTCTCTTTATTTTTGATTTTTATGATTTTTCAGATATTTCTTCAACTCTTTTCTTATTTTAAAAAGGATCTTTGATGATTTCTTTTTAAAAAGTAATGTCATGATTTGAGGTTAAAGATATGGCATCAAAATCAGCAAAGACTAATGTTGAAGAAACTCTTGATTTGGAAAAGGAATTATTTTCTGAAGAAGAGTTAGAGGAAATGGAAGCCGAGGCAAAGCCCAAAGCCAAGAAGACGAAAAAAACAAGCAAGACCAAGAAAGCAAAGAAAAAGAAGACGAAGGCTTCGGAAAAAGAAAAAAGCTCGGAAGAGGAAGTCTTAGAGAAAAAAGAAGTTTTGGAAGAAAAAGAGGAGGAAGTCAAATACAAGTTAACCGACCTTACTGGCGTGGGTCCCGCGATCGCAGACAAATTAACGGAATGTGGCATCGAATCTCTTGAGGCGATTGCCGTTGCATCGCCAAATCAATTGGCAGCACAAACTGCAATTGGAGAGGCAACATGTAGTAAGATCATCCAATCTGCACGTGAGAAATTGAAGATCGGTTTTATCACATCTGCACAACTTCTCGAGCAACGTAAGGCAATGGATAGATTCACGACTGGTTCAGAGCAACTTGATCAATTGCTCGGTGGAGGCGTTGAGACACGCGTTATTATTGAAGTTTATGGCGAATTCAGGACGGGAAAAACGCAAATTGCGCATCAACTTTGCGTGACGGTTCAGCTTCCTAAAGAAAATGGCGGATTGAATGCATCAGCTCTCTATATTGATGCTGAAGGGACATTTCGACCTGAACGCATCCTCGAAATTGCAGGAAAATATCCTGAATTGGATCCCGGGCAAGTTTTAGAGAATGTTCTTTACGCCCGTTCATATAATTCCGATCATCAAACGTTAATTCTTGACAAGATTCCCCCACTCATTAAATCCAAGAACATAAAACTAATCGTCGTTGATTCCGTGATTTCTCATTTCCGGGCAGAATATGTTGGACGAGGTACTCTCTCTGATCGACAGCAAAAATTAAATAAATTCATCCATAAACTCCTGCAACTCGCCGAGGCGCATAATTTGACGGTATATATTACCAACCAAGTAATGGCATCACCAGGGCTGTTTTTCGGGGATCCTACTACACCAGTAGGTGGACACGTTTTGGCTCATGCAAGCACGTATCGTTTATACCTTCGTAAGTCAAAGGGAATGAAGCGCGTGGTGCGAATGGTTGATAGTCCTTGTCTACCCGAAGGTGAAACCGTAATTGAAATATATGAACATGGCATCAAAGACGGCTAAAAAGCACGGAAAAAGCCGTTGCCTTAATATCTTATTTTTATAAAAATGGGATTGCCATGCAAATTTCAAACGATCTTTTTGATGCGATTTTATTAAAAAGCGCAATTTTCAAGGATGAAACCACGCTGTTCCGAGATTTTATTCCGGAAGAATTACCTTGCCGTGAATCCGAATTGGCAATGCTTGCCCGAACCTTCCGTCCAATTCTTAAAGGAAAGTCCCTGAACGTTCTGGTAACAGGAAAACCTGGTTCTGGAAAAACTTGCTTGACAAAATATTTTTGTGCAAGACTTGAAGAATTCATGAATAAATCGAATAGAAAATTAAAGTCGTTTTATTACAATTGTTTCGTGAACAAGTCAAGAACATCTTTAGTCACTCACTTATTGAATATTTTTCAAATCAACTCGAGAGGCTTGGGATTTGAATCTGCCATCGCCCTGATAAAAAGGCGACTGATTCATGAAAAAATTAACTTGATCTTAATTTTGGATGAATGTCAATACTTGGAAATTACGGATTTGCAGGCATTTTTGGAGTTGAGTGAGCAATTTCCCGATAATCCCGTGAGTATCATAGGAATAATGAGGTCTGGACTAGATGAAATTTTAAAAATCATGAAGTTGGGTGCATTTCAAGAAGAAATATCGTTAAAAGATTATACAAAAGATGACCTATTTAAAATTCTCCAGTATAGAGCTGAGCTTGCATTTGAAGCAAATCTTGGTGAAGATGTACTTGAGCTGGCTGCAACCATTGCAGCTGCGACTAATGATGCTCGACACGGTATTGAGTTGCTGTATCATGCTGGAAAAATGGCGGAACAAAGAGGATTACACCACATCTCGCTCGACTTGATTAGGGAGTCTAAGATGCACGTGTTCCCTGAAATCGATTTGCTTGAATTAGAGACGCTCACAAAACCTGAATTATTGGTTTGTTTCTCAATTGTAAAGTCCTTGAAAAATCGAGTTGCGATAAAGCCACGTGAAGTATTTCATGATTTAAAGATTGTTTCGGAAGAATTTGGCATGAAATTAATGGACTTTAAAGAATTTAACACGATCATCAAGTACTTGACAAAACGTGGGCTTTTCGAATTGAAAAATGACTCAAAAATCAAGGATTCGATAAAACAACATGTCATGTCTTATGAAATTCCTTTCAATGTTTTCGAAGACCGCATCCAAAAAGTCTTTGACCTGCAATGACAAAATTAACTGCTTAAAAATTTTCCATTAATTTTGTATCTCTTGATTTTGAGAGGAAATTTTAATTATGTCAAGATCGAATTCTTACTAAATAATTTGCAATTTGTGGAGATACGATATAATTGAAAGGATATTTTATCAATACTTCAGTTGGTTATTTTGTTTTAGATGAAACTGGTGAAAAAATTCTCATCTCGCATCTTTATTCTGGAAATGCGGAAGAAATTGCCGAAATACACATTGCGATAGAACAAAAAGGAGTGCTTCCTGCCCGTGATGAGCTTGTAGAGAATTTAAAGAAGGCGGGAATATCACGATTAATCGTAGAAGATGCAAGAATTTTAAAAAACTTTAAGGATTCAGGTTCTGAAATTATCCTTGAAAGCCCCAATGCTATTGGGAAAAAAATCAGAGATGATATTCCTGCATTATTAGCGATAGTTGAATGTCCTGTTGAAGATTTTCAAGATTTCTTGCGAAATTTGAATTTCGTCATGACCCGAAAGAAGATAAAAATAACTGCGGAAGGCATCGAAGGGAAGGATCGATTAATCATTCAATCAATAGAAACGATAGATCAATTAGATAAATCGATTAACATTTTAGTATCTCGACTTCGTGAATGGTATGGATTACATTTTCCCGAATTGGATAAAAAAGTGTCAAATCACCTGCGATATGTAAAATTCGCTCGGTTAAAAAGGAGTAATTTTACGGAGAAGAATCTCCGTGAAATAGGTATCTCGGAACAAACTGCTATTAAAGCAGCAGAATTGGCTGCAAAAAGCATGGGGAGTGAAATGAGTGATTTCGATTTTAGTGCGATTCAAGATTTCGCCAGCGTGATTCAGGGTTTGTATTCATTTCGTTCCAGCTTGGCACAGTATGTGGAAGAATTGATGAAGATTGTTGCCCCTAACATCAATGGCATTGTTGGACCGCTCTTAGGAGCAAGGTTAATAGCCTTAGGTGGAGGGCTTAATCATTTGGCCACTAAACCATCATCAACAATGCAGATTCTCGGTGCTGAGCGTGCCTTATTTCGATCATTAAAAACTGGAGCAAAACCTCCTAAACACGGCATAATTTTTCAGTGGGAACCTGTTCATTCTGCAAAATGGTGGCTAAGAGGAAAGATTGCAAGAGCTCTGGCTTCAAAATTAACGATTGCGGCTCGGGTTGATGCCTATTCTGGAGAATATATTGCAGATAATCTTTTAAGTGACATAAAAGCGCACATTAAGACCTTGGAAGATAAATATGGCGAGCCTCCAAAAAAGAAAAAGACAGTTAAAAAAGAACGAAAAGACAAGAAAAAGAAGAAAAGAAGACGAAAAAAACGTAGAAAGCCAAAGGAGGAAAAGGCATGAAGGTTAAACCATATAAAAATAACGATGATGTCTTTGTTTATATAAACGAGGAGGGCATCGAAAAAATAGCCACGAGATCATTAGTCCCGGGTCAACAAGTCTACGGCGAAAAATTGGTAACTCAAGATAGTGTTGAATATAGGACTTGGGAGCCAAGACGCTCGAAATTGGCTGCAGCATTGTTAAAGGGTCTTATTCCTAACCTTATCAAGCCGGGAATGAAGATTCTCTATTTAGGCGCGGCTTCAGGAACCACTCCAAGTCACATTTCAGACATGATCGGAAAAACAGGACGATTGTATTGTATTGAGTTTTCTCCTCGTGTCTGTCGAGAATTAGTCACGATAAGTGAGCCTCGTTCCAACATGATCCCTATTTTGGCTGACGTGCGATTCCCTGAGAGTTATGCTTCACTTATAGAAAATGTCGATTTAATTTATTCTGATGTAGCCCAGCCCGAACAAGCCGAAATTATAAGTTTAAATTCTCGATGGTTTCTAAAATCAAAAAGCCGTATCATTTTGTGCGTGAAAGCACGATCTGTTGATGTAACGCAAAAACCTTCGGTAATTTATCAAGCACAAACCGATATTTTGAAACAAAATTCATTCGATGTGGAACAACTTATCGATTTAAGTCCATATAGTGAAGATCATGCAATGATCATTGCAAAATCTTAAAAAATAAAAGAATGGACGTAAGACCTTGAAAAACTCAAATAATAAAGTTGAGTTATTTGATTCTGAAGGGAAGTCCCGCGGATATTTTGACATTAGAAATAGAGTCAATGACCTTACAGGTAAAGAATGGCTATTCTCGACAAAGTCCGTGATTCCGAAATCATTTCCTCCCTCCTATCAACAAAAACTCCGCAATACACACGGTGGACAAAAACCACCCGAACTTTGTGCTCAGTTGATTGAAACTTTTACAAAAAGAGACCAACTCGTTTTAGACCCTTTTTGTGGCGTTGGTGGAACTTTAATTGGATGTTCAATCTGCGGTAGAAGAGGGCTTGGAATCGAACAGAATCAAGCGTGGATTGACATTTACAATGAAGTGTGTGGCGTGGAAGGTATAAAAAAGCAAAAAATGCTTCACGCTGATTCAAGAGAATATCTAAAAAGGTTGAATGAAGAAATTGATTTTGTTTTAACCGATATTCCATTCTGGTTAATGGATAAAGCTCCCAAATCAAAAGGAACTTACAAGAAAGTGGGTGAACCGGCTAAAGGCGTGTATTCAGACCTTTCAAAATTAAGTCGTTTTGATGAAAAAGCCCCCAAAACAAAGAAGGAATGGAAATCGTTGTTACAGGACGTATTTTATGAATGCTTTCGATTATTAAAACCAAAAAAATACTGTGCCGTGTTTATTGGTAACATGTATTATAAAGGTAAGTACCACCTATTGAACCACGATCTCACGGAAGTTCTGGAAAGAGTCGGTTTTATTTTGAAGGGAGAGATTATTTGGTATGACGTGGCTAAGAAATTGCATCTCTACGGAATAAACTA
>JALGVI010000115.1 GCA_029838215.1 Candidatus Helarchaeota archaeon | reverse complement strand
CTTAATTTGGCACCACACATTACAGGCAATTACGTGATGTTGCTTGCATCCGATGATTTCATCCTTGAAAAGGACTCAATAATGAAAAACTTAAGAATCCTAATGGAAAGTGGTGCTGATGGAATCTATTCTGATTTAATTATCGTGAATAAAGCGGGAATTGCAACGAAAGCCAAAGGTAAAGTATTTTTCTCGATAAAGAGGTTAATTATTTCAGGAGGGAGCAATCCCATACCGGACATATTTTTCTTAAAAAAGAAAATATTCGACGCTTATGTTGTTCCCAATCATTTAATTAGAAATGGGCCTTATTATTTCAGCATTCAAAATGGGAAAATAAGGGCCCCGTTTCTGAAATATTCTCCTGAACCATGGTATGCATACAGAGTTTACGAAGAGAATTACGTTCAGTCTCCTATTGGTCGATTTGTAACATATAATGGAAAAATGAGAACGATAAAAGACTTCTTCTTAAATGGTTTTGTGATTTCACCTTCTTTTTTCACGTTGAATTATCGCGTGTACGCATATTCTCTCGTATTGTATGATAACCTACCACGCATTATAGAACGCATCTTTCGAATAAAAAAGAGCAGTCTCGAGTCTTCCTTGAAACAATTAAAAAAAATCATAATTCTTAACCAGAAAGGCATTTACAAACATTTTAAAGACAAAGAGGATCCAACATACTTATACTTAGGAAGGATAGCAGAATCGGTGGATGATTATTTATATTGGGAAAAAACAAGAAAAATTAGAAGGCAAATATTTGTAAACGAAGAATCGGCTTCTAAAATTCCGGTTTATGAGGGAAAAGATATTCGAATCTTTTACAAGGAGCATGTGATTTCAAGAAAAAATAAGATAATTCATGAGATTTTTCAAAAAGATTATAATATAATAGTCTGTGATACCAAAAAAACGCGTAGAAAAGTTGAAAAACTTTTAGATTTAATCAACTACTTAACTCCAATTATTGTCAATCGGTAATTATTGATTCTTTTTTCTTTTAATTGAAGATTCGTCGTTAACATGAATTACAATTCGACTCCACCGCTTTTACTGCACAGACATGTTTAATAACAACTTGAAGATTCTTAAAAATAAAGAAAAAATCGGTCTGAAAAATGTCAAAATCGATAAAGAAATTTCTTAATGATTCTCTGATCAAGACAAAAAATTTTCTTTCAAACAAGGGATTTTCAAAAATACCATTTGGTAGCGTTCTTTTCGAGTTTATTTACGATAAAATTAAACCGAAACAAGGTATTTTTCTCGTAACGACGCGTGATGGAATTAAAATGTACTTAGACGCTAGTCAAACCCATATAACAGCCCCTATATTAAAATATGGTGTTTATGAAGAATATGAAACAAATATATTTAAAGAATTGGTGAAAGAGGGCATGATTGTTTTAGATATAGGGGCAAATATTGGTTATTATACATTGTTAGCGGCTAAGCTGGTGGGTGAGACGGGAAGAGTATATGCATTTGAACCAGAGCCAAAAAATTATGCGGTTCTTATTAAAAACATCGAAGTTAATGGTTATGAAAATGTCATATCTGCCCAAAAGGCACTCTCCAATAAAAGAGGAGTCTTGAGGCTTTTTCTCGATGATGAGGTTATTGGCAATCATTCGCTCTCCTTTGAAAATGTCGTTTTCAAATCAGGCTATGAAGAAGTAGAAGCCATAACGTTAGACGATTATTTTAAGGATGTCGTGGGAAATACTAAAATAGAGCTCATCAAAATGGATGTTCAAGGTGCTGAGGGTTTAGTTTTAGAGGGAGCAAAAAAAATCCTACAAGAAAATAGCTTGAAAATAATAATGGAATTTTGTCCATACATGCTTAGGAATGTCGGAACCGATCCGATCATGCTTCTCCAAGAATTGCATGAGATGGGCTTTCGGATTCGATGTTTAGAAAAAGGAGTCCAAGATTCTATTTCAAATGATGAAATTATTAAACTCTGTGAATCAAGATTTGAAGGAACCGGTCAAATAAATTTATTATTGGAAAAATGAATTTTTCACTCGATTTTACCGAGAGAGTTAGCACTTTGAAATCATTTTTTTTTGGTCCCGTACTTTCGCGTCGTTTGGGATATTCGTTGGGGATAGATATCCTTCCTGAGAAGAAGACATGCACGTTTGATTGTCTTTACTGTGAGCTTGGCAAGGCTCGTCAAGTGAAGCCCGTGCATCGGTTTACCCTTTTTGCAGATCAAATTGATAGGTTTAAACGAGAGCTAAAATCGATTTTGACCAGTTATACGATAATTTCTTCGCTGACTTTTGCAGGATATCAAGGAGAAGGCACGTTAAATACGTGTTTGGGAGAATTCCTACAAGCTGCACGACTTGTTAGAGATGAAACTGCGAACCAAGACATTCCTCTCTCGATTTTAACAAATAGCTCAACGATGCACTTGAAAGATGTTTGCGAGAATTTATTTGGATTTGATCAGGTCATTGCAAAGCTTGATGCTGGAAATCAAAGAATTTTCGAAAAAATTAATCGCCCCCATCCATCAGTTCCCGCTTTAAAAGAAATAATTCATTCTCTTATACAATTCCGGGAATCATTGCTAAAACCAAGACGATTAATCTTGCAGACGCTTTTAATACAAGAAAATGCGAGCGAACAGAACATTGATGATTTGATCAATGCTTTTAATTTGATCAAGCCATCAGGAATTCAATTATATACTATTGCAAGACCGCCGGCTTACGTACAAGTTAAACGTTTGGAATCATCCAGGCTAGAGCAGATAGGTAAAAAAATTGGAAAAAGACTCCATGAATCAATCCAGTTACGAGTTTATTAAAAAAAATGCAAAGAAACAAATCCATTACTTCGCATCTTTCCTGCACGGAATCGTCTGCACCAAAAGAAAAAAATATTTAGAATCTGAGTTGATAGATAAAACTATAAAGGAGATTTCAAAGAATGGCAGAGATAACTTTAAGTTGTCCTATTTTACAAACAACGGATTATTTATCTTATGATGGTAATACAACATTTCAAGATCTCATTAAGCAATTAAAGGATAAATATAGCACGGAAGTCGTGGACTACGTGCAACAGTTTCAAAATATTCGCGACAAGATACAATTAGAACAAATTACAATAAAATTACACTATATTGATGATAATGGAGTAAAACGAGCCGTGGGCTTAAAAACACACGTCAAATCCATAGCCGAAGGAAAACAGCAGCCCAGAATATATTGGGAGCCAGAACCAATAGGGGGAAACATTCATCTCAAAACGAATTTTTGGCGAACATGTTTTTGATTTGGTCAATACCCCCGGATATTATAAGGCAACGTGGAAATTGATAAATCCGCTGATCATTTCAAAGGGAGTATATGGTCATTTTCTTGATAGAAATGGCACGGTCATAATAATTAAGATTTTATATCAGCCGCGATATCCAGAACATCCGCCAAAAGTTACCAGCACGCCTCCCATTCGAGATGTTTGTTGGGACTCAAAGGGGGTCTTGCATTTCGCCTTAATGAATCGCCATTTCGTTTGGACAAAATATAAAGATTATTCAAATCCTTTGATTTATTTAACAGATGAGATAACCGGAAAATATCGAGCAATGTAGATTGCCAGAGATAATTTGAAGAGATTATAGAGGATGGATTGAAATTTATAAGATACGGATTGATTCAATGGCGTTAGAAGATTGCAAAAAACGTGCGAGTAAATTAATAGATAGAAAAAATTTCAAGGAATTGGGAGGGTATGTCTTAGGTTATTTCAATGGAGAAACGATACAGATTCGTCATTTCTTAATTGATACTAATTCGGAATCCACTTCTATTAGAATTAGATTAAGTAGTGAAGCTTTTGCCAGAGTCGAGCAATTGCGAGAATCTTTTTCCTCATTCAAATTGTTGCATGTCGGAGATTGGCACGTGCATCCTGGAATGGAGAAACCATTTTATTCCAAGGTAGATGTTGCCACGTTATTTTTAGAGCGTTTTCAGTTGCAGACAGACAATCCTGAAGAAGTCATGACACCGAAAATACACTTGATATTCAATGAGTCACTTTCGGAAATGAGTCTTTTCGTGATGGATCTAGAAATGGAATGCAAGATGGTACCACTCTTAAATTTGGAGAAAGAGGCAAGTTCAGTTCTTTCTTTGCTTGAGGCATCGAGATCATCGTTGGACGATGCTGTTAAAGCATATAAAATGGAGGAATCAAAGAAGAAATATGAAATCATTAATTCCAACCTCGAATGCGTGATGGACAATATCGAGGAGCTTCTTGAGGAAACACACGATATCAAGCAATGCTACGATGAATTGGAATGGTTCAAGGAGAATCAGGAGAAATTAAAGAGGATCATCGGGACGGAGCTTCAAAAGGACGTGAAAATGGGAATATTGGTTAAGGGTAAAAAAGGGAAGCTTGAACACCAGAATTACCGCCCGAAAAACATCGAAAATGCGTTTTTAGACGAAAAATTGCTAGGATTTTGGAAATTTTTTCCGCATGAATCGGTTTCGCCCGTATTTCACAAGATATTTCTTGCGAACTTCATCAATCATTTGGATGAGGATGCAGAAACAACGTTATATTTTGCGGTGCTTGGAAAGCAGGACAAGTTTAAAATCGTCCCTTATCACGTGTTCATTCGCCCACCGCATGAAGTTATTTTCAAAGAATTATTACCGGATTTGTGGTGATGGCTTGAATCCTTTTCTCGTGCAAAATCCCGATACGGGAGCAATGGATGAATTCAAAAATGAAGAACGCATGGAGTACGTGCATCAATTGGGCACTTATATAATGGAAAAATATCAATTACACAAACCGCCGATTTTTTACACGATCTATAAGGATGATCCTGAAAATAACAAGTATCTGGAAGAAGATGACCTGCTTTTAGATGTAATTTCAAGCAAGCTAGATGACCGAATCCCCATCTGGTGGCAATCTTCAGAAATTAATCCTGAAAGAATCTACCAATTACGGGTTGATCGATATGAACGAACGGGTTATGATATTAAACAATTGGGGCGAAAAAAAACATTCATTGCGGGAATTGGATTATTGGGTGCAGAATTAGCGATGGATTGTGCAATCTTGGGAATACGTGAGCAGACTTTGCTTGATTATGGAAATGTTGATTGGTTTAACATCTACCGGCAACCATTATATTCGGTTGAGAGCGTGTTTAAGAGCAAGGTGGATGCCGCGCGTGAACGACTTGAGGCGATGGGCGGTGTGAAAATAAATACCTTGAAAATGGTCATCCCTAGCTTGATAACTCTTCCAGAGGAGAAGAATGAAGCAAAAAAAGTTATTGCCACGCTTGATGAGGAGATTTCCAAGGTTGACGTGGTAATAACTGCACTTGATACGTTCAGTGCAAGGATGGTCATTCAAACGATTGCCCTGGCTCGAAAGAAGCTTTTAATCAACACGGCAGCAGGTCTTGTTGGAGGGACGATCCAAATCGTGAGAGATCTCACCGTTGATCCCTGCCTTGCTTGCGGCATCTTTCACGATCGATCCCAAGATGGGGGTGCTTGCACCCTTGCAAGTTTTGGCACGCCCAAGATCATAGCGGGATTCGTCATGGACACGTTAATCGATTTATTATTTAACAAGGACGTTTCTTTTAATTATTTTAAATACGATCATTTTACAAAAAACATTAACAAAGACAAGTTTGGAAAGGCAAAAGACTGTGAATTTTGCGGAAAGGGCGGAATCATCGCGGAATATGAAAAAAATAATGCAGATGGTCTCATTAGTTGGCTTTATGATTCATTTTAATCTTTGAATGATCAATTAGCAGGACAAATCGACAAATTACTAAAAATCTTTTATTTTCATAAGTTAAATTAATAAAAGGCGCGATGACATGGCAAATCAGCGCTTTTTATCCAGCCCATTATTTCTAATTTTTTAGATAAAATGAAAAGGAGAATGAAGGAATGAAAGTCTGCTGTTGGGACTTAGAAGGACCGATTTCACATGTTGATTTCGCGGCAGAATTGTTCCCAATTTTAGAATCTCGTTTAAAGAGACCAAATCTTGCAGAATTCTTCATGATGATTAGTATTTACGATGACTATCTCATTGATCATCCTGATGAAGTTAAAAATCTCGGAATTGAGAGTTATGAACCAGGAGATACTTTGAGACTTCTTGCTCCATTCTATATATGGTATTTCACGGATGAAGAGCTTGTAAAAATTTCCCAGGGAAATCCAGGAATGATCCCCGGAATTGAAGAATTAATGAAAAACTTAAAAGAAAATTGGGAAATTTTCATAATTTCGACGAGTTATTCACAACATGCCCACGGCATTGCAGCCCGAATTGGTGTGAATCCAGATCACGTGTATTGTACGACGCTTGATGTTGCAATGCTCAAGCCCCAACTGAATGATCTCTCTGATGCGATTCGGGTTTTAATTGATCAAGTATTCAATAAATATGTGAATCGTGGGAAAATGATCGAGCAGGTCGTTGATGACTTGAATTCCTTCTTTTGGAAATCTGGTAAGTCCAGTTACTCCAAAATAATGAATCAAGTCATTGTTCGAGGTGGTCGTCGAAAAGCCGAAGCCGTCTTGACAATTGCGGAAAGGACAGGCCATTCTATCAAAGACATGGTTGCAACGGGCGATAGCATTACTGATAAGGACATGTTAGAACTCGTCATGAAAGAAGGGGGAATTGCAATCTCATTTAATGGAAATGAATATTGCGTGCCAAAAGCCAATGTTGCAGTCACGTCCCCTAACGCAATGGGAAGTGCTCCGATTTTCCATCATCACCCAGACATTTGGGATTTCGTGTC
>JALGVI010000114.1 GCA_029838215.1 Candidatus Helarchaeota archaeon | reverse complement strand
ACACGGTATAAAATTTGAGCCGGAAGTCTCTGTAATCGTGTGCACCAAAAATGAAGAAAAAAACATTGCCACGGTTCTCTCCTCTCTTCTGGCGGTTGATTATCCGAAGGACAAATATGAAATACTGATAGTCGATGAATCGAAAGATAGAACTCCCGAAATCGTGCGAAACTTTGCTCAAAATAATTCACATCCCGAAATAAGACTATTAAACCGGTTTGAGTTACCTGAGAAGCCGGATCATTTCAATCCCGTGGCTTATGGCATTACACTGGCAGTCGAAAGGGCAAAAAACGACATCATCGTCATCACGGAAGCTGACTGTAGAAAGGGCAAAAAACGACATCATCGTCATCACGGAAGCTGACTGTAGGCACCACGAACAGTATTTAAAACGCATGGTTCATCCTTACTACGAATTCACCACGGGATGTGTTGGGAGTCAGGCCGTATTTACAGGGGATAACTTGATAGAACAGCTCCTGCGACTTGACTTGGGTGGATATGCATATTTCGGTTTGGCAGCAATTGATGCGATTAGAAATGCCAAAAAATTTAATATCTACAAGTGGAATATCAGCGGAGGTTGCTGGGGAGGCTCAATATCATTTCGGCGTTCCATATTCAATGAAATTGGCGGATACGAGGGAATCGAAAGCATCCACGTGCAAGACATTGCTTTGACAAATAAAATTCTAAAATTTTCCAGGAAGAAAATGGCACTACTTCTAGATAAGGAAGCAAAGGTGGAATCTCCTGCTGAATCATCTTTTAAACAAGCGATCAAGCAGAGGTTACGTTGGTATGGAGGTGGTTTTCAGATGGGCTATAGGTTCAATCCGCAATATATGCTCGGACAATTTCTATGGTTTCAATTTCCATTTTTTGCTGAAACGGCACTATTAATAATGTTTATTCTTTCGTTGTTCTTGCCTCTACCAGTGCCAGGTGTCTATTATCCCGTATTAACAACTTATATTCCTTTTAGCTTATCTATCCTTCAAAATATTAATCTATGGCTTGCAATTAGTGCCATGATTTATTTCCTCTGCTTCAGGTATTTAGTTTTGTTTCAAATAACCAAGTATGATCGATTATTAAATGGGTATAAAACGAGTTTTTTAACGTGGCTAATCTATCCGCTTTGGATGTATTTCACGGAATGGCTGATGGCAATTGCATTCGTCAAGAGAGAATATGAATGGAAAAAATAGATTTTTTTAATTGCCTATGAAATCTCCATTACTTCTTCGTACCATGTACTCTGGAAAATAAGTTGGCTTGTGTTTCGTAGGCACGATCCTGGTGGCCTGTCCTTCGCAAGTTACTCTACAAGTACCGCAACCGAAACAATGGTCTAACACGATGGGCTTTCCATCACTCAACGCTCGAGCATTGATCGGACACCGTTTAATGCAGTTTCCACACCCCGTGCATTTATCGACATCCACGACGGCGATATTGTGAGATTTTCGATAGAATGAAAAGTTCTTTCGCTTGTGCCAGAGCAATGGAAGACAAACGTTTGGATTGCAATTGCAGATTGTCAGCATTACCGAGCCATAAATTGCATCGCATGGACCCAGAAACGTATGGACCAAACCCGCTTTTTCAAATATGTCTATTTTTTCCAAGGCTTCATCAATGCTGATGAATTTCATGAATCCTTTTGCTCCATTTGATTTTGGAAGACTATTTGTCTTTGTTAGAAAAACCAGATCGGTCACGACCGGCTTGTCATCAAATGGATTGCCATTTTTATCGAGAATTGTATTGGTGGCTGCTCGGCAAGGACAAATACGTGCAATGATTGAAAGGTTCTTATGGTTACGAAAGAGATTCTTCACGATGGCTTTGGTTTCCTCAACGGTATACGGTTCAAGAGACACTGCTCGAAAACTAAGCATCAACAATCGCATTTCCTCAAATATGAACCGCTTGATTCTTGATCTAAAAAACCAAGACCATTTCCCTTGGATGAAGTGATTGGCGAGTCTCATCACCAGATACTCAAGTTTCAGATAGAAAAACGTGAGAATTCCGATAAATCCATGAAATGATGCAAATCCCTTCGTTCTTACATGAGTATGGAACACATGCATGAAAGCTGCAGTTAGACATGCAAGCAACAATAAAAACGCGAGAGGGACTACGTCCCAAGTCAAGATGAGCAAGAACATTTAAACGCACTGAAAAGTTTTTAATTGTTTGTTTAATAAATTACTTGTTCAGTTGTTTAAAAGATAATTGTTCAAATATTTATAAAAACCTAGGAGATGCGCAATGAGGATCGGCAGATTTCAATACGAGCAAGATGTTTTCATCGGACTCGTGTTAAAGGATCAAAACGTGTTGAGCTTGGACTCAATTTTTCCCGATATAGACCCGAACACGGATAATTATATCCCCATCTTGATGGACGAGAATAATATTTCCATTCTGACTTCAGTTCTTGACGAATTCGATGAAGAAGAGCATGAATTGTTGAGTGTTGATGACCTTAAAACTCTGGCTCCCGTCGTGAAACCGTCTAAAATCGTCTGTCTCGGATTGAATTATAAGGACCACGCTAAAGAAACGGGCATGAAACTCCCCAAGAATCCCATGCTCTTTTCCAAAGCATCAACGGCAATCCTGAATCCATATGAAGCGATAGTCATTCCTCCGAATAGCAAGACCGTGGATTATGAAGTCGAGTTAGCCGTTGTAATTGGGACAAAATGTCGATCCGTCGATACTGAAGACGCATTGGATCACGTTTTTGGATATACCATATTGAACGACGTGTCGGAAAGAATCATACAGAGAAAAGATGGGCAGTTCTTTCGTGCAAAATCGTTCGATACCTTTGCTCCAATAGGTCCATGGATTGAAACAAACATTGAAGATCCAAACAACCTCAAGATTCAATTAAGACTTAATAACGAACTAAAACAAGATTCAAACACTTCTGAAATGGCTTTTAATGTACCGCAAATCATCAGTTTCATTTCTGACGCAATGACCTTACTTCCCGGTGACGTGATTGGAACGGGGACTCCTGCAGGCGTGGGACTCGTGCAGAGAACCTTCCTTAAATCTGGGGATAAAGTAGAACTCACCATCGAGAAGATCGGAACGCTAATAAACAAAGTAAAATGAAAATGCAAGGATTTTCTTGCTAAAAACGGCTTGAAATCCGATCATTTATGCGGTTGAAATGAATGGTCTTCCACTCCCGTTCGACGCAGCACTCATCTCAAGATAAGTTACTTTTAATCTCAAGATACTTTGTTAAAACATGAAAAAATAGGTCGTTTCGCTATTCATGCTTCACAAAGAAATAAATATTATTCGAGGCAAGATTATTTTATAGCAAATGAATATAACATATAGAAAATTATAGCAAAAAGCACGTGAACTAAAAACGCTCGATGATGGTTCGGGAAGGTATTCGTGATCGGCGTAGGATGATGGCGGAGCAATATTGTACATGTCCTAGCTTCCTTGATATCTAGTACCTGCTAGACACGTTTTAATAAAATACTTCCAGAACCAAAAATTAATCATTTTAGTCTAAAAAAATAAAAAAATATGAAACATGTTTGTGTACCGGATGTGGTAAGACGATGGAAAGTCCCGTTGAAAGTATAGTCCGTGATATATCAAAAGAAATGAGCGAACTCTTGATGAAAAAAGTATATGTCGCCATAATGGATAGAATTGGGCAGGTATACTATGCTGATGACGATTTGGATAAGCATGTCGAATTCTGTACTAACTTTCTAAAGAATAATTTTCACGTGCTTGATGTTGGAGATCACTCCATTCCGCTTTCAAACATCAATTTAATCTTTTTCAAGACTTCGGATAACTTTGCAACGATATTGTTTACAAGAGAAGGACGAGTGGGTCAATTGCTTGCATTCAAGCGAAAAATGGAATCCTACGGTGAAAAAATCGAAAAAGCCCTGTCTGAGTTCGTGCAAGACATAGAAAAAATCGAAAAAATCGAGCATGAAATGTACGGTAAGCCTCCGACGATTCCGAAAGCTGAAGAAGAAAGCGAAGAACTACTCGTCGTAGAAGAAGAGATCGAGGAAGTTATAGAAGATTACTCTGAAGAATTCATCATTCCCGAAGATATATTAGAACCCGTTGAAATTGGACAACCTTCTGATATTGCCGCAATGTCCGCACAATTAAATGACATCCCTAACCTTGATGGTTCGGGCGGCACTGAAGCAACTGAAAGTGCCACGGATCTTGCCGAACAAATTCTCGAAGATCTTACCACCGAAGTCGAAAGTATCTCTGCCACAACTCCAGAGCCCGCACAACCCCAAGAAGTCGTTCAACTAGTACCTGAACAACCACAAGAAGTCGTTCAGCCCGCTGCATACGCAACCGTAGAAGAAACTACACAAGTAGTTGAACAGACCCGCGTGATCCCATACTTGACTCGCAGCCTGAAAAAGAAAGACAAATTTGACATTAAAACAAGTGTTGTGATTCGCTTTTGCGATGGAAATCATACAATTGATGAAATTGCTCAAAAAGCAGACTTGCCACGCTCGGATGTTGATTTCATCTTAGATGAATGGGAGAAAAAAGGACTTATTAAACTCCGAGTCGAACACACCAGACCCAAGGAAGGCATTCCCGCAAGCTACAATCTATTTCCAAAAATCGGTGAGGTTGCTTTAAGCATCGGTTTTGATATTTATGAACAAGCCGTCTTGGGCTTGTGTGATGGACATCGTACAATCGACATGATCGCGCAAGAACTGAACTATGATCGAAATTACGTGGTTTCTGTCATCAAAAAATACCAAGATAGCGATTGGATGACCATAAATTTCGATGGAGATGCGATCCTGTATCCCATCAACATGAAAACAATTGAACCTTCGGCTGTACAAATGGGATTGATTTCTAAAAAAGAGTTTCAAATTCGGGAGCTTTGCGATGGCAACCATTCCGTCGAAGATATTTCATTACAAACAGGTATAAAACCAAAGGACATTAACAAGATCTTGGAAAAACTCAAGAAAAAAGACATAGTCAAGATGAAAGTCCTAGTTCAATAAGTTTATTTCTTCTCAATTCCTATTTTTTAATAAATCTGATAATCTTTGCAGGATTTCTTTTCATGAAAACTCGAAATTGGTTAATTTACAATATGGGGTGGAAGTGACATCTTTGTATCCTAAATCCGAAGAAGAAAGGCACATGCAAATCATAAAGCGCAGGATGATTGGCGAAGAACTAACTGAAGAAGAAATCTCGACACTCATCACCTGCATTAATCAAGATCAATTGAATGATATCGAAGTCGCGGGTTTTCTGTTCTCGCAACAACTGCATAAGATGAGCGTGAAAGAAATCGTTGCCATGACTCGCGCAATGGCTGAAACGGGTAACAAAATCGATTTTCCCGGAGTTGTTAACGACAAGCACTCGATAGGTGGCGTTCCCGGCAACAAGGTAACTCTTCTAATCGTTCCGATCTTGGCGGCTGCCGGTTTATTAATTCCGAAAACTTGTAGTCGTGCCATCACTTCTCCTTCCGGTACTGCTGATACGATGGAAGTTCTGGCGGGCGTGGAGTTTCAATCCGAAGAACTCGTCGAAATGGTCACCAAAACAAACGGCATCATCGTTGAAGCAAACGTGGACATCTCGCCCGTCGACCCGAAAATTATCAAGGTGGAGCATTTCTTGGGCATCAATCCCGAATCAATGATGATTGCCAGCATTTTGGCGAAAAAACTTTCGATGGGTGTCGACAATTTGGTACTTGACATACCGACCGAAAGCATTAAAGTGAAAAATCTCGAAGAAGGTCGCCGAATTGCAAGGAAAATGGTTCGGATCGGTAAGGATCTCCAAATTCAAATCGAAGCAGGATTAACATATGGTGGACAACCCGTGGGTGACTGCATTGGACCTGCCCTCGAAGCACGAGAAGCCATCACCGCCCTTAAAACCAAGGGAGCCTATGCCGATAGCTTGATCGAAAAATCCACTGCTTTGGCTGGAATGCTACTTGACATGAATGGAAAGACTCCACGCGGGCAAGGGAAAGCACTCGCAAGAAGCATTTTGACTTCGGGAAAAGCCCATTCAAAAATGATGGAAATCATTGAAGTTCAAGGGGGAAATCCCAAACAATCTGATGAAATCTCCGTCGGACCATATAAATATGAACTTAAAACAACAAAAGGCGGTTACATCACGCAAGTAGATAACTTGAAATTGAATAGAATCGCAATTACTGCTGGTGCACCGAAGGATAAAGGTGCTGGCATAGAAATCGGTGGAAAAAGGGGCGATAAATTAAAACAAGGCGGATTATTACTTCGAATACATGCTGAAAAAGAGAAAAAATTGGATAGAGCGGTTCAAATGGCGAAAAAAATAACACCAATACTCGTTCACGGCATGTTGCTCGAACGAATAACGATAACCGAGTCCTACACCTGCAGCGAATAAAAAAAACTAAACAATTTGCTTTCATTTTGATTTTTTTTTAACTTGACTTGAAGCAAGATTTATTACTTAAATGAATGAATAAAATTCAGATAATACAGGAATTCCGACATTACCGGACTTGATTTTTTTGGTGAGCGAAGAAATAGTTGAACGGAATATTGAATTACAAACAAAGGATACTAAAGTTGGCAGGAGTTACGAAGTCGTCATACCAAAGAAATGGCGTGAAATGTTTCGACAATCCATACACGAAGATCTGACAGACATTTCTGAACAATTATCTTCATATCTTGAAGCAAGAAATAATCTAAAGGAAGAAATGGTGAATTTTGTCCGTCAGTACCACGAAATCGGTAGTAACGAAATTCAAATTTCCCCCGTTGATCTCAGTAACGATTCTCAGAAAATGAAATCGCTATCCGTTTCTGTTCTGGCCCAGATCGATCACAAGGGACAGCTCGTCATCCTTGAACCGATAAGGAAATTTTTACCCGTTTCCAAAAATTCCAACGTCCGAATGGAATTCGATGAAAAATCAAAAATAATCAGGTTAATCATCATGAAAAAAGAAAAACAAGAGGATGAAAGAAAATGAAACGCAAGATTTTTTCCGGACTCACCATTTTCTTCTTACTTGCAGTCCCTATTTACATGCTCCTTCCTGCACCGTTTTTATTCCCATTAATGCCGTTCGTTCCGCCTCAGGCTCCAACTGATGGTGAGGTTCCCTTAATTGCATTGGTCGATGGCGC
>JALGVI010000113.1 GCA_029838215.1 Candidatus Helarchaeota archaeon | reverse complement strand
TGAGAATCGGTCTTGACGGTTATATATAAATTACTTATTCCTGAAGTACAGGTTCCAGTCAAAATGACATCATCTTGGTTTCCAACGACGGGAACGGGTGAAAAATTCAATCCAGGGGCGATAGTGAAAGTTAAGGCTAGAATGATAAATACCGCGAAAAATCCTTTCTGTTTCATGCCAACACCACGCAATTGTATCACGATCTGGTAAATTAAATAATAATCCAATTAGTATTAAAATCAATCCTGATAGATAGAGCCAATCAATGATTCGAAAGAAAATAACAGTCGATGCCGAAATTGCGCCTATTAAACTGGTATTGCATTTCACGTGAATAAAACGAATGATTGAAAATGCAAACAGGATTATCAATAAGCTGGCTCGGTTTGTACATGGTGAAATCAGAACCAATCAATTTAACTCGAACAAATTTGGGGATTATCTGGAGAAGTCAGATCAGTTTTAAAATATAATCACGATTGTAGGCGGAAAAAAATTCACGGCCACCATGTCATAAATGATCAGAATTTCAATTGATATAGAATATCACCAAAATTCCACGTTCAATTGCGGGATTACCTTCTTCAACATTTGAAAGTGTTTTTTGTCTGTCGTGATCAAGGTAAAATCTTTCTCAATAGCAATAGTACCAATTAATAAATCAATGACTGGAATGGACATCCCACTTTGCTGTAATGAGATCTTTAGATTGGCATAGATCTCTGCTTCCAACCTTGTTAAGGAAAGAAGTTGTTTTTTTTTCTCAAGATGATTTATTAATATCTTCAGTATTTTTGATTGTGCGTTTTTTTTATCTAAATTAGTGATTTTATTAATTCCTTCATTATTAATTCCTTCATATAATTCGGTCAGGGAGTATACTGAAAAAAAGATCGATCGTTCTTTAGGCAAATTCCTGTATTTTTTCACTATTGTTGGAACTTCTCTAAGTAGACCGATGATAATTCCCGTGTCTAATAAATAATTCATTCCTCATCCTCTGAAATTAAATGTGTTTCTCGAGATTGTTGAACTTGCTTTTCGACTTGTTCCCAATAATCTGCATCCTCTTTGAAGGCTCCGATAAGTTTCAATAACAGATCATCCTCATCTGACTGTTCTTGAGAAATGCACAAGCGCAAAATCAAATCTGAATAAGTTTCTCCCTTTTTCTTAATTTTTTTCAATTTTGCGTATGCCTTTTCATTTAAAGAAATCGTTTTTTGTGTCATGATGTTAAAATTCTAAATAATACTATAAATAGTTGTCTATTTAGAAATATTTATCTAGAATGATCTTGCAAATGAAGAAAAAATGGGAAAAAAGGAGAAATAAATATTTTATTTTAGGACTTCATCGATTATTCTCTTTACAACGTCTGGGTATTCAACAGCCATCATGTGACAGCCCGCAGCACCTGATTTCTTTATTTCCTTTATGAAAGGAACGAAAAATTCTACGTTCAGATCCGCATAGGCTTCTGTTCTGGCTTTTTTATTTTCTTTTCCTTTCAGCTCGTCCTTGATCTTCTTGAATCTTGCAAGCAAGTCTTCAGGTACTTTCACGCCGGGAATGAAATCGTTGAAATATTTTGCAATTCCGTAAGTTTTCATCGGAAAGACTCCGATCAAAACGGGCATTTTTCGACCATAGGCATTTTTAGTGTTTTTTAATCCTTCCATGAAAGGCTCAACGAGGTCCATGCTATAAATCACTTGAGTTTGGATGAAGTCAAGCACGTGTGCCTTGCGTTGGATTTTCATGATTTCTTCTTCAAGCGATTCATTATTTGGATTTCCTGCTCCTCCGATCCAAAACTTGGGCGGATCATGTACAGGGTTGCCCCACAAATCATATCCTTTCATTAGTGTCTTGGCAATCATTGCCAGTTGACCTGAATCCACGTCGAACACTGGCATTGCATCCGGGGTATCTCCAAGACCTGAATGGTCTCCCGTCAACGTGAGAACATTGCGAATCCCGAGGCTATATGCACCTAGAAGATCGGCAATTAAGGCAATTCGATTGCGATCGCGGCAAGTTAACTGATAAACCGGTTCCATGCCTCCTTTTAAGACATGATACGATGCTACCATGCTGTTCATGTATGCCATGGCTTGAGGACCATCCGTGACATTCGAAGCAATGACTGAACCGATCATCTCTTTCGCAGCATGTACGACTTCTTCCGGGTTCGTGGTTTTTGCAGGCTCGAGCTCGCCCGTGAAACAGAATTTTCCTTCCATGATTTGTTCCATGAGCTTCGAATAATATTCTACCATTAGGCCGTTTCCTCCTCTTTCTCATCCGTTACTTTATATTCCCAAGCGGGTGGGACTTGTCGGGGATTATTGGCGAATTGGTAATTCTTCACGCCGCGGAATACTAAAAACTTATCAAGCTCACCTGTCTCTTTTAGGCGTTCATATATCATGTGCCAAGCACATTTTACGTTCTGGTAACTGCCATATTCACACATGTGACCATTTGCCACGCCACCACATGGCCCATTCACAAGACCCTTTGAACAGCGTGTTACAGGACAAATGCCTCCTGTATATGCAAGTAAACAATCTCCACATGCCTTACAATATTCTTTAAAGCGTCCTATACGTTCTGTCACGCCCATGAATATAGTGTTATTTGTTGGAATGATCCGTATTCCCGTGACCTCTTGAAAGGATTGAGCACCCAAACCACAGGACATTAAAATCGCAGCATCTACATTTTCAACTTCAGGATTTTCTCTCTTCATCTTTCGAAAGTCTTTCTTGGACAATCGCATGTCGCAAGGTTCTTCAAAAACATCCCAAGCGAGAACTTCCTTGCCCTTGCTTTTTAAAAGTTCAACCATTTCTTTGACCTGTTCTTCTCCGCCAGTTTGACATTTTGTCGAGCAAGACCCACATCCTATCACGATTAGTTTCTTATATTTCTCCAAGGTTGCTAAAACCTCTTCAATGGGCTTTTTCTGCGTTATGATCAGTTTGATTCAACTCCTAATAATAAATTTAAGTATTCGTATTCTTCAATTCATCTTTTTCCAAAAAATTACAATGATTAAAGTTAAATTTCCGAAAATAGGATGGGAAATTTATCTAAAAACATTACGATTATCATCCAGATTTGAACAGGGAATTTCCTGTCTGACCGCTTCTCTTCGATCGGTTGATTAAAGCCATTTTTAAAATTTAAGGATTACTAAATCAGGAATTTATTTTATCAATCGAGATGAAAACAGTCAACATTCAGTCCTGAAATCGTAATCACCAGATTTCTATCAAGTCATTCTCCTTGATTTTCTTAATCAAGCAAGAAATTGAAAATTTTTATCATGAACTAAACCAAGAAAAGCTTGGTCATTAAAAAGCACGCTCTCATATAAAAGAATTATGGAAGAACTGACTCGTGATATCTATAATTTGAACGAATGGTTCTTAATGAGGCTCTTTCACGTTGTCACTGGACTAAAACCCGCGTTTAACACGCATTTGAAAAAAATTTACCTGATATCCTTAAATGAAGTTAAGAACGAATCGTTGGATCTGATAAGAAAGACAATTGAAGATGAATTTGATATTTCGGTTGAAGACCTGCATCAAGATATTAGTTTTCAAAGATTCCTTCGCGGCATTTTTTTGAATACTTCGGGATTGGCAAGAAAATTCAAGAAAATTCCCCGGGAGAAAGGAATCGCCTTGATGGGTGCGACCAATTATTGGTTGGTCCCTACTTACTCAATGTTTTCTCGGATCATTCATTCATTTCAGCCAATCTTGGGCGTTTCTTACGTCATGTGGGGGATTTGTTTCGTTTCAACTCTGAGTGGTAAAATAAAACCGGATTATCTTCAGTTCGCAGCCAAGCATGAAGTCGGTCATTTATTAGGAAAACACGGATATCCACTTAGTTGGCTTCAAAAGGCGAAGAAACAAGAAAAAAATGAGTGATTTTTACTTTTTATTCGTTTTTTCTTTGGGTGTTTTGGTCAAAAGGAATAATCTTAACGTATCTTGGAGCAAGTTGGGATCAATGTCATCAAAGTTAGAGTCCACTTCACTACCACCTATGATCTGGAGCGTATTTCCTGACTGTGTTATGATCAATTGGGGTTTTATCTCACCCGTGCTTCTGATTCTTTTTTCTCTAATTTCTGCTTGGTATTCATCTGCTTGAAACGATTGCGTGCTTGCATCCCCTAACACGTTCACTATACGCCCCAGCAAATCATCCGTGCGTCTCGTGATTCGATTCAAATCAAATCCAAAATCAGCGGTTGTTTTTCGCAAGCGATTTACTATTTCTTTTGCTGCAACATCTCTAGCCTCAGTCCTGACAAAATGATCCGTGTCTTCCATGAACTCCTTTCCCTTTTTCACGCGGTCTCCCATTGCATCAACGAATTTTTTCACGGGAGCGTTGATTTTATTATAATAAAGCTCCTGGACTTCATCTTTTTCCTCTTGAGTATAATCTGGTTTAATGCGTAGCACATCGTATTTTAAAGTTGATTTTACTTTTTCTTCTTCTTTCCCCGTTCGCCCCTTCACGAACAAAATTAATTTTTCAAGCCCGTATGTCAACAGTTCACTGCCGAGTGTCAGATATATCTCCGAACGGAGTTCCAATTCGCCTCGAATTAAATGTTCCAGTTTCCGAGGTCTGGTAATGAGGTTAAATCTCGTTATCTTCCCATCATCAGTGCAAATTTCAAGCTTTTTAAAACCGAATTTTTTTAACGGATCGAGAAAATCACGGTTCATTTTAATCACGTAATTAAGGATTCATGAGTCATAAAAATGATTTCATGATGGTGACTTGAAAGGAACCAAATAATAAAATGAGAATGGAGAATTAAGATTTGGCTTTCTTCTCAACGGCTTTTGGAGAATCCAAGACTTTTTCAGATGGTTCGATGTATTTTTTTGGAGGACCTATGCCTAAAATTTCCTCTACAGTTGCATTTCCATATAAATCATCTGCGAACATGCGAAGACCATCAACGGTAATCGGTTCACGATGCCTCAAAAATCCCTTATATACTTTCATGTTTGGTAACATTTCTTCTAATTCTTTTATTCGCTGTTCTTGCTCTTCTCTCTTTTCTTTAAGGAATTTGTTGTCTGCTATGACTTCATCACTGATAATTTTGTTCATGTAAACGACATCAGGACAATATAGGTGTTTTAGGTCGTCATTTGCCCGCACCGTTTCCATGACGGCAGCGTGTTCTGGAATGCAAACTAACCTTAATGATAGATACTTAGTTAATATTTCGCTCAATCGTTCGCCTCGTGCCTTTATCTCTCGCAACTCCGTAAAAAGATCTCCCAATGGTGACCTGCCGTCAAGCAACTTCGTCGGATTGAGAAGGCGCCTTATGCCTTCATATGCAATCGTGAGTGCCCCTTCCGTGGTTCGAGTGAAGGCTTTTTTGACCAGTTCATCGATGAAAAATACCGGAATTTCGAGAAGTGCTTTTGCACTACCTGTCGGAGGAAAATCTCCAAAGACGTAACTAAATTCATGACCACTGGCATCGAGGAAAATTTGGAAAAAAGCTGCCTGCTTTGCAGAGATGGGGACATTTTCCGTTGTCACTAAAAGTTCAACAAGGTTTTTCAAGGTTGGGGATAATCTCGTTACGGCCAAATCATAGATCGTTGCCTTGGCTAAAGAAAAGGCACGATCCGTATACTGGTGAATGTAATTGTCCGGATCTGGCTCGATAACGTATAAATAGTCGGAAACTTGAGTGACTTTATCTCCAATTTCGACACCAAAAATATCCGATAGATTGTGAGCGATGTCAAAACTGGCAACGATTGTTTTCTCTTTGGTCATTTCGGAAATCTTCAGGGCGGTAGCCGCAGAAATCGTTGTCTTGCCGACACCGCCTTTTCCCGTGCAAATTACAACTCGCTTGATACCCATAAGGACCACGTTTATCTTTTAATTTTTTATGACTTATTAGATTTCAAATCTCAAATTAATTTTTTTTCTCTCGCGATTCATTAACCACGCATGGAAATGCACGGAATCATCATACGTACATTATTCTCAAAATATGCATGATAATTTTTAAAACTTGTCCTATATTCTCAAACTCCGTTATATTTTACGTGAAATATCGCATGAACCGATCAATGATTTTCAAAATTTCAGTAGAAATCTAAAAGGAATCCGTATTTTTTTCAAATCATGACTTCAGCAAAATAAAATAGAAGAACGGATCTTTTTCAGAGGTATTCTTCGTAAATTGTCAACAATTTCTTGCAAAAAATGCGTATATCATATTTTTGTGCTTCTAGTTTTGCTCTTTTTCCATATTTTTTGAAAACATGATGGTCCTTTACGATTTCAAAGATGGCTCGTGTTAAATCTTGTTTAGAATTTTTAAATAATAACCCTATTGGAGCCTCAAACAACTCAGCAGCGGCTCCTGTATCTATGGAGAGAAGGGGGATGCCAAAATGCATGGCTTCAATTAGGCTCAAACCTTGTGTCTCTATTGGCGAAGCATTGATGTAAAGATCCGCACGTGAATAAAAATCATTTAAATTTTTTTGATCGACGTATCCCGTGAAAATGACGTGTTCTGAGATTTGATGTTTTTCCGTGATTCTCTCGAGCTTTGAGCGCAATGGCCCATCTCCAATTATCATGTACTTAAATCGACTTGATTGCTGTAAAACGTCTTTCGCAGAATCTATGACGAGTTCAAGATTTTTCTCTTCACTCAATCGACCAACACTGATTATTAGCACGTCATCAGGTTTGATCTTCCATCGTTCTTCAAATGCTTCGAGATTTTTAATGATCTGAAACTTTGAGAAGTCGATACCATTTGGGAGCAAAGTGGTGCTGAGACCTTGTTGCCGACAAAGTTCCTGAGTGTATCTGGAAGGAACGAGAGTTTCGTTGCAACGCTTGAAGAATTCGACATAGTATCGCCAGGAAAG
>JALGVI010000112.1 GCA_029838215.1 Candidatus Helarchaeota archaeon | reverse complement strand
TTGATTCTTCAACATTGCAATGGTAAGAATTCAATCGTTGAAATTGCACAAAAATCCAATTTTAGTGAATACGAAATACAAGAAGTCATTCAGAAATATGAAAGCAAGGGTTGGCTCACGCTAAACTTCAGGTAGAAGTGGAGCAATTTTGAAAAGAAGACCGTTAATTCCTCTAATGTTACCGATTATCATCATGGTAGGGCTATTATTGCCATCATTCCCTAATTTTTCTTGCCAACCCGACCATCTCTTTCTGACCTGCAAGCAAACTCAATCCGAAGCGCTTGCCAAGATCAATCAAGCAGATCAACTCATTCAAGAAGCATTCTCAACCATTCGTGATGCTGAAAGCATTTTTGCGGATACAAGGATTCTCATGGCTGAATTGAGTCTCGCCATTTCTTCACTTAATGATGCAATCGCCGCATATAACATTTCTGACTGGAGCTCGGCTGCCAACCTTGCAGATGATGCCAGTTCTAAAGCAATTTCAGTTTCATTCCACTCTACGCAGTTGAAAACTTATACGATCATCATTGAAGTCGTGTCCGTATTCATTCTCATTTTAGTAATCGTTGGATCCGGGATTGGTGGTTATTTTGCCACGAGACACGTAAAGCGCATGCTCGATGAAAAAAGAGATCAAAAACTACTTAAAACACGTGTGAGCCTTCCAAAAAATGAGGAGTCTTCCAATGAGTGATTCAAATTTTACAAGAAAAGATTTTAAACTCTATCTTTCCGTGATCCTGATCACGTTGTGTATCGTCACCGTAATCGTAGTCGCCACGGTTGCTTGGAACTTGATGACAACAAGACCGTACTCTTATCTTGCAATTCTCGATGAAAATGGAGGCGATAATTTTTCTCCCGAAATGAAAGTCAATGACTTGTTTAATGCAACGGTGGTGATCGGGAATTTTGAATATCGAAGCATGCTTTATAGAATTTGGATCAAGGCAGGAAATGTTTCTACCACTACTTCTAGCACTAGTCCTGCGACCATTAGCGTTTATAACCAGACGTATTTTGAATCATGTTTGAGTTTTTACCAAACGTGTCGGATTGATGTTCAATTTAACCTGACAGTCATTCAAAATAATACAAAACTGATTTTCGAGCTTTGGAAATACGACGTGACGTCCAGGGTTTTTACCTATTCGGGAAGCTGGGTCCATGTCTGGATTAACGTCACGACCTAGATATCCATGGAGGCTTCGAATAATGACCGATAATGATTTTACTGAAATTAAATGGGTCGAAAAAGGAATAACTTTAAAGCAAGCAAAAAAATACGAAGAGGCAATCGAATGCTTCGAAAAAGCCACTAAAATTAATCCGAAAAATAAGGAAGCATGGTTTCAAAAGGGGGATTCATTCGGAAATTTAGGAAAAATCAAGGAAGCTTTAAATTGTTTCGATAAAGCCCTTGAAATCGACCCCGATTATGTAAAAGCTTTGGTTCTAAAAGGATATGCATTGACCCTTCTTAGTAGATATGAAGAAGCATTGGACCACTTCAATAAAGCACTCGAGATTGATCCCGAAAACAAGGATGCATGGAACAAAAAAGCATTGATATTTGCAGCGATGGGACAATATGAAAATGAAGCCGAATGCTATGATAGACTAATTGAATTAGACCCGAACGATAAACTATCTTGGTACAATAAGGGCGTGGCATTGATAAAATCGGAACGATATGAAGAAGCACTGAGTTGTTTTGATAGAACATTGACGATTGAACCCAAACTGCTGGCTGCATCCTATAACAGAGCTCATATTCTTCACGATTTGGACCGCCTAGAAGAAGCCATTGAAGCATATGGGGAAGTACTCGAAATTGATTCGCAGTTCCAAATGGCATGGCACAACATGAGTAATGCCCTCAGCGAATTGGGACGTTACGAAGAAGCCGTTAAACACATTGACAAGGCACTCGAGCTCGATCCCAATCATGAAGATTCATGGTATGCCAAAGGTTTCATCTTCGAGGAAATGGAGAAATTCGAAGAAGCCATCGTCTGTTTTGATGAAGCCATCAAGCTTGACTCGGGATTATTCGAAGCATGGTTTGGAAAAGCCAATACCCTGAGCGAATTGAAAGAATACGAAGAAGCTCTTGAATGTTATGACAAGGTTCTCAAAATATTTCCAGGACACGTCGGTGCGTGGCTCAATAAAGGCAACATTCTGGGCGAATTAGGACGATTTAAAGACGCAATTGAGTGCTACTCAGAAACAATATCTCTAGATCCCAAGAATTACATTGCTTGGTCAAATAAGGCAGGTAGCCTGGCAGAAATAGAGAAATTTGACGAAGCCATGAATTGTTATTCCAAAGCACTAGAAATAAATCCAAATGATGAATACATATGGTGTGACAAGAGCCTCATACTAATTCATCTCAAACAATTCGACGAAGCACTTGAATGTCTTGACCGAGCCATTAAAATAAATCCAAAATTTCCAACGGCATGGTTTTTTAAAGGCATTCTGCTACAAGAACAAGGAGAATATGAAGAAGGCATGCTTTGCATCGAAAAGGCAACCGAACTCCATCATGAAAACGAAGATGAATGGGACGATGACCCATTTCAATTTTATCAAGAAGATGAAGAATTATAATTCAACTCGAGAGGTCATTCAAATGCCTGAAGACTTAAAAGAATGGCACGCCCCCTGTGGCATTTATTGCAAGATGTGCCCCGGCGTGAAAGCATACGGTTGCAGGGGATGCAGAACTGAAAAGGGGCAAGTTCACAAGCTTCCAATTTGTGAAACCTATCAGTGCGTGATCGGTAAAGGACATGATTTTTGCTACGAATGCGAGGAATTTCCCTGCGAACGATTAATGCCCATCGTCAATTACGAGATCTTCATTCCAAATAATTCAAAAGTATTCAATCTCGTCATGATTGAAAAACTCGGAATCGAAGAATGGAATAAACGATGTGAGGAAATCACGACTAAATATTACAAGGGCAAGAAAATCCGCTACGGCGGCGACAAGCTAACATTAAAGAAAAAAGATCCAAACCTCTATAAAAAGAAGAAAAACTGATTCCTCTTATTTTCGTATCCGTCCCGCTGCTTCATAGTCAACAGTGACCGAAAAGTCTTCCTGATTGCAAATCAAATTGGCCGTGAAGATCTTGTAGTCCATGTTAATGATGGAGCTAAAAGTTCTCGAAATTGACTTGACAGCGTTTGTCAGAAAAAAAGTATAAGAATTTTCCAACGCCTGATCGTTCAACAAGCCGTGTTTTTTAAGTGCCGTCCTTATTAAAATGATCTCGTCAATTTGGTAATTATATTGAATGCTATATTGAGAGTCTACGGCACCGTGAGCCGTGACGTTAATCGAAAGGTTTTCAATGTTAAATGGAAAGACTTCCGTAAGCCAGAGATAAAAAAGATGCGCTCCATGCTTCACGAAAAAATCCGTTTCTGCAAGAAAAGAGCCGCCTTCCTCTTGCCACTCTTCATACAACCTTTTAGCCCCAATCTCAAAGGCAGAAAGTTCATCCTGATTCTCCGTGATGTATTCTAAAAAGGTAACTTCAATTAATCCACCGACCACGTCCAACCCTGTTTTCTCGACAATCCTTTCCGCAAATTCCTTGAAACTCCTCATCAAAGATTCCCCTTGTCCTTGCTCGCGCAAGGTATCATTGGGTTCAAATCACTTTATTCGACCTGCACCCTGAAATTCAATAAATATCCCTTTGCTTACGCCAATTTCATATTCATTAATATTCTCCGTGTAAATCTTGAATTGCGTTCCAACCAATGTCGAAAAATACGGGCTTATGCTTTTTATGGAATTCACGAAGAGCATCCGCGCGGCATCAACTTCATTCTTGTCATTCAATTGAAGCTTTTGCAATACGAACTTGATGTAATCGAGTTCTTTCTTCTCGTAAACGTAAGTTATGACCATTTGTGCGTCAACCGAACTGTGCCCCTCTGGAAATTCAAAGGTGAGCTTCTCACGTTCAAATGGAAACAACTCGGTTAGCCAAATGTTAAACAATAATTCACCCTTTCGGTGAAAAAAGTCCGAAATCCCCTTTGACATGTGGTCCTTTTCCCATTCATCCCACATCTGAGCGACCGATTCTTGAAATTTTATGACTATCTCATCTTTTAAAGTCCCTAAATATTGCTTGAAGATTACATCCAGCTTTCCACCAGCGATTTCAAGCCCGGAAAATTTTATTATGTTGTAACTCATGACTTGGAAGTCGCGAAACATATCAGCACATCTCTCCGCTTCGAATCCTTGAATACTTCATCAAGTACTTACTTCGTGGCACGGCTTAAATCAAACTTGTAAAATCTCGTATCATTCTCACAAATGATAAACTCCATTTTAAATAAATTTTTTCAATTCACTTAATGCCATGCTCATGGTCAAAAATCGATTTAATAATATCTCTCTTACAGGAAAAGAATAGATGAGAACCAACTTTTTCGGAGAGAATTCAATTTTTTAAACATTTTCAACTCAAATTTTCCCAACATCATGCCGAAAATGACCATTTAAGTGCAAATTTCGGCAAGAAAATTTTCATGTTTCAAATTTATTCGGAGCTTGGTGATGTTTAATGAAAAATTTATTAAGATTTTTTCCATCGATCCACCATAAATTCATGCTATTCAAGCTTAGAATTGCTAAAGAAAGAAATACGACTTTTCATGTCAAACCAAACAATATAGGTGACTAACAAATGGCAATACCAGATTATAATAAAGTAACCGATGAAATAGCAAGCAAAATTAAAGATATTGTCGGTGCCGACTACGTTTCATGGGACAATAAACCAATGATGTACTCCTACATGTCTAGGGGAATCATGGGAATTCGAGCAGGACCTCCTGATCTCGTTGTCCGACCCGGAAACGCCGAAGAAGTCCGACAAGTCTTGATGCTTTGCAGCGAAAACAAGATTCCCGTCACTCCAATGGCTGGAGGACTTTCAGGTGGCTTTGCCTTACCACTCCTCGAAAACGGCGGCGTATTACTCGAATGCTCTCGAATGAACAAGATCATCGAAGTAAACACCGATGCACGATATGTCATCGTGGAACCCGGCGTTCGCGCGGGAGAAGTATGGGCATACTTCAAAAAATTCTATCCCGAATGGGCTCCACCCATTGCCGACGGCGCACCCCCTGCAGCAACAATAATGGGCGATGCAATTGAACGAGGATTTTCTCTCGTGACCAGTCGATTTGGACCACAGGCAGATCTCGTCATGGGAATGGAAGTGGTTCTCCCAACAGGAGACATACTTCGCACGGGATCATGGGGACTGGGCGGCGTTGACCCAAAATACCAAGGAACAAAACAAGACGGAAACGCCATGCCATATTATAAATACGGTCTCGGACCCGACTTGCACTCACTCTTCTTCGGAAGCCAAGGAGCAATGGGCGTGGTTACTAAAGCGGCACTGAAAATAGTTCCACACTGTCATCACAAGACTGTTAAAGCATACGGCTTCGAAAACTGGTACGATGCCCAAGAAGCAACTCTAATGGCTTCTAAATATGAATGCGGCATCGCTGACCACTTCGTGATGGTCCAAGGCGGAAACTGGTGGCTCGTCCCAACTCGGTTCCAAAAAGACAAGATACCAAAAACATACGACTACTGGGCTAAACTCGGAATACCCGAATACTTCATGAACTTCGAAATCTGGGCTCACTCCGAAGAAGAACTAAAATTCATATGCGATAAACTCGATGACGTCATCCTTAACCAATACGCACCAAAAGCCAAAGGAAAAGTTACCGAATGGAAACTACATCCCATTCAAATCGCCAGCAGGATGAAAAAACCAAATAAAATCGCAATCCCATACGGACAGTGGGAACAAGGATTCCTCTTCATCACCTGGTACACTCCATGGCAAGATGCCGCTGAATGCGTCGAAATATACTGCAAGAAAATGGAAGAATACGGATTCCCACCGGTAATGTGGCTGGCAAGCATCGACCACTGCCGAGAATGCATCATAATGCCAATCTTCTGCTTCGACTCACGAAAAGTTGAAGACTTCGAAAGAATCGAAAAATGCGAAGAAGACTGCACCAAAATATTTCTGAAAAAAGGATGGGTAAACTATCGACCAAACCCAACCATACACGCTCCAATGAGCTATGACAAGGCTCCAACCGCTTTCAAACTCCTAAGAGCGTGCAAGAAAGTCCTTGATCCCAACATGATAATGCATCCCGGAAGACTCGCATTCATCGCAGGCGTCGAAAACCCAATGGACATCCCTCAATACATCGTGGGGTACAAGAAAAAATAGGAGGAAAAAAAATGGCAACAGAAGATAAACCCGATAAATCCAAAGTTGGCGGAATGGAAAAATTACAAAAACTAAAAGATGAACTATACCGATGCATTCATTGTCGCGCATGCCGATTCTCATTCTCTGGCGAACCCGACCGAAAAGGTCTCGGTGAACATAAAGGCGTCCTATACGAAGGAATGCTCGACGGATGCCCCGCAGGACATCATTTTGGCTGGGAAGGATTCTGGAATGCAGGACGCATGTGGATGGCACGCGCCGTTCTCGAAGGCGACCTCGACATCAACGATGAAAAAATCCAATCTCAATTATATGACATTTTATATCGCTGTCCAACTTGCGGAAACTGTAGCATTCAATGCGAAAACAACTTGCCAACTGTAGATATCAACGAAGCGCTACGGGCATGCCTGTACGAAGCTGGCGCCGAAATGCTCCCAAAACATTCAGGAATGAAAAAACTCATCGATGCGAAAAATAACCCATACAACGAAGACCACGCTCACAGAACCGATTGGGTATCCGATAAATCCGTGATCGATAAACCAAATGCAAAAATCGCTTACTACGTCGGATGCACCGCATCTTATCGCATGCAAGGCATGGCAAAAGCAACTGAAAGCCTGCTAAACAAGCTCGTCAAGAAAGGAATTATCCCGGCAGTGTTATCTTCCGCACCGGACAATGGGACGTTGCAAAGAAAGTAATGAACATGAACATCGATACATTCAATCGATTCGAAAAATTGCTCTTCAGCTGTGCAGGATGCGTCCGAACATTCAAGATAGACTACCCAAAATTCTCGAGTAAAGAAATCAAATACAATGCTCTTCACGTTGTAGAGTTTCTCGCTGACTATTTGACCGTTCATTGTCCTGTATGTGGAAAATATAATCCACTAGGATCAAAACATTGCGGAAACCCATTCTGCCCAAAATACTCAGAAAAAGGCGAACCATTCCCAGATGAACTGCATCAAAACAAAATCATCATAACTAAGCAGTGGACGAAAGGTCCCATCACTTGGCACGATCCCTGCCATACCTGTCGTCATGTCTGCCACGAGATGAAAGATAAGACGTATGACAAGTGCGACGACGGCGATAACAACATGTGGAAAGCCTACGTTCCTTCTCAGTTTGAAAGACAGCGTTGGATTGAAATGCCGCGTGCGATAATGGCTGCAATTCCCGGATTGGAACTCCGAGAGATGTATCGCATCGGCGAGAATTCGCTTTGTTGTGGAGCCGGAGGAGGCGTCAAGGCGGGCTATCCAGACTTCGCGTGGAAGGCCGCGAATGATCGATTAGAAGAAGCGGATGCCACGGGTGCAGAGATTCTCATGACGATGTGTCCATTCTGTGAATTGAACATGGGTCAAGCGGCACGTGAGGGGATCGATGGTAGTCCCGAAGGTGCATCAGTCGGTGGCAAGTTCAAGGGCAAGGTATTAGACCTGCTCGAGGTACTTGATGAGTTAATCGATTAATC
>JALGVI010000046.1 GCA_029838215.1 Candidatus Helarchaeota archaeon | reverse complement strand
ATGAAGTTTTTGAGAAAATAGATAAAAAAGTCATCAAAAGTCTCGTGGACGAATTGATGAAAGAAGAATCTGCGGAGACCCACGTAATGCGAGAAATATGTTCCCAATGCATGCAATTAAGAAAAGAAGGGCAGTTAATTGAATTATTATGCAAAGTTAATCCTAGTTTAGAAAACTCAATTTGCGAACTTTGCTGGAAAGCCGAATGATTTTTCCTGAAGATACATTTGTGTTTTGATGAGAATTAATTAATTAGGTGAAATTTCTTAACCAATTTATTTACAAGTTAAAATGGAATTTTTCTTGATGGTTTTTCCATGAAATCTAATGACATTCTCTTCATTCATCCCCCGAGGACATTTCAAATTGACTATAATAAGAAATACGCATCAAGAAGTTCTAATGCGTTTCTCCCGATGGGGCTACCGGCAATTGTGAATTACTGTCAGACCGAAGGTGGCTTCGATGTAAAACTTCTAAACGTTCCACTCGAGCTCCACCTTAATAAGAAATTCTCATTTTCGCGTTCTCTCAAGTCATTAGATTTTGATGTTTGTGCAATTGACCTGCATTGGTTATTGCATTCATATGGAACCATTAAGATCGCCGAATTAATAAAAAAACAACGACCTGATGCTAAAATCATTATTGGAGGATATACTGCAACATATTATGCTCGAGAAATATTGGAAAATTTTCCCGATATTGACGCCGTTATCAGGGGGGAAGGAGAAGTTCCGTTTCTCAAGTACGTGTCTTCCCTGAAAAATGGGAAGGATTTCACGGATGTTCCCAATTTAACATATCGAAAAGGGGATAAAATACGTGAAACACCGATCTCTTATGTTGCAAATGATATTGATCACTTGAATTTTATTGATTTGTCTTTCATGGATCATTGGAGAGAATATTTCAAATTGTGCGAGAAATCAGTAATGCCTTTTTCGATAATGATTGCAAGAGGATGTCCCTTTAATTGTCCGTTCTGCGGAGGAGGTAGAAGAGGACAATATATCATTAACAAACGAAGAAAGATCCTGTTAAGATCTCCCGAAAAGGTTGTTTCTGATATTAAGGCACTTGAAGGAATTTCAGAAATAAATACGATTTTCTTTGGTCATGGTTATTATAGAAAAAACGAAGACTATTTTTTGGAAATATTTCGACAATTACGAAAGGAAAAAATAGAATTGGGCGGTGCTCTCGAAATTTGGCGATTACCGTTCAAGAATTTATTGAAAGAATTTGCAAAAACATTCATCCAGGGTTTGAGTCTTCTCGAATACAACATTCAAGCCTTTTCAGATAATGTATTAAAACGTTACAGGTCAGTTCTCGATCCAACGTTGAGAAATGATCCAGAAGAGCTACGAAAATTAATGGATAGTGCTAAATATTATAATATTCCATTGAGACTATGGGTTAACATAGGTAATCCTCATGAAACATTATATGATATTTTACAGGGAATAAAATTTGTTCTCAAGTTAAATGCAGAGAATTTACTCACGAAAAACTACGTCTGCATTTATAACACGCCAATAACGGCAAGTCCTGGGTCCCCCATCTTTGAGTCTCCTGAAAAATTTGGAATTACTCTTTTCTACAAGACATTCAGGGATTTTTATAGCCAATATGAGAAAATGAGCAATAAATTCGGAGAGTTGGACTTGATGATAAATTATGAAAATAAGACTTTAGGTAGAAAAATGAAATTTTTAATTAATACTCTCTATCACGTTCTAGAATATCCGATGTTCATAAAAAACGTTTCAAATACAGTCGTGAATGGCATAATACGTCAGAAACGAATGAAGAAAAAAAATTTAAATAAAGAAAATGACGATTAGAAATTACGTTTTGGTAGCATAACAAAAAAAAGTGGGCTGACCGTGAGGCTGAGAACAAAATTAATCATTAGTATTATTTTATTGATTATACCCGTTTATTTCAGCACGGTAAACATCATATTTCTCATTTTATTTTACAATTCTGTGGCCAGTTTGTACTCTTCATTTTTCATTCAATATTTTCCATCTTTTAGTGATTTTTCGTCCATTCTCACCATCATTACATATATAAGTTACGTTCATTATGCCTTACCCACGGTGTTTTTAATGTGGATTTGTCCATTTGGCAATTCCAAACTCATTAGATATTTCTTCATTAGTGATGAACAAAAATTGCCTATCGATGTTTCTCAGGATGAAAAAGCAATTTCTAACAAAGAAGAGTTGCAATATTTGACATTTTCACAGAAATTAGGCAGCGAAAATGATATAGGGATTGTTGCACGAGACAGACTTGAAGAAGAAGATGATAATTCATCTCAAAATAAAAATGAAGTTCATTCAAGAGAAATAGTCATTTCTCGTAATAATTTCTACCAATTATTTCTACATTTTTTTTATAAATTTCAGGAATTCTTGGTAAAAACACTACGATTTTTTATATCACCTCTTGTTTTTTTCTTAAAAACCTTAAAAGTCTTTAACATTCCATCGTTTTCTTATCTTTTTATTAAAAATTTTAATTTCAAATTTGAAGGTGCAGAGTGAAATGAAATTATCTGTCGGATTTAACTGGGACCCTCTATTACTTGAGGGATTGGCGAAGTATCCCGTTCATGACGTTTTTGGTGCCATGCCCAATACACCCATGGGCGGCGGTCGTCCGGGATTCATGTTGCCAGAAATTGAAGAAAATAAAACGTTAAAAGATTATGTTGAACAGGCACACTCATTGGGTATCAAGTTCACGTATTTATTTAATGCGCCATGCTTAAATAACATGGAGTTCGATGAACGTGTTCATAATGAATTTTTGGCTTTTGTTGAAATGTTGAATAATGCAAACGTTGATTACTTGACCATTTCAATACCCTATTTGATAGAACTCGTTCGAGAACAATTTCCTGCTTTTAAAATCAAGTCGAGCGTGATTCAACAAATTAATTCAATCCGAAGGGCACAGCTGTTTGAAGAATTAGGGGCAAGCATAATGAACCCCGATTACATGATCAACAGGGATTTTAATCTTTTAAGGAACATGAAAAAAGCCCTAAATGGGGAATTGATGTTACTCGTGAACGATCTTTGCATGTATCAATGTCCTTTTCGGTATTATCATTACAACATGATTGGACACGCATCACAAAGCACGACACCACTCGGGAATTTTTACATAGATTACTGTGCCACGAGATGCACGTTACTGAAATTTGGAAATCCGGGAGAGTTGCTTCGTGCACGTTGGATCCGACCCGAAGATATTAAAGAGTATGAAGCGTTGGGTATTGAGTATTTCAAGATATCGGGGAGGAATCTTTCGACTGAGTGGTTACTTCGAGCAGTCAAGGCATATACGGATAAAAAATATGATGGAAATCTCATGGACATTCTCATGCGTGCCTCGGTTGGTCTTAACATGGATTATCATGCTCCGCATTTTGAAAAGTTATTAACAGATGAAGTTCTTGCTGATGATCGCCTGAAAAGTTTTGTGAACATGGCAGACGTGCCATTTATCACGGCTTTTATCGATAATTCGAAACTTGATGGGTTTCTTGAACCTTTTAAGACCATTGATTGTATAAACACGAATTGTCGTGATTGCAGGCATTGTGATGATTGGGCTAAAAAAGCAATAAAACGAGATCCCGAATTGACGAAACAATACTTGCAAGCATTAAATCAGGTTTATAAGGATTTGACTACGAGCAAATATTTTCGAGCAAGAGATGGGTCCATAATTCGGGCAGAAAGCGGCAAAAAAAAGAAAAAGAAAAAGGATAGATCCAAAAAGAAGTCCGATGATGGAATAAAATGGGCGAAAGATGCAGAAGAATTATTAGATAAAGCAATGGGTGATATTTCACGACTTTATCGTCGAGTTGCTCGCATGGTTAGCAAGAGAGGAGCCCAATCTAATGCCCGAAAACGTAATTCAAGAATCGTAGAACGAGATGATTTGATTCGAGCCTTCTTGACTGATGTCCCGAAACCGTTTAGAAAAACAATGTTTGCAGGGTTAGAAGGAGAAGGTATCGATATTAAAAAGTATCAAGAAGAATTAGGAATCTTTGACTGAAAACATACAGGAAAGGAGGTTACATCATGGATTTTCAAAGAAAGGAAGTCGTAATTCCTTGGGAAAATAATAAAAAAGTTAAGATGGACGAATGGGTTGAAGACGTTTTAAAAATCCACTTTCATCCAACAGATGGAACGCCCTTCTGGTTAGAATGGCAGAAAAAAAATGATGTCGATGTATTAAAAGAAATAAAATGCGTTTCAGATCTGTTTAATGTCTTTACGAAACCCGTTGATGAAGAACCGTTGAAGACCCGTCCTGTTGAGGATTTCTATCCAAAGAAAATTAATGGGAATCCTGTTCAGAAGCAAGATATCTTGGTTTTTGAATCAGGAGGTGCAACAGGTCTTGCAAAACGTGTTCCATGGCTCAAGAAAATATTTGCCGAAAACATGGATTATTACTCTTGGAGCCTTGACAAGCAAGGATTTCCAAAAGACGTGAATTATACTTACTTCGGACCATCAGGACCACACTATTTTGGCTATTCGGCAAGATGGAATGCAGAAAAAAGGAATGGTCTTTTCTTTCTGGTTGACATGGACACCCGTTTCATTCGAATGGTTTCAGCGGAACAGAAAATGGACATGCTGGCAAAGTACATGGAAAATTTCCAAAGACAAGCCCAACCAATCTTGCAATCACAAAATATTGGTATTCTGGTTACGACGGCAGTAATTCTGTCTCGAATGGCAGAAGAGTTGCCCATTGACAAGATGAATATCTCCGGAACAATTCACGCGGGTGTGGCGATTACCACAGATGAGCAAGCAAGCTTAATGGAGATATATGGCGTGAACAACCGTCCATTCGTTGGCATTTATGGAAATACGATGTATGGCGGGTGCTTTCAACGTCCGCCAAAAAATCCAAAAGACATGGTATATTACCCACAATTACCATGGACGATCCTCTGGCTTGGTCAGCCAGATAATCTCTCTGAACAAGTTAAATACGGCGAGAAAGGAAGAGTTTGCTTCACGAGAATAGAACCGGCATTCTTCTGGCCTTTTATGGTTGAACGTGATGAAGCAATTCGCGAACGCGGAGATCCTGATTTTTGTAATTGGGATGGCGTTGCAGAAGTTGGTGTATTCTCAGAATTGAAAAGTAAAATTACGACAGGGGTTTATTAATCCCCTCCAATCTTAACAAAAGGATGACGTGACAAATGAAAATATTGTTAGTTAGACCCCCCAGGGCAATTTGGCCATTCCTTTATGAAGAAGACATGGTCATGCCACCTCAGAACTTAGTTACAATTGCCGCGCCTGTTGATGAAGCAGGGTTCAAAGTAAAAATATTAGATTCACAAGCACATGAATGGGGTTGGGCAACGACCAGAAAAAAAATTGAGGAATTTTATCCGGATATTGTTGGGGTCGGCGAAATGACTTGTTTTGCCCATGAAGCCCTTAAGGCCCTCAAGCACGCAAAAGAAATTAATCCTGATGTCATAAATATAGCAGGAGGACGACATTTTGATTCTTTAGCTTCAGAGATTTTTCATGATCATCCTTACGTTGATTTTATAGTTCGCGGAGAAGGTGATTATACTTTTCGTGAATTATGCCAATTTTGCTCAGATGCAAACCCAGATTTCAGGAAAGTAAAGGGAATTTGCTTTAGAGAAAATGGACACGTGCATTATACTCACCCTCGACCATTGGCAGACCTGAATGAGCTTCCTCTTCCTGCATATCACTTATTGGAAATGGAATTATATTCAAGGGGAAACATGTGGATAAATGGTGTTGCTCCGGAAGCAACGCGAGGTTGTTATGGGAAATGCAAGTTTTGTACGGAATGGAGTCATATAGGAAAACGGGAAATATACGATGGAAAAGAGGTTTGCACGCCATTTTGGCGCTTTAAAGAACCTGAAAAGTTCGTGGATGAGCTTGAAATTTTATATAAGAAGTATAATCGACGTTTTTTCTGGTTCAGTGACATAAATTTTGATGTAAATTCAAAATTCGTTAGTGATTTTGCAGATGAACTGCTTGCACGTGATTTTGGAGAAATTGCAATGCTCATCATGATGCGTGCCGAAACAGTTTTACGCGACATAAAAAAAGGCGTCTTTGATAAAATGGTTCAAGCAGGTCTTTCATCGGTATTCATGGGAATGGAAGTCGGATCCCAAAAACATCTTGAATACCTTGGCAAGGGTACCCAAAAGTTGGATGTCGGGGGAATTGCGAACAAAATTCTAAAAGAGCGATATCCCGACTTGATGCGCCATAATACCTACATTCTCGGACATCGCAAGGATACCCGAGAGAGCATTATTGAAACCTTGAATTATGCAAAGAAAAACGATCCTGATAATGCGTTCTTCAGCATATTTACACCTTTTCCGGGAACAAAACTATTTGAAGAAAATAAACAGTGGATCGAGACGTTTGAATGGTGGAAATACGACTTTACAAATTCCGTTATGCCAACAGAGACCCTTTCTACCGTACAAGTAGAAGAAATGCGTAATTACTGCGTAAAGATGTTTTATGGTAGAATCTGGAGGGGAGTAAAGCAAGTCACGCACAAAAATCTTGAAGTGCGCAAGTTATTTCTTTTCACAAGTCGTGTTGGAGCCACGACCATGAAATTAGAGTATCCGGATTGGTATGATGATTAGGTGAATTCAAACATGACTGATGAAATAGGGCCTTTACTTCAACGGTTTGAACCGGAGCAGAAGTACAAACGGAAAAAAGCCTATACGATAGATTATAGGACTAAATTTGAAGAAGATATTGACGACATAAATGAATATTTCCGTGTTACCTTGAAAATGTTTGTTGGGAAAAAGGAACCAACATCCGCCGAATTTGAAAAAGCATTCGAAATATGGACGAGTATTGGAGCCGCAGAAGAACTGGAAGCCATGGGTATATCTAAACGTGGTCCCGATGGGATAAAAATGCTTCTGGAGAAATTCCTCCCTGACTTGCACATGATGCCAAAAATTGAAGAAAAGAAAGGAAAAATTCATGTATCCTTCAATTTCTGTCCTCTTGCGAATCGGAAAGAAGAGTGGGGCAATCAGCGCATGTGTTGCGCATTCTTGGGGATAATCCGGAGTTGGTTAAAAATTATAGCTCCCGGTTGGACAGCCAAGTACATATCTTCAATGTGGGAAATATGGCAGAAACACGTTCGCGATAGAGAATGCGTGTGGGTCTTTGAAAAATTCTCTCCCGAGTATTTATTTTCATCCTATGCAGTGGAAGAACAAGGACCTCTCGATATAATCGAACAGGATGATTTGGAAGGACCATATTTACCGCCGCTCTCTGCCAAAGACCAAAATGATTTTGAAGAGTTAATGAGAATTGCCAAAGGACTTGGAATTTCCAATGCAAGAATCTTACCCAGAAATAAATTAATCTACGATAGCGGGCTCCGGAAGAAATGTGAAACAGAAGGGTGTCAAGATAAGAGTTATCACATGTGTCCACCCAATAACATCCCAGAAGATGAATTTGTTGAGGCTTTAAACAATTATACGAACGTGTTATTGCTACATTTAGAAGTTCCAAAAGGAAATGCTGATGAGGAAAGCACTCGATTATTTGCATTGGAAAAATTAAGACGCGTCTCTTTAACCATCGAAAAAGAAGCATACATGATGAAAAACTTTTATGCTCACACGTTAATGGACTGCCCTTGTTACATGTGTGGAGTCGGCAATTGCAATAGCACGGGAGACTGCCGGAATCGTGCTAAAGCCCGCCAACCTTGGAAGGGCATGGGAGTTGACTTGAAAAAAACTCTTGAAAAATTGAACTTTGATTTCGACGAGGAGAATAACGTGAATGTATTTTCCATAATTCTCTTAAATTAAGACGGAGGAGAATGCGATGGCAAAACAGCAATTAGAAAAAGAAATAGACATCAAGGAAAAAATAGAGGCATTAAAAAAACACGCCTTAAAAATCGGAGCAGTTCAGGCTCTCGAAATTGATCCGAAAGAAATCATATTGGATGCGAGAACACGATTAAAATGTTATAGTGGATGTGAATTTCACAGTTATCATCATTGTCCTCCACACACGCCTTCATTACCGCAATTTAGGACTCTTTTAGAAAAGTCAAAAGGTGCCCTTATTGTTATAGTTAAAGAACCGGCACTTGACATGTATGATGATGACGAACCTTCTCAAAAAATGGGTGTCGCTCTAACATTATCAAAGCGACAGTTGAGAATCATTCACGAATTAGAGTCGAAGGCACGAAATGAAATGGATCTTAATCGATCTCGTTGCTATCAATGCGGACCCTGCATCCAGTGCGGAATTTTAAATTGTAATAAAGCAGGAAAATGCAGGCATCCGAAAGAAGCAAGAGCTTCAATGGAAGCAATGGGAATTAACGTAATAGATACGCTAAAAAAAATAGGCGTTGAGATTGAAATCCCCCCTAAAAATGAATTAACATGGGTGGGAATGATTCTTCTCAATTGAAAATGTTGAGGTAAATAAATCTTGAACGAATCAGAAGTATATTACATGGATCTTGAGGCAGATAAACTCACAAAAAGCCTCGTCATTAAAATGGCAACGCTATTCAAAAAAGCGAAGTTCGACAAGGTCATCGAACCAAATCATTATGTCGCAATAAAAATTCCAGGTGCCGAATGGAACAATACGGCTTATTTAAGACCAGTTTTTGTTCGAACTATTGTCGACATGGTTAGACAATTAGGAGGAATCCCATACATCGTAGATACAACGACCTTGCCTTATCATGCCTTCGCCTCACGTGCAACATCCATCGAATACCTTAAAACGCTTGAACGAAATGGTTTTTCTTCGGCAACAATGGGTTGTCCCGTCATCATTGGAGATGGATTTTTAGGGACAGATGACGTGCACGTGGACTTACCAGGAGGAATCATCCTACAAGAACAATATGTTGCAACAAGTATTGCCGAAGCAGACATGGTAATAGTTCTCAGCCACTTCAATGGACATCCAATGTCGGCATTCATGGGTGCCATTGAAAACTTGGGCGTTGGATGCGTCTCAAAACGTGGAAAATATAACATTGGAATGGTCGGTCATCCACAATACAAGTTAGATAGTTTTCAATATTATCCTGAAAGATGCAAGGGAATTGCCTGCCCTAATTCTCGGATTTGCGATGATATATGCCCAGAAAATGCAATTCACATTAATTACGATGGATTAATCTGGGAAAAAGAAAAATGTAAGGGTTGTTTATGCCATTTACCAACAATGGCAGAGTGTGGTGTTTTTGCAGACCCAAATCAAGATGATTTCTTTAACGCTTATACGGTTGCAATCGCGGATTCTGCTCTTGCAGTTACCGAACTTGTAGGTCCTGAAAAGTTCTGCTATATCAATTTTGCAATTGACATCACGCCTGATGGAGATGACCTTTGCTATTCTGACGAACCGCTTTGTTCTGATATCGGAATTTTTGCATCTCATGATCCTGTTGCCATAGATAAGGCGTGTCTTGATTTGATTGGGCAAACCATGGGAAAACAGGGAATATTTACGGCCAAAGGAGCTTTCATGGGAACAACTCAAAATCTTCAGATAAACGCAGGAGAAAAAATATCATTGGGATCAAAAAATTATGAGTTGGTTAAGATCAAGCGGATGAGCCCATACGAAAGCTTAAAATTAATGATAAATCCCGTTCCAATCGGCTATAAATTACGTAGATTATATAAAAAAGATGGCGTGATACCCGAGGGTGGATTCAAGAGAAAAGAAAATGTACAAGATGAAATCATAAAGTTATTATGAGTGAGGTATGCTACGATTCCAAAATACGACTTAGGGACAATTCCATTGGTTCATGGTGGAGAACCCTATTATTCAGATAAAACTATCTCCATCAAGGATTTTAGGGGGAACCATCTTTGCAACTTGTGCATCGCACCTAGCACGAAAATAGCTCTTGCAAGGAAAAAATCACGAAAAATTGGATACCCACTACTTCAGGACATGGACGTCCTAGACGTAATAGAACTATACCATGAAGCAAGCAAGATCTACAAACGTAGGGTACCCATCTCACCAGATATTTCCCTAAACATGAAGGAATTCGGACATTTATTATCTCTTACAACGGGAATTCCAATTCGATATATAATGGGATCCGTAAATTTGGTTCAGCATTCCCTACAAAGAAACATGATCATTCGAATCCTTGAAGCAGGTTCACCCACAGGTGATATTAACATATATGACAAATACGTGGGGATTAGAGGAGGTGTTGATTATGCATTTGCACCACGCGGAAAGAATCTCGGAGTGGTTCTTCCAAGCAATCACCCGACAGTTCCAATCATCCCAATGTTTGTTCCTGCTCATAAAATACCCATTCTTTTCCGCCCATCCAGAAAAGACCCATTTGCTTCACTCCGAATGGTAAATGCTCTTTGTGAAGCGGGAATTCCCGAGTTCTCAGTTTCATATTTTGCCACGGGACATGATTTGGTGTATGACTTCGTGACAAAACCAGATTTGGGAATGATTTTCGGAGGCGAGAAGACCGTTGGTCCCTATAGACAAATTCCATCGGTTAAAGTTTACGGCCCGTGCTATTCCAAAATTCTGATTGACAGGGAATTTCTCGACGAGCATTACGGATTTTGCATTGACATAACGTACAAATCCATAATGAATGCCTCAGGTCGTGGGGGCATTAATTGCTCGGATATAATTTTCGTGAATAGAAAAAGTTCTCCCACCCAAAAGACTTTCAGCTTCATGGAATTTATAGACGACCTTTGTCTGATGTTGAATGAAGCAAATATTCTCGACCCGCTTCATCCAAGAGCTGACGTTGGAGCAGTTCCACCGAATAAAGCTCAATCCTTTATTAATGATATTAGAAGAAATATCACGGACAAGGACCTAGATTATGCGGCTTTCATTCGAAATGGAAGGAGAAAAATACCATTCAAGGAGAATGATCTAATCGTTAATGTTGATGGAATCACGTTCTTGAGACCTTCCCTGATAATTCTATCAAGTCATAAGAATCCACTATATGGAATGGAAATGGAATTCCAATTTTGCAAGGCTACCGAAGTTCCTTATGCAGATATTGTTGAGGCCTGTATTAACACGTTAAATTTGACTTATTTATCAGATGATCACGAATTATTACGAAAACTTTTCCAAGAATCGTCAATTGATAAATATTATTTGGGACTATCTACCATTAGCATTGATCCTGCGCAACCACATGAGGGCTTTTTTACGGAACATTTATACCAATTCAAAGCCACCCGAAATATTGAACGAAAGTGGGCAGATTTTGGAGAAGTTGCCAAATCTAAAGAGTTTCATAAATGGAGGTTACTGAAAAAGACCCATAAAAGAGAAGAAGCCATTGTTAGATAATAAAAGAGGCGAATGGAGACGGAAGATTTAGGAACAATACCGCTGGTTTATGGCGGAGAAGCATATTATTCGCAGAAGACCATGAGCATCAAGGATTTTCGTGGCAATCACCTATGCGAGCTCTGTGTGGCTCCAAGCACGAAAATCGCAATCACGCGTAAGAAATCACGCACGATTGGATTTGAAGCTCTTCAAAAAATGGATGTCTTGGAAGTAATAGAGCTGTACCACGAAACGAGCAAGGTCTATAAGAGACGTGTTCCAATTTCTCCCGATATTTCTTTAAATAGACGTGAATTCGCCCATCTCTTGAGTATCTCAACAGGGCTTCCTGTTAAAAGCGTGTCAGAATCCATAGAATTGGTTCAAAAATGCTTCCAGAGAAATAATATTTTTAGAATATTGGAAGCGGGATCGCCTACGGGTGATGCGAGCATTTATGACACGTTTATAGGAGAGCGTGCAGGAACAAAATATGTTTTTGCACCCAGAGGAAAGAATGTTGGCGTAATCCTCCCGAGTAACCATCCGACAGTCCCAATCGTTGCCCTTTTTATTCCTGCGTACAAAATACCCGTAATTTTAAGGCCTTCTCGCAAGGAACCATTCTCTTCATTACGAATGGCAAACGCTTTCTGTGAAGCAGGAGCTCCTGATTTTTCCATATCATACCTCATAACAGGACACGAAGATGTCCATGATTTTTTAACAAAGGCAGATTTGGGCATGTTCTTTGGAAATTATGATACCGTAGCCCGCTATCGAAAATATCCAACGATTAAATGTTATGGACCGGGAAATTCGAAAATCTTGATTGACCGAGAATTTCTCGATGAACATTATGGATTCTGTATTGATGTCGCCTATAAATCCATAATGGACATGGCAGGGCGAGGATGCATAAATATTTCTGACATTGTTTTCGTGAATAAGAAAGAAAATGGTAAAGGTCAGACATTTGGCTTCATGGAGTTCGTAGACGATTTATGTCTCTTGCTAAATGAAGCAAATATTTTAGACCCGCTGCATCCACACTCGGATGTCGGTGCCATTGACCCAATGATGGCAGAATTCTCAGTAGATTATATTCGAACACACGTGTCTATGAATGACATCGATTATACATCATATATTCGTAATAACAGACAAATCGTTCCCGTCCGAGAAGATGATTTGATCGTGAAATTAGACGGGGCTACATTCTTGAGACCAACATTAATTTATTTATCAAATTATAAGAATCCACTTTTTAACATAGAACTGGCTTTTCAATTTGCAAAAGCTGTTGAAATTCCTTATGAAAACGTGGTAGAGGCTTGTGAGGAAACTCTCTCCCTCACGTTTTTATCAGAGGATCATGATCTATTAAGAAAATTCTTACAAGAACCCTCAATTTCGAAAGTCTATTTAGGAGCAACCACGTTTGATATCGACCCAGCACAACCTCATGAGGGTTTTCTAGCAGAACATTTGTACAAGTTTAAAGCGGTTCGTAATGCTAAGAAAACGTGGTTCCGTAAAGGTGAAATTGCCGCTCCAAAACCATATCATAAGTGGAAACTCTTAAAAAAGACACATAAAAGAGAGGAGGCAATTGTAAAATAAAAAAGAGGTGAAGAAATATGGTAGAATTATTAGGACCGGGTGGCAGTCTTGAAATGGTCAAAGCGGTCATTGAAAATGGTGCCGATGCGGTCTTTTGTGGAGCCTTAGGGTATTCACGACGGCTTCATAACGAAATGACGCATGACGAAATGCTTGAAGCCGCAAGGTATGTTTCAGGCAAGGGAAAAAAACTGTGGGTAGCATTAAACTGCGATTTCGAAGAAGATCCCACGGCCATACCTGAAAAACTCGACAAGAAAATCCAAGATTACGAAAAAAATGGAGTTTTCGGTCTAATCCTAAAAAACAGAGCCTTAATCCAGTTGATCCACCAAAAATATCCGAACATGCCGTTAGTTGCTTCCGTCGGAGCCGCCATTTGTAACGAAACCGTCTTGAAAGACTATGTAGATGCAGGAGTACAATACGTGGTTCCGGGAACTGAGGTTCAAACAATTGAACAAATAAAAGCATACAAGGAAATGGCAGACAGACTGGGAATCAAAGTAGAAATGTTGATCTACGGAACTGCCTGTATAGGAGGCGTTGGCGCTTGCCGGTTGTTCAATTTCTTTAAGGATTGCTTTTATCCGGTGACCGTTGAAGATACTGATGGCGAAGTAAGGACAAAAATCATGGGAAATCCGGAATCAGGTGGCGGATGCTATCGCCCGTGTCTCTTTTTCGATGACCCGAAAATTCGGGAACGTCTCCCCGACAACGTTTGGGAAAAGATCAAGGGCAAGGAAAATGCACGATTTGCTTGGACAACCATCATCCCAGAAGTCATAAAACTAGGGGTTGCTGCAATCAAAGTCCAAGGACGTGAATATCCAGCAGAAACAATAGCAAAAATCGTGGGAGAATACCGCCAAATCATTGATAAGTGTAAAGCAGGAAACACGAACTTGCAACAACACTACGATGAAATCGCACGACTCACGGAATTGATTGATAAACAACGAATGGCAGACTCCGATAAACTGCACCAAAATCTATTAAAAAGGATGGAAGAAGTCGCTTCTTCTTCATAACTTTTTTTTTCTTTTTGGTGTTTTGTTTATGGTCCAACTATTGGCACCTCTCGGCAAGGCAAAGTATCTGAACAAGATCATCGAAGCGGGTGCAGATAGTCTTTATGCCGGATTAATCGGACTTAGTCAAAAATTTGGACACGGTTTAAATCATGATGAATTAAAACGTGTTTTAATAACGGTTTGTGAGCAAGGTAAGTCATTATACTTGTCCTTAAACATAAATTTTAAGGAGGAAACACTCTCAATTCCAAAATACTTGAAGCAGAAATTGGATGATTATTATAGTCTTGGCTTAAAAGGCATTATTTTGAAAAATTTTCAATTAATGAAATTGTTATCCGAGCAATATCCCGAACTCTTAATAATTGGTAGTATCGGTCTGTCCATTAACTCCACTAAAAAAATTCAGAAGTATCAAAAAGCAGGAATGCGCGGATTTGTATTCGGATCAACGGTCACGTCAATCGATGAAATTAGTGAATTGCACGAATTCGCCAAGAGTTTTTCACCACCATTGCAGACCGAGATAATGGTTCACGGAACAAGGTGCATTGGTGGAACGGGTAATTGCAGGTTATATACACTTTTCTCGGATACCTTTACTCCCGTTGAAATCGTAGATAGTGATGGCTCAAAAACAATAGTCGTAAAAGGAGATCCGCGTACAGGCGGGGGATGCTATAAACCCTGCCTCTGCTTGGACGATCCAAGATTATTACAAAAATTATCAATTAAGACTATTTCAAAATTGAAGGAGAAAGTCGAACACGTTTACACGTTCACGAATCTCATCCCGTATTTAATGAAATTAGGAATTAACATTTTTAAGTTACAAGGTAGGGAATGGCCAATTAACTTAGTGGTTCAACTCGTTCAAACTTATCGAAAATTAATCGATTCAATCAACCAAGACTTAAATCCTGAAGAATTGGAAACTTATTATTCGTCATTAAGAAATCTTTCAAACCAATTTGAATTTGCAGAACGTGAACGCGTGAAAGATCTACATGATGAGTTCTTTCGACGATTGCAAAATTAAAATGAGTGATGCGCATGGATTTCAGTCAGAAGATCATACATCTCCCCTGGTCAGAAGAAAATATTGATCTAGACGTATATTTAGAGAAAACCTTGAAAATCCATTTTGACATGGAATTCGGAGCACCATTCTGGAAAAAATGGCAAGAAAATAATGGCGTGAATGTTATCAAGGAAGTAAATTCAATTCAGGATTTAATATCAATATTTTCAGAACCATTCGATGAAAATTGTCTTCGTGAACTCCCAATTGATCAGTTCATGCCAAAGAAAATTGGTAATATTTCCTGTAAAAAGAGCGATTTCCTGATAGGAGAGTCAGGAGGAAGTGGAGGCATTCCGAAAAAAATTCTAAATCATTGGAATTCGTTCAAAAAATCGGCATCATTCTTGAGTTGGTCGATGGACAAGCATCAATTTCCTACGGGAGAAAATGTCACGTATATCGGACCAACGGGACCACATTTATTCGGTGCGTTAGTTCGTGAAGTGGCATATTTACGTGGAGGATTTTTCTTCACGATTGATTTGGACTCGCGTTATATCAAGCACCTCATTCGTAAGGAGAAAAGAGACGTATTGGATGATTATTTACGAGCTTTAAAAATCCAATATGAAAAAATATTTGAAACTCAAGATCCCGGCATCCTGATAACGACATCAGTAGTCTTGGATAGGCTGGTAGAGCAATTTGATATTGAAGATATAGATTTTAAAGGAATCATTCACGGAGGAACCTCAATAAGCCCGGATCAACAGGAACTATTGATAGAAATCTATAAAAAGCCTTTTCTGGGTATATATGGAAACTCTTTAGTGGGTATCTCAGTTCAGAGACCACAAAAATCCGAAACTGACATTGTATATTTCCCGCAATTACCAAAAAATATTTGTTGGGTAGGAGATTTTGACGATCCCGTGGGTTCTCAGGTCAAGCATGGAGAAATGGGGCGGGTTTGCTTCATGCGTTTAGATGAATCAATGTTCATCCCTCCGTGCATTGAACGGGACCAAGCAGTTCGTGTTAAAGGTAATGATGAGTTTCTTTCATGGGACGGTTTACAAAACGTGGATATCATATCAGAACTAAAAGAAGAGTATACAACAGGAGTGTATTAAGGAGAAAGAAATAAGAATGGCAAACATTGTATTGACATCCGATGCTTCACTTTTAATCAAATTAGATGCTTCTCCAATTAAAACGTTCTTCATAGCATTACCAAATTCAATCATTCCGTTACCCTTATTCAAACGTATTTGCAGGCCTTTGGAAGTAGATAAAAACGGAGTTCCCAATCGCGGAACCACGGCATTGAGAACGGTTGAAGCCATCATTCATTATTCCGAGCTTCAAGAATACGACACGAAAATCGTTTCTCCTCTTCATTTAAAACGACAAATTAATGAAGATACAAAAATCGTGGGAATCTCAGCCGAAGATCCTCTGGGTATTTCTCCTGCCACGGTACTTTTTACAAGCATGTTCGGTGGTAGAGCAATTAATAGCATAATGTTTGAAAAACTCATGAACAAAATTAAGCGGTTGAAACGTAAATTTGGATTTAAAGTCGTATTTGGGGGACCGGGAGCCTGGCAATTTCGCTCAAAATCTGTTGCGAATTACTGCGGCATTGATTACGTCTTTCGAGGTGAAGCTGAAAATATCGTCCCACCATTTTTCTCAGAGATTATTGAAGATGGTAACGATATTACGGAATTTGAAAAATTCGGAAAGCCTGCAAATCCTGAAAGCATACCAAAATTATTGGGACCTGTAAATACAAAAGTTATTGAGATATCACGAGGTTGCGGTCGTGGATGCAAGTTTTGTCCGGAAGGTCCAATAGGAAAAATGCGCTCTATTCGAATGGAAAAAATTCTCCACGATGCTCGCTTGCACGTCGATGCAGGATACAAGTCAATAACCCTTCAATCGGAGGATGCATTTCGATACGGTTCAAGTAATTTCCTCACGGAATGGGAAGCACTCTCAAACTTAATAGATGGACTTCACGATGTTGGAATTCGGGACATAAATTTTACAAGCACGACTTTCACGGCATTCTATAACGATCCTGATTTGGTAAAGAAAATAACAAACAAGCTTAACCGAGATAAGAAAAAAGAAAACGTGATACAAGTAGGATTGGAAACAGCCTCTACTAAATTAATGGAGAAACATTTCAAGCACAAATGTAGTCCCCTTTTTAAACCTTCAGAATGGCAAGAAGTAGTATTGGGAGCCATTAAAATCATGAAAAAACACGGATGGCTACCTGTTTCAACAGTCATAATGGGGCTACCCGGCGAAGAAGATGATGATGTTAAAGACACATTATCCTTACTAAAAAGACTTGATCACGAATGGGGCTTTTTTATTCCTTTTATTTACGTTCCAATGCAGATTTATTCGACTGCAGAGAGAGGACGATTCATACTTGAAAACATGACCAGATATCATTGGACATTGATGGAAGAACTCTTAAAACACGATATAATGGTACTGGAACGATTGTCCTCACACACTATTTTTGGAAAAAATAAGTTCTACAACCAAGTAAATTTTATTAATGAAGCAAAGTTTCTACGAAATCTGCTTTTTAAACTTTTACACGTGGGACTGTTCCGAATCTATCGTAATAAAAGCAAGCATTAAAAATTCCTCTCAGATTTTGTTAACCTAAACATATAAAACAAAACGGCTCCTAAAATAAAACATGCCTCTTTAAGGAGGAAAGAATTTTGGGACAAAACTATCAAGCTCTTCAAAAAGCATTCTTAAAAATCGCAAAAGATTTTCCGGAAATTGGAAATAAATTGCTTGACATGCATTACGGCATAGAAATTGCGAAAATAACCGATGAAAATTACTTGAATTTTGCAAAAGAATTCCTGTATAATCTCCTTGCAGAACCGGAAAACCTGCACATGCTTAAAACAAAACTATTCAAGCTCCTAAAAATAATTGGAAGAATTGAGCTACCGAACGTCACCGATGCTTACAAGGCAAGCCTTATCGTTTCAAAAAAATTGATTGAAATAGTTGTAAACAACGAATATGCAAAATTGGAAGATGAATATAAGGAAATGGAAAGTACTGCTGGAGCAACACGAGAATACGGAGCAGACTCCATCCCAGACCTCAAGGATAGTGAAATCATAGGATACACGCTGGGAAATCTTGTAAAAGCACTCATCGAGATGTACATAACAAAGACAGAAGTTGAAACTTCTGCCATCAACCTTACCGCAATAAGAGTAGAACTCGACAAGCTCATCAGAGCGTTGCTCATCGAACCCAAAAAGCCAAATTTGCCAGGATTTTCAAAGGAAACATACTGGTTAGATAGTATTGCAGAAATTCTGGCAGAACAAGGAATGAAATATGCCGCCAGAGAAGAAGACGAATTAAAAGAACTGCTCAAAGAACGTTTTAGCCTGAAAACGGAATCAGAAGATGTTCTGGAAGACCTAATCCATCTAATAAAAATTAAGAGTGCTGTTAAAGTCATCCACCACGAGATTTCTCCATTCGACCAAAAAGGAGATCGCAAGGCTCGAGAAAGCATCACGCTCACAGACGACGTGTTAGAAAAGATAGTGCAAAACGTTGGGAAAGATAAGAAAATTCACGATAAAAGAATATCCGAACTTGCCCTGTACCTGTATAAAAAAGGATATAATGCCGAAAATATCTCATTCCCAATGATGAACCTGATCCACGCCATTGCACGAAAATAAAACCATATAAGTCCCATAAATATATTCTGGAATTTTAACGGATTTTCCTTTCCTTTTAATGACCCATGAGCCATCGGGAAATTTCGCAACCGATTCCCTCGTTACTTCGACAGCGGTATCTCCCACAGCAACAATTGCCCCCCAGACGATTGCCACGAATTTACCATCAGGAATCCAGTCAGGAATCACTATATTTTTGTTTTTCAGTCCCGATGTTTCTTCAATTTTTAATCTCTCTATAATAGCACTACGAATGAAATCGCTAATAGACTTATATTTTTTAGATTCAATCAATTCCTTGATCCGTTGTTTTTTTTCCTCATCTAAAATAAAATTTAATTGTGTCACAGATTAACATGTGTTTTTTTCCCATAAAAAAAAGCATCATTATTTGACGATATCATGTCATAAAATTCATTTAGACTTTGTATATCTTGAATTTTGCTATCTTGAATTTTATTTCCCCTCAAAAGGAAAAACGGTGACGGTTAATGATTGAAGAGCACGATAAATGTGAGATTTGCGGTGAGAATCTCACGCTGATCACGGAACACGACAAGATCACGAAAGCAGAATGTTATTTTTGCAAGGAAGAAAAAGAAACCCAAATCATTTGTCCGAATGGTCATTACATTTGTGATGAATGTCATGCCAAAGGAGCATTAGATGTCATTGCAGATTTTTGCGGAACCACGGACTTAATAGATCCTTTTGAAATTGCCGACGAGATAATGAAACACCCAAATTTTAAGGTGTACGGCCCGGAACATCACGCACTCGTTCCAGCAGTCGTCATGACGAGTTTAAAGAATCTGAAATGTAAGAATCAGCTCGGTGAAGTCGCGACGAATAAGCACGTGATGGAGGCGATGAGACGCGGTAGTAAAATACCAGGAGGATGGTGCGGTTTTTATGGGAATTGTGGAGCATGTGTCGGTTCAGGAATAGCAATGAGCGTGTTCATGGGGGCGACACCTTCAAAAGATATTCCGCGTTCAATTGCAAATCGGACGACTTCAAGGGCTTTGGCTCGAAATGCAGATGATTTGGAACATTGTTGCAAGAGATCCGTGAAGTACGGGATTTGCGAGGCACTTACAACCATTAAAGAACACTTTGATTGCAAGATCGATTTCGATCCCAAGTCTTGTCGTTTTTCACCGATGAACGATAAATGCGAGAAGGAAAAATGCCCTTTTTTCGGACGGAAATTACAAGATGAATGCGTCTAAAGGATCTTTATGGCATTGGCTTTAAAACTGAGAAAAACGGTACTATTTTCTTTTAATTTTAACTCAACAAGGGATTGATGGGTTATGTAGGAGGTGATTTTTTCACCAATGTCTACAATGATTCGGACAAATGTCCCTTGATCTTGAATCTCGACAATTTTTCCTTCGAAAACATTTCTCATGCTGGTATTTGGAGGCTGTTCAGAGATGATGATGTCTTCAGGTCGAATACAGGCAACGCGTTCGCCCTCACGCTCCGATGCCACGCGTAATTTTATTTGACCCGTGTCGAAATCGCCCATGTGATGTTTGCCATCGTACTTCAAGTTCCCTCGATAGATATTGTCGAATCCGATAAATTTAGCCACGAACTCATTTTTGGGATCACGGAAAATATCTTCGGCGGTTCCCACTTGGATTATCTCACCATCTTGCATTATCGCAATCCTATCCGCAAGCGTAAATGCTTCTAAACGATTATGCGTTACGTATACGGTCGTGATTTTTAGTGTCCTTTGAATTTTTTTGATTTCATCCTTGAGCCTGAGCATTGTATTGTGATCGAGTGATGAAAGCGGCTCATCCATTAGCAAGATTTTTGGTTTTATGATAAGGACGCGGGCTAGAGCAACTCTTTGTTTTTCGCCTCCGCTTAGGGTATTTGGACGCCTTTTTTCGAGACCTTTTATGTCCAGTAATTCCATGACTTCTTCGACAAGGTGCAACTTCTCATCAAATGATAATTTTTCGCTTGAACGATTTAATCCATAGACTATATTCTTCCAAACTTTCATGTGGGGGAATAGTGCAAATTCCTGAAAGACAAACCCGACCTTTCTCTTTTCGGGAGGCATTAGCGTGATATCTCTCGAGTCAAAAAAAACCCGACCTTCATCAAGTTCATGCAAGCCCGCAATTATTTCCAACAATAAAGTCTTGCCCGCTCCAGAAGGACCCAAAATGACGAAGAATTCCCCTTCTTTTATTTCGAGATTTATCTTTTTCAAGGAGAATTTTTTCCATTCTCTTGAAACGTCTTTAATTTTTAACATGGTTATTCGTCGTGATTCCTTTTTGCAATATATTCTATTCCTTTAAGTACCAAAAATATCATTATGGAAATGAGAATGAGCGTGATCGCGATGGGACGTGAAGCGTTTAGACCACTGCCAGAATAGACATAATAGATCAGGGTTGCGCCAGTTGCGGGCACTGAAGCAAGCACGTAAATGGCACCAAATTCAGAGAGACCTCTTGCCCAACAAAGCATCGAGTTCGATAGTAAGTCCTGCGTGCTAAGCAAGAAAGTCACGTCAAAAAAAGCTCTCGTCCGAGAAGCACCCAGTGTTCTGGCGGCTTTTTCATAATTTGGATCGATCTTGCGAAATGCATCTCTCATTCCTTTAATTAAAATTGGAGAACTGACAAAAAACATTGCGATGGTAATTCCCCAATACGTGTCAAAGAAATAAATCCCAAAAATGGCAAAAAACTGTCCGAAAATGCCGTTCTGACCAAATACACTCAAGAGCATTATCCCGGCAACAGAATGCGGGATTAATAGAGGAAGGTCGAGTAACGAATCCAGCACGTTGCGCCCCGGAAATTCATAATTCGCCAAAATAAAGGCGAGCGGAATGCCCAGAACAATCGCAAGAATTGTTGATAGAAAAGAACATAAGAACGAATTAAAAATCGCCTCAAGCACGTATTGCGTCTGAAACGTGATAAATAACGTCAGCGGAGATTCCGTGAAGAAGATTTGAAATATTGGCGTGAAAAGCAAGATGATAAGGACTATGGATAAAATTAAACTTACGATGGAGATTGTTCCATATTTTTGAATCCGCCACAGAATATTTTGGAGCTTTTTATTCATTCATGATTCCTCCTGAATTTTAAAAAAATAAACTGAATTTAAGGACTCGGATTATCAATGCAATAAGGCTGCAATTGCGAAGGGAGCAAGGCTACATTGTTCGTGGGATATTTTGAAAGCGAAGCACCCGTAGAATATGGGTCCTGTCCATTCTGAATCCAGATTTGCGGATTTTGAAGGATGAACTCAACATACGCTATTGCTTGTACGGGATGTGGAGCATTGTTAGGTATGGTTATTCCATATTCAATTGGAGCAGCCGTAATGTCCGATGCTTTTGCGCCGGGAATTAATGGACTTTCTCGATGGACAGTGCAATTTGCATAAAATTCCTTTAAAGTTGCATTGCTTAAATCTAAATGATCATCGAATTCCAAGTAATTCAGGCTTTGTTGAACGGCCACGGATGTATAGATAAAAAGATAGTCGATCTCGCCAGCTTGTAATGAAGAAATCAAATCGACCTCCTTTCCTTTCACGACGGTTGCACCAGGACCACCATATCCAACCAGCGGATCTTTTGCAAACATTGAACCATTTATCTCATTTGAAGTATTGTTAATGTAATAATCATCAGCCAATCCCCAGACCATCAACGTGCGATAACCACAGGGATCTTGATAGGGATCTGCACGACCAAACGTCACGTCGGTTCCGTTTAACACGTGATACCACTTCTTCGTTCCCGTTTTTAACTCACTTAAATGCGGTGGATTATTTGCTTCAACGTATGCAAGAGCCATTGAATTCGTTGATGTGATGATGTACCAATCCGCATATTTTTGACCGTTTCCCATGTCAACGCCCATCATCATGGTTTTAATCAAGGTGTAATCTGCAGAACCCAAAAGATCGGCAAGTCTCCCGTTTTCGGTTATTTGCCTGATGGCAGTCGCACTTCCATATGCTTCATTGTCAATCAAGTATTCAGGATGAGAAGCCATCCAAATAGTAGCATAACTACCAAAAGGAATGGTTAATGACCCCGCATGAAATACCTGAAAATGAAGTTTCGTGCTTGACTGAATGAAAATGTAGCTCGATATTCCGATTATGGACCCTACAACAGCAACGATTATCCCAATAGCTGCAATTTTTACCCAATGTCTTTCTAGCCACGATATTTTAAGAGACATTGCTTTTGCCTCATTTTATTGTTCGTTATGTACAGTCGTCCACAACGCGAAAATATATTTAAATTTTTTCTAAGTTGGAAATGAACTAAAAATGAAACGCATTTAAATCAAGGATTATTTAACGGATCTGTAACGCGGAAACAACTAAAAAATAGACAACTAGCTGGACTTTTCATCAATTTTTTAACGGCAAAATGGAATCCGATTTTTCATGGCAGCCCTTAAGGACTCTTTTACATCATCATTAATCGGAATTTGTAGGTCGCTTCTATTCAAGCAAGGCAAAAAACTAAAATCACTCGTCACCCGAAGAGTGTGACAGTTTGCACAAAAATCAGAATTATGAACGGGTTTCACGACCTCAACTATCACGCCCTCTTCCAAATGATATTGCTTTCGATGATGGAGACTTCTCGTCACGACTTTTATTGCCCTCTTTCCAAGTTCAGTTTCAACATCGTCCAAATTAACGTGGTATTTCTTGTAAAAATCGTCATTCGAATTAATCAGCTCGATGAGTTGTAAGATTATGTCGTGTTTTCGACACGTTTCGATCATTGTAGCAATTTCGTCCTGATTTACATCCTTCAGGATGACCATGTTCAACTTCACTGCTTTAAAGCCCACATTCTTGACTTTCTCAAGAGCACCTTCAATGTTTTTTATTGTTTTAAAACGTTCGTCCTCAATGGAGTCGCATCCAATGTTTAACCTGTCAAGACCTGCACTCTTTAAATCTTCAACCATTCCTTCCAACAGTAAACCATTAGTTACGAGTGAAATGTCCCTCACGGTAGGTATCTGCCTGAAACAACGAATGATATCAACGATTTGAGGGTGTAATAATGGCTCTCCCCCAGTAATTTTCACGCTGTTAATTTCGAATTCTTGAACGATCTGACATAATTTGTGAATTTGCTCCATCGTTAGGTAAGAATTACTAACAGTTTTTGAATTACCTTCACGATGGCAATAGCTACAATTAAGATTACATTGACTCGTTACGGAAATGCGAAGTCGAGAAATTTTACGATTATAGGCATCAATTAACTTTATTTATATCACCAGAAATATCCTGCATTTTGATCTTTTTGCCAAACCTTCGTTTCTCGTTCAAGAATTTGTTTAATGAATCGAAATAAATTATATGAATATTACTCACGA
>JALGVI010000170.1 GCA_029838215.1 Candidatus Helarchaeota archaeon | reverse complement strand
GAGTGCCAAGAGCTAATAAATTATTATGCGGTTATTGAAGCTGAAATAAGTAGACGGAGTTCTAAAAATGATGGATAAAGATGAATTAGAACGGGCTAAAAAAGGATTTCAAGACCAAATACAAGGTTATCGCAAGGATGACCTGAAAAAGAAACAGATAGAAAGTATAATTTCATTTTTAAAGGATAAAAATAACGTTTCCATTGAAGAAATAGCTCGACAAGTAGATCTCCCCATCGATTACGTTCGAATTCGGGTTGAGGAACTAATTCTTATCGGTCGGCTCAATGGAACCTTCAAAGAAGACGTTTATAGCCAATCCTGATCAATTCATTAAAAATTCGCTATAGATTTTCTGATAAAATTTTCAGGAGATTTTCCCTTCGATTTTCTTTATATTCGTAAAAACCGATATTTACTTCCGGATCTTCTTTTATGAATTCTTTTATGGTCTGAATTGAACGAATGGTAATGCTTTCTATTGGCAAGACAATTCCAATGGCTGTTTTTCCTTCTGCTTTTTTTTGGGCCTTTTGTATCTTCTTGAAATTCTTTTTCCATTTCTTTATCTGGCTTGAAAACCAAAAATAAACGATGTCTTGGTAACTTAATAAGTAAGAGAAATCCTGTCCAATCAATTCTGCCTTGTCTAAAAACGGTACATCGCATCCTCCGATCAAATCTTGATCTACTTTTCTGGCTTGCACGAGAATCGCGCCTACAAATCTCGTGATTGAATTGCGGCGAAATTTAATCCATTCTTGTAGTTGTTTCTGTCTCATGACTTTTTCGATATCCTTAATCTTTGATAGTTCTTTTTTCCGTAGGAATTCACGAATGCCTGACAAATTGAACCCTTTTTTAAACAAATCTTGTTCTGATCGATCAATTAGATTCTCGATCGAACGTTTTTTTAAAGCATTTTCTTGACAAATGTTACAAAAACAGCTATAACCTGTTGATTCAGTTACAAATAATGGAAATCGCACGTGGCTTAATTCAACACCATTGAAATAACCTTTTTCACGAAGTAATTTGAATGTTTTAAGGAAAATCTTTGGGAGTATCTTCTGATTTGGGCAAATCCATTTTGGATCAGATTCTCCTAAATGATTTTTTAATGAAAGTGATGGTTTTACGGAGATGAGTTTTTCATTATATAGAGTCGGAAATCGCACGTGAATACCGATATCTTCATCATTCAGGATCGTGCTCAATTCACTAAATTTATTTAATTGTTTCTCATCAAAAAAAACGTTAAAATCATCATCAAGGCAGGGAGGATTCATCTTAATGACGATATTAGAAAAATTACCTTCCTTTAAAGAAGAAATGAGATTTTTCATTTCCGATAGGACATCAAGGGAAATATGCAAGTTAAAGCTCATTGAATCATCATTAGCTGTCATTTAAGTTTTAATTCTCTTTCCTCAATGATTTTCTTGCAATTTGGACAATGCAATTGAAGTTCATAGTTTGGTTTCTTTTTGACATCGCTTGAAGTGTCGGGTAACTTTGAACTGATACGCTCCTCGTCAACAACTTCTTTAACAATTCGATTGTATTCACCAAGTTCTTCCATACCTTCGAATATTTCTGTTACTTCTTCGTGTGCAGAATCATCCTCAGGAATTACTTTTTTCGCAGTAGCCATTATCTCATCCAGTTTTGAAGGTATTTTTTCCTGTTTGGAAATTTTCTTTTTAGGTTTGGGTGGTTTGATTTCCGCTTGTTTTTCTTGGTGGAGTTTAATCTCGTTTAATCGTGTATTTGCTTCAAGATTTTCTTGCATCATCTTTTCTAACATGTTTTCGTGATCTTGAAGTAATTGTTCAAGTTTTTTGCTTTCTTCTTCAAAATTCCTGATTTTTTCTAAATTTCGATGGCATTTTTCCTGCAAGTTCATCATTGTCATCTTGTCTTTGTCCACTTCCTGCGTGAACGAATCGATCCTTTTCCGCGTTTCAAGTATTTTATTTTTAACGATCTTTAGTTCTTTCTCTGCGTTTTCTACTTCATTTCCCATATTAGTTAAAAATATTTCGTGATTTTTTATTTTCTTTTCTATTTCCTGCAATTTCTCTACTTGGATGCTTTTTTCGGCTTGAAGGAGTGCCAAAACTTGTTTTTGTAGGGTGTCTTGTGATTTTTCTCTCTTGAATTCTTTTTCTGTTTTCTGAACGTTTTTCGAGAATTTTTTTAGTGCGGATTTAATTGAGTTTAGTTTCTTTTCCATTCGAATGAGATTTTCGAATGCCGAAGCCATTGTTCCGCTTGCCAGAGTGATGTCATATTGCAAGTCTTGAATGTCGTCTTCTAAAGATTTCTTTGGTTGTTTAATTTGTTGTTGAACTTTTAAAATGGTCTTTTTTAATTCTTCCTTGCTATCGTTGAATAGCTCCATGGAATCTCTAATAAAATTCTCTAAATCAAGAATTTCTTTGTTTATATTCTTAGCATTATCGATTGTAGCTATAAGGTATCCCGGAAATGATCTCAACGTTTCGAAGGATATCTGTTCTATCCCTGGAACTTCTTCCTTTGGAATTTTAGGAGGACTTACAGCTTCGTGTACTATTTCTTCTTTTATTGTTTCTACTACTTCTGAAGGATGAGCTTCCTCTGGAATGACAGGGGGTGGAACTGTTTCCATTTCTTCAAAGATTCCTTCAATCTCCTCTGCAGTAACATCTGTTTCTATTTCTTCGATTTCCATGGTTTGTTGAGGTGCCTCTGAAGTCGTAACTTCCTTTTCTTCTCCAATGCCTTCTTCTTCTATTATTTTTTCAAAAGGTGTAATTTCTTCTTCTATTTCTTCGATTATTTCCTCTTCCTCGATTAGACCGTAGTCTTCGGAATAGATCTCATCGGGCTCTTCCACTGCAGTTACAGGTGTCAAATATCCCAATTCATCTTCTTCCAAGACCACTTCTTCTTCCTGTAATTGTTCAACTGTCTTTTCCTTGCCTACATCTTCAAAAAAGGAGTAATATTTGATTTTCTTGCCCTTCTTGAGAACCTCGTCAAAGCTAAACGGTACGAATAATCCATTAGCAATGAGTGCCGAGATCTCTTGAAATATGTATTCTCGTGGCATTAAAGATTCTCTGTTGATTTTT
>JALGVI010000045.1 GCA_029838215.1 Candidatus Helarchaeota archaeon | reverse complement strand
GCTTCGAGCTATATGAACGCAAACAGGACCCGAAAACGTTCAAGAGTTTCCGTTCCTTATTCGTCGAACCGATAAGCGTTGCGTCACAAAATGCCTTGCTGAAACATGACCTGAAACACCTGGCACTCGTAGATTTCGGAACGAACGTGCAGGAAAAGATAAAAGCAGTTAACCCGGATGCCTTGCCGTTGGAGCAGGTTAACGTGATGAAGTTGAAAAAGATCTTTCTAGCCCATCCTGACGAATGTCCTTCTTGCATCGCATCACGGTTCAATCTGTTTCAACTCAAAAATTACGTGAATCAGCGAAAGCATTCCATCCTCAGGAAAAAAACGAAACTACTGATTGACATTCCCGTTGTAATTCAGATCCCCGTGTCGAAAAATGACAGCACGAAAATTGTGGGCGTGGACTGGGGGATCAGAAATCTTTTATCTGCAAGCATCTTCGATTTCGAGAAAAAAGCATTTCTGACAGACATTCAACTCGATAAACCCGAATTATGGGGGAAAATCATGGCATCGCGCGGCAATTTCACGCGATTGCAACGCATTAAAGCGCATCGGGAACGCGGCTATCTTAAAAAAGGTCGATTCTTCAAGAAATATTCGAGCTCGCTTACCATGCACGGCTTGAAAAACGCCTTGCGGCTGATGCAGATTGCTCACGTGGTGTCTGCATCACTGGTTGCGTGGGGCATTACGAATGATTCCAGGGTGATTGCTGTCGAGAGCCTGAAATCATTGCGTCCAGAAAAAGGAAAATTGTCTCGGGAACTAAACTTTCGCGTTTCACATTCACCACGATCACTGGTGAAACGGTTATTGGACATGAAAATAAAGCGCTTTGGAGGCAAGCTCTATGCCGTGAATGCAGGATACACCTCCCAATACTCGTCCGAACTGATTCTTGAAGCACTTAAATCGGACGGAAGGCATGAAACGTGGAATGCTGACACCACAAGAGGTTACCGGACAAATGATCCCTCTGTTATTCCACCGCCTAACGAGAAAGGGGGCGAATTCTTTGTCCACGATATGGCAGCACTCATAAACGCCGATACCAACGCCTCAAGAAACATAGCACTGAAATTATTCCATCACTTCAAGTAATACTTGGGAAGATGCGCAAAATTCGGCGAAAGACTTAAATGCATGCATCCAACTCCCAAATATAATGGGGTGTGCCGTCTCGCCCCGGGGATCCTCGAGATCCAAAGGTCAATCTATTAGGGACGAATGTCCAAGATTGTCATAAAAAAAAACGACGGAAGTCATGATTTCATTCCGATATTCTATATTTGGACGATGACAAATCAATGTAATTTTAATTGCTCTTATTGCAGCAATCATAGAGGTGGAAAATACCCTGATCTCTACAAGCAAGGCAAGGATCGGGATCTATCTACCGAGCAGGGGAAAGCATTAATCAAGATAATGAAAGAATCCTCAGCTATATATTTTTGCGGAGGAGAACCAACCTTAAGACAGGATCTACCCGAGCTTCTAGATTACTCCACTAAATTAAACATGTTCAATATGATAAATACAAATGGTTCTGTCATAGGGGACTTGTTAACAAAACCTGCTTATCAGAAATTTTTGTATCAAATGGATGTCATCATAATTTCTCTTGATTCCTTGCGAGTCCCCCAATTAGCCGAGATGTATGAAGTTAGCGAGCGAGTCTCGAAAAAAGTCTTACGGAATATTCTAACTTTAAGAATCCTTCAGGAATTCGTCCCGTTTAAACTCGTTGCAAACACGGTAATTACAAGAGAGACGATTGAAGACACGTACGATATCTTGGATTGGTGCAATGACTTGGGAATTTGCTTTTCTCCTGTTTCCGCAAATATCGGTCATGAAGCGGACTTTGAACTCATAAATGATCCTCAATACAAGAAACTCGTTGCAAAGATTCTAGAACGGGCGGAAATGGGATATCCAATGATCGCATCAACGAAATTATTGAAAGATTTACTCGAGGCTAATGTCAAAAATTGTTATCCTACGGTGTTTGACCACGTGGACAATACTGGGGAATTGTTCTGGCCGTGCAAGGCATACAAGGAAGCAAAAATGATTGACGTCTTGAAATATAAGAACGTGAAGGATGTCCATGCAGCGGCTTCAATGCTCCTTGATCCAACGAACTTTCATGGTGATGGTCCAAATCAATGTCAAGGACATTGTTCTTGGATGCAGAATATGGTGACGCAAGTTTATGGGACTGCTGTTGTCGAAGGCATTTTTGGAAGTGGTGTATTTAAAGAAGTAAAAAGTTTATTGTAAGCACTTGGTGAGAAAATGACCGATCTTGAAAATTCCGAACTAAAAAACAACTCTCTATTTGGATTTCCACCAAAAAATCCCGAACAACGTCTCATCCTAGAAGTCATTTTTCTATTACCAATCATCATTTCCGTTGGATTCTTAGGTTGGTTGTCGTCCATCAACGTCATTTTCACTTTAATCATCACGATTATTTTTGGAATCAATCTTGGACTCCGATTTTTACTCATTAATGAAAAAGGAGACTGGCTCTTCTATCTTTTTGGTGTCTTGGCTGGAGGAGGGAATGATTTGATGTCTATGCTAAACAACGTTTATGGTTACACTTCTATTCCATTAATTCCGCTCCTAAACGGACTGCTTCCGCTTTGGATGATATTATTCTGGGGGCAAGTTTTTCTTCTTTTTAGGAAGATCTTTGGCATTAAATGGTTCAAGGGAGAGCCGTTTCACAAGGATGGATTCAAGATTTTTCGGGGTTGGGTCGACACGAAGCTAACCGTGGACCTCGTAATTTTAATTTGCCTTCGAATTACCATTTATTCAACGTACATGCTTCCTTTCTGGATTCCTGCATTCATATATGGCATCGTGATTTGCCTCCGTTTTTTGATATTCCGTCCCCAAAAAAACGAGCTTTTAATCATTACAATTTTGCCATATGCTTTCATTTTTGAAGGTCTCATGGTGACTTTTGGTCTTTACGTGTATGTTAATTCTTTCTTTTTTAAGAAGTGCATAAAATAATCCAACGAAATAAGAAAACATCCAAAAGAGGAATAAATTTACTGATAACAACTCTATCTGAAGGAGTACTGGAGAACCGAGAACCAGGCTTATCATTCCTCCTGCGATGAGAATCGGAATTGGGATTAACGAACCGATCGAAAATAGTTTTAGTTTTTGTAAAAATTGCCCTTGAAGAAGGTTGGTTTTCCGGACGTGCATCCAAACAAGAACCGCAAGGATAAAGCCGAGTTCGCCGGAAAAAATTGTAAAAACAATTCTGAAAATTAACTCTGGTGGAAAAACAAGCAGTATTACTATAGGTAATGCAATTATAAGACTGGTCAAGAGAATTACGGCAAAAATTCCGAGTAAAATTAAACTTTTTTTCCACTCGATGCTGAGTTGGCTTGCCTGTTCCGATTCCGAACTATCGTTAGGAACCCAAATCGTGATGATGTATCCGAGAAAATAAAATAGCATGAACCAGAGAGTGCTGGTGATCATGTCCACAACAATGAGCATGAAACTTACTGGTGCAATAAAACTCTGAGAGAAACCAATTATCAAGAAAATCAACAGGCTCACCAAAAAAAATCCTGCTAGAACTTTGACAACAGGTGGGAAACCCTTTTCAAAAAGATTTGAAGTCGCAAGATAATCCCAGAGCCAAATACCACCATGAACTCCTGTTTCAAATGCTGGAATTAGCAAGTAAAGGATCATTGCAACGGCTAAATTAGTAAATATTCCTCCGATCAGGAAGATTGGGAAAGATGCCACTGCTATTGCTATCTCAATTTTGATTATCGTTTTCAATTCGTTCTCATTCCTTTGATTTTTTCTCATCCAAGAGTTTTTTAACGCGATGGAGATGTCGTCCCACCGTGATGGTTTGATAATCAATGGAGATCAATTCGCCGTGTTCGATGACCCAATGTTCGATATTGGCTTCTGGTTTCCAATGTCGCTTGATGTCTTGACCAATGACGTGAAGTTGGAAACAGTGAGGGCTACCATCTACAGTTAGGATGATGATTTCCTCGATATTTGAAAATTCGACCATTTTTGCTAATTTATATCCTGCCATGGACATGTGGTGCGTTTCTAAACACACGTGTAGATGAACCAGATCATCGGTCTTAAATTTTTTAAAAATTTCTGGATAACGTTTTGGCACGCACGTTCCTGTTATAAGAATTTTTTTTAGCTGCCGTAATTTTTTTGCACCGAGATTTGTTTCTAAAAGCATCCCCATCATTCATGCCTCGGGTGGAGCGAATTTTAATACTAATGCTTAAAATTTATCATGAAATTATGAATTAAATTATTCTTCATGTCTTGAGATTTATTTATTGTGGAATCTAATTATTCTCAGGTGTTAATGATGAAAACTGCTCTAACTATTGCAGGATCTGATAGCGATGGGATGGCTGGTATCCAAGCCGATTTGAAAACGTTCAAACATTTCAAGGTACATGGCTTGAGCGTGATTACTGCCATTACTGCGCAGGCTCCCGAAAAAGTCCTATCTATTCATACTGTCCCTGCTGAATCTATTTCTGACCAATTTGAAGCCGTTCGATCTTCTTTTAATATTGATGGTATTAAAACTGGAATGCTTTACACGGCGAACACGATTGAAATCCTTAGAGAAAAACTTCACAAATATGACGGACCTTTAATTATTGATCCAGTCATGATCGCAGGATCGGGTGCATTACTGTTACAGGAAGATGCAATTATTCCTTTAATTGATACATTATTACCGCTTGCCACCATTATCACACCCAACATACACGAAGCAGAAAGGATTGCCAAGATCAAGATTCGAACACTCGAAGATATGAAAATTGCAGCGAAAAAAATGCGTGATATGGGAATACAAGGCATTTTGATGAAGGGAAGTCATCTAAATACTCCCAAGATCACCGACATGTTTTATCTGGAAGACGACTTTCATATCCACGAAAAAAAGCGAATCAACGCTTCTGCACACGGTACGGGGTGCGTTTTTTCTGCGGCACTCCTCGCAGGGATCATCAATGGTTCAACACCTCAAGTAGCCTTCCATCGAGCGGAAGATCATGTATCGGGAATAATGAAAGAAAGAGCATTACTAGAGAATGAGCAAATAATGACGCTTGAGCGTGAATTTAGGCAAGGCATTGCCCGATTGGAAAATTCGAAAGGTTTCTGTAAACTAATTGCAGAAGTAAGGAGTAATCTCGCAGTTGGATCTGAACAAATGAGATCTTTGGAGGATATCGTGACAACGGAAGGTCGAATCACGCAATCCTACGGTTATCCTATTGCGATTGGTCCTCTAGAACTGGGTGGCATTCATCACGTTCCTCGCTTGCTTTTATCTGCCCAACGTTTGGATAATTCAATCCGAGCTGCAATTAACATCCGTTTTAAAGAGGAACACGTTGAAGCTTGTCAGTTAGCAAAACTTGACGTTCAAGAAATTGATAGGAGAAAAGAACCTCCAAAAAACTTGCAAAAAGAAGGAGGTACGATGGAGTGGGTTGTAGAAGAAGTATACAAACGCCACGGTAAGATACCTGATGCAATTTTTGACAGGGGAGATTTTAAAAAGGAACCGATGATTCGAATTTTTGGACGAAGTGCAACAGATGTCATTAATAAAATCTTTAGAATCCTATCATTTCTTTAAGATTAGCAGGCAAAAATAACTTTAAAGAATGATTTTTCCTCCATTTTCGTAAAAACCTAATTTTTATTTAAAATTTCAGATGAGACGGTCTCATGGAAGAATATCAGAAGCTGCTTCCGGACATCCGAAAGGTGGCGAAATTTCTTCTTTCGGAAAAGAAAAGGGGATCTCGTTTTTTTTGCGTGGCGCACCTTGATGCTGACGGAATCGTATCGGCGGGTCTATTGGGTGTAGCTCTTCAAAATGAGAAAAAAAACATTTCCTATAAATTTGCATATTCCATTAATGAGAAAGTCATCTCATCTCTTGATCCTGATTCATTCGATACCTTGATCTTCGTGGATTCCGGATCCACGCAGCTCGAAACAATTCTCAAGTTGTACCCTGATAAAAAAATCGTAATCGTTGATCATCATAAGACGATATATGAGCCATCTGATGAAGAATCTACTCATTTAATCCATGCAAATCCATGGCTTGTTGGAATAGATGGTACTCTTTCCATTTGTGCTGGAGGTCTCGCTTATCTTATTATAAAAGAAATGGGTGATTTCGAGCATTTTGCACCATATGCCATCGTGGCGGCGATTGCCGAGTGGCAGGATGCTGAAGGAAGCCTAATTGGCATAAATACCGTGATTCTAGACGAATGTGAAAAGAAAGGATATGTCAAGAAGGAAAATGACATTCGATTATTGGGAAGAGAAACTTACACGCTTTTAAACATGTTATTCATTTCGTTTCCGGTTCTTCCTTCACTCACGGCTCACCTTGAAGAAAGTCAAAAATTTATTAATGATCTCGGACTTAACGAGAATGATAAATGGCACGATCTAACCGTTGATCAAAAGAATCTATTTATAAACAAATTAAAAGAAAGAATGACTGAAGTAGGGCTTCCTCCCAAAGTCGTGAAAAACTTTTCTGGTGATGTTTTCACCCTCTGTAACGAAAAAAAAGGAACGATGCGACGTGATGCACGAGAATTTGGGTTCTTGCTTAATGCGGCTGCCCGCCGAAATGCTCCTGAACTGGGAATGGACCTCATAATGAATGGTCACGAAGAAAAATATAAACGTGCCTTGAAATTATTCGAAGATGATACAAACAAATTATTCGAAGGGATAAAGGAAGCCAGTGCGTCGCGCGTTAACGTTAGTGATAATCTTGAGTACATTTTTTCCAACAAAATTGAACCAAAAATGATAGGTACCGTTTGCACGATGGTCCTATCTTCTGATTTAAATTCCTGTGCCAAAACTTTGGTATGCATGGCATCTGAAAATGATAACGTGAAATTCTCAGCTCGATGTCACATGGACTCTGCAAGACGAGCGGGGATCAACGTCGGTAGTGCTTTAAAAGTAGCCGCTAAAAAATCGGGAGGATATGGAGGAGGACACGACAACTCGGGTGGAGGTTCCATAGAAAAAAATAAAATAAATGATTTTCTATCTTCTCTTGATGAAGAATTAAAACATCAAGTAAAGGAAAAGAAAAAAGAATAAAAAATGTTCGTTTTAACCTGTTATCATGCTTTTTACTTTATTAACTTCACCAGGATCCTTGACTACTGGTAATTCCGAGAAGTACCCCGGCAGACCTTGTGTGAGTTCTTCGATCAAGTTTGCAAGTGCTATTGATGCTTTTATTTCTTTTTTTGAAAACGTATTTGGAAATTCAAAGACCGCCTCAGTCCATGTTTCCAAGTCTTCACTAGACAACAAGCAATATACGTAATCTTTTGTATAGACGATAACAGAACGATGTCCTGGTTCTAAAGTTTTATCAAGAATCGCACACATTTCATCCTTACTCATAATTCTTTCACCATTAATTAACAATCTCTTGCAAGCAAGAAATTTTTTTGAATCTTCTCACAATTTGTGGCTCATTCATTATCTTTGTTAATCATCCATTTTAATGATTTTCGTTAGGAAAACTACTAATTTTCTTATTGCTTCAAGTTCTTTTTTAACCGAACGAACGTATCTTTAAGCGGCTCCACGATGGTTCGCGTGCTTGACAAGACGTCCATGAAGCCTAATTCTGATTTATATCGAGGCACCAAGTGAATGTGAAGATGCCTGATGCTCGCACCTGCTGCTTCACCCAAATTTAGTCCTATATTGAATCCATGTGGCGAATATGTCTTTCGGAGAAGAGCCAACATCTTTTTGATTAATTCAAAACAAGCAAGATGTTCTTTGTCCGTCAAGTCCTCAAAATTCTCAACATGTCGTTTTGGTATGATGAGAAGATGACCCGGATTATATGGATATTTATTTAAAATACAGTAACTTTGCTCGTTGGCATCGAGTATTTGTTCTTTGAGATTACAGAAAATACATGGAGTTCCATCTGATTCTGATTTCTTTGCTCTCACGTATTTGATCTTGTCGATAAAGATATAATCCTTGAAATTCTTGTCCAAAATTCAAATCTCCTTCAAATCGCATTTGAAAAATTAGACTTTGTTTAAATGCAAGATTTATATAAAATTTCTGAAGCTGAATTTTTCAGTTTAACTGATAAAGATGTGTGGCAAGTGAAATTAACGATTCTTGGTAGTGGGGATACCCCGGGCACACCTGCGCTAAATTGTCATTGCAAAACTTGCGAGAACGCCAGAAAGCACCCAGAACATTCTCGCACGCGATTCTCCATTTTAATTCAAGCTGATGACGGAAAAAACATTCTTATTGACGCATCACCTGATCTTCGCTTTCAATTAATTAGAGAAGGCGTGGAGAAAATTGATGCCGTATTCTTAACTCACGAACATTTCGACCATTCTAGCGGGTTATTTAATTTTTATAGATATAAAATTAAAGCATCGGAAAAAGTTCTTCTATTTGCAGGTGAAGATGTAATAAACCATTTACTCGTAGAACGAAATCTTCAAAACATCCTCCCTTTTCGACGTCGTCCGCTCGGTATCTATGAGAAGGTCGAATTTGCGGGAATCGAGTTTCAATCTTTTAAAGTCAATCATAGGTCGCGAAATGAAGGCATGAGTGCCCGAGGCTTTCTCATCACTCACGGTCAGAAAAAAATCGTGGTGACGGGTGATACATCCCCAAATATTCCTGAAAAAACCCTCAAAATGATATCCATCAACCCTGACGTAGCAATCATTGACATGTTCACCGATAGAAATGTCGAATTCTTGCGAGAATCTCATTTTATCTTGCCTGAGGCGATTGCATTCAGCAAACAAATCGGAGCAAAAAAAGTCATCTTCGTTCACATGTCGCATTACGTCCCTCCGCACTTAGAATTCGTCGAACGGATGAAAAATCACGGTGAACGGTTCGTGGTCGGATATGATGGTCTGACTCTGGACTTTTGACGTTTTGGGCGTTGGTATCGTGAAATCCTTCTCGGTCTGAAAAGATGAGAGTTCTGTTTTAACCATGAACAGTAATCAAGTGCATTACGAACCAATACCGGTTCTGTTGAGACAATACCAACTTCATGATTACGAAATAAGGATGTCCCGATCAAATTTGAAGAGCAGAGAATTAGAGTTTTGGAATCAAAAATGAACATTTTTGCATGGAGAACTTTATTTAAATACACGCGTGCACCGCTTTCATCCAATCGAAATATCGCATCACGATGCTTGATGTTTCTCTTAGCATAAAATCTCGTGATTGCACTAATACCGATGCCTTCTTCTTCACGTTTGATGACCATTTGCTCGATAAGATGTCCGTCTTCAAACCATGGCGTCACAAAAACCAACTCTTCAGTCATTTGATTAACGTGTTTGGAAATTGTTGAATAAATGGCTTCATCGGAGATAAATTCCGTTTGACTTATCATCGTGAAAATCCTCTTGCGTTTCTAGCATTAATTCTCAGCGATTCTGTTTTAAACCCCATTTTTCTTGTGAAAAATCGGCGCTATTTTTTTCATTTGAACCAATGATGCGAAGTCCAAATTCGAAAAATGGAAGTGCAAATCCGAAACTTTTATATTTAAATAATGTGGGAAGTAAAAAGAGAAAAGAAGTGTGTTACTCACAAGCTGTGAGAAATACACTAGATTAAGCTCTTCTTATAAATAATTGTAATATTGAAAAAAAAACAAAAAGGTGAATGAAATGGCTTACTTAAGTGGAACGCCTGTTTTGATTCTGAAAGAAGGAACTGAACAGCGCAAGGGTAAGGACGCCATGAAGAATAACATAAGTGCGTCTAAAATTATTGCCGAGACCGTCCGTACCACACTCGGGCCTCGCGGCATGGATAAGATGCTGGTAGATTCTTTGGGCGATGTTACCATTACGAACGACGGTGCAACTATTCTCGACGAAATCGACGTGCAACATCCTGCCGCCAAAATGATGGTTGAGATTGCCAAGACGCAGGATACTGCAGTTGGAGACGGAACCACGACATCTGTTATCTTCGCTGGCGAAATTTTGAAATATGCAGAAGCCCTCTTTGAGAAGAAAATCCATCCAACAACAATCGTGCAAGGACTGAAGAAGGGTGCAGATAAAGCACAAGAAATTCTCCAATCAATTGCCAAGGAAGTTTCTTTGGATGGAAAGGAAATAATGGACGCAACGATCACGAGCATGAATAGTAAAGCAGTTTCAGGTGTAAAAGAAAAATTCGCTGAGATTGCAGTGAAAGCCGTCACGCAAGTTAAAGAAATCCGTGATAATAAAAATTACGTGGATCTTGAACAAATACAGATCCAGAAAAAGAAAGGCAAGAGTTTATTGGACACGGAACTAATTGACGGTATTATCATCGATAAAGAAATCGTTCACGATGGAATGGCTAAAAAGATTCCTGATGCAAAGGTTGCTCTCCTTGACAAGGCATTGGAGATCAAGAAAACTGAATTTGATTCTGAAATTCGGATTAACGATCCAACACAACTTCAGGCCTTTCTAGATCAGGAAGAAAAAATCCTTAACCAAATGGTGGACAAGATAAAGGCTGTTGGCACGAATTTTGTCTTTTGTCAGAAAGGCATTGATGATATGGTGCAACATCTTTTTGCAAAGAATGGAATTTCTGCTGTTCGCCGTGTGAAGAAGTCCGACATGGAAAAACTTGCTCGAGCGACAGGTGGAAGAATAGTAATGAATCTTGATGACCTGAGCGAAAGTGATTTAGGTACTGCTGGTCTCATTGAAGAAAAGAAAATTGCCGATGATAAGATGGTCTTCATAACGGGTGCTAAAGATCTAAAAGCCGTGAGCATTCTCATACGCGGCGGTGTTGAACACGTTGTCGATGAAGCAGACCGAGCTCTTCATGACGCTTTATGTGTTGCAAAAGACATCGTTATAAACAGCAAGATTGTTCCTGGTGGTGGTGCTGTTGAAGTTGAGGTTTCTCGTCAATTGAGAGAATATGCATCTTCAATTGGAGGTCGTGAGCAATTAGCTATTGAAATTCTAGCCGATGCTCTTGAGATCATTCCAAAAACTTTGGCCGAAAATGCAGGTCTTGACCCAATCGACATTCTAGTGGAAATGCGATCAAAACACGATGCTGGTGGAAAGAACATGGGATTAAATGTTTTTGCCGGTAAGATCGTTGATATGCTCGAAGAAGGGATTATTGAACCACTTGTAGTAAAATCTCAGGCAATTAAATCTGCCGTTGAAGCAGCGTCAATGATACTACGAATTGATGACGTGATTGCTGCTAAAGCAGGTGCCCCGCCAATGCCACCTGGTGGAATGGGAGGCATGGGTGGAATGCCACCCGGAATGGGAGGAATGGGCGGAATGCCTGGAATGATGTAAGAGGTGAATAATGATGCAATTAAGTGGACAACCAGTTTTAATTTTAAAAGAAGGGTCTGAACGAACCCGCGGTCAGGATGCTCAATCCGTTAATATCACTGCTGCAAAAGTCATTGCTGAAGCCGTCAGAACTTCTCTCGGTCCGAAAGGTCTTGATAAGATGCTTGTTGACAGTTTTGGTGATGTCACGATTACAAACGATGGCGCAACAATTTTGAAGGAAATTGATGTTGCTCAACCAGCTGCCAAAATGATGGTCGAAATCGCAAAAACTCAGGACGATGAAGTAGGAGACGGAACGACTACTGCCGTTGTACTTGCAGGTGAATTATTAAAGAGTGCAGAAAATCTCATTGAACAAAAAATTCATCCAACAATCATTGTCGAAGGTTATCGAAAGGCAACGAAAAAAGCAATCGAGATCTTGGATAAAATTGCTAAAGAAATTAGCATTGATGACGTGGATATGCTCAAAAATATTGCAATAACCTCCATGGAAAGCAAGGTCGTTGGAACATCATCTAATCCGCTTTCTGATATTACCGTCAAGGCAATTAAATCCATTGCGGAGAAAAAAGATGGTCAATGGGTAGCAGATCTTGACAACATTAGCATTATCAAGAAAGAAGGTGAAAGCATTGAAGACACCACGATCATTAACGGTCTCATACTTGACAAGGAAGTCGTGCATTCCGGCATGCCTAAAACAATGCATGATGCAAAGATTGCCTTGCTTGAAACTGCTTTAGAAATTGAAAAAACGGAATTCGATACCAAGATTAACATCACGCAAGTGGACATGATGGAAGCCTTCCTCCAAGAAGAGGAAAATATGCTCAAAAAAATGGTCGAAAAGATCAAGAATGCGGGAGCAAACGTGGTTCTTTGCCAAAAGGGTATTGATGACATGGTCCAGCACTTCTTGGCTAAGGCAGGAATTCTTGCAGCACGACGGATCAAAAAATCCGACATGGAAAAACTTGCTCGTGCCACGGGTGGTCGCGTGATAACAAATTTGGACGACATTTCGGATGATGCACTTGGAAGCGCAGGACTCGTTGAGGAACGTAAGATCGGTAATGACAACATGATTTTTGTTGAAGGATGCAAGAATCCTCAAGCCATAAGTATCATGATTCGCGGTGGAACTAAAATGATCGTTGACGAAGTGGATCGGGCAATGCACGACGCATTATGTGTGGTCCGAAATGCTGTCCAAGAGCCAAAGATCGTTACAGGTGGAGGTGCTTCTGAGATAGAAGTTGCAAAAGGCTTGCGAGAGTATGCTGAAAGTCTAGGTGGTCGTGAACAGCTTGCAGTAAATGCATTTGCAGATTCCATGGAAATCATCCCCATCACGCTTGCAGAAAATGCAGGAATGGATACCATTGACATGTTGGTCGACCTTAGAGCCAAACATGCAAAAGGTGAAGTTGATGTTGGGGTTAATGTAAATGAAGGCAAAGTTTCTAATATGGCTGACCTTAAAATCTACGAAGCCGTTGTCGTGAAGAAGCAAGCCATTCGATCTGCGAGCGAGTCTGCACAGCTAATCTTGCGAATTGATGATGTCATAGCATCCAGCAAGACGGAAGGTCCTGGTGGTGCACCTCCTGGTGCCGGTCCTGGAATGGATGAGGATTAAAACGCCTCCATTTTTTATATTTTTTTAAAATTGGATTTAAATCCAATAAAAAACACTTACATTATTGGTGAAATGCTTGACCAGTGATGAAGAAGAACGAGACGAAGATAAGAAAAAGAAAACATTTGAAGATTTCCTTGCAGAACTGCAAGAATTCATGCAAAATATGGTGGGTAGCTTAGACCCCGAAGAATTACAGGAAAAGTTTAAGGATTTCGGTTTTACGGGGAATTTTCCCGGATTTGGTTCTGGAGACGCTCCCAATCCATTTATAATGGGCTTCTCCGTTGGTATTGGTCCTGATGGGAAGCCGATATTTAATCGCATTGAGAAACCGGGTCAGGTCGTCGAACAAGATCCTGGTAGTTTTGTTAGAGAACCCCTCGTTGATATAATGGATCAAGGGGATGAATTGTTGGTAATTGTTGAGGTACCTGGCGTGGAAAAAGAAGAAATCAACCTAAAATGTACCAAAAAAGAGCTCCGCGTTCGAGCGGGAAAAAAATTCCAAAAAAATATTCCATTTCCGACAGATGTGATTCCAAAGCAAAGCAAGGCCAAGTTAAAAAACGGGATTTTAGAAGTTCGCGTTCCTAAAGCCGTGGATTGAATTAGCTTGAATGGGTGAAGTTAATTGGAACCAAAGGAGAAAGAGTATCAAGATACTGGTGTAAATGATCAAGCGGATGAAGAAATCGTTGATGTCTCCTTAACAGAAGAGAATGGAATGGATAAAGAAGTTCAAGTGGAAGTTGAAGAAGACCCTATCGTTGAAATCAGCCAATCAGAACTTAACCAATTAAAAGAAGAATTAGAGCAAGCAAAGAAGGATAAAAAGGAAGCAGAAGATAAGCTCTTATATGTTAGAGCTGATTATGAGAATTTTAAAAAGATATTAGAACGTGAAAAACAAGATTTTTATAATTATGCTAAAAAAGACTTACTCTTGAAAGTGTTGGATTTCGTGGATGATTTTGAACGCGCTTTATCTACAATCAGCAATGCTCAAGATAAGTCGTCAGCACAAGAGGCTTATGATTTATTGTTTAAACAGCTTCAAAAATTACTCGAAACTGAAAATGTCAAGTCTATTGACGCTCTTGGTAAGCCTTTTGATGTTAATCTTCATGAAGTTATGTTGAGTGAAGAAACTGATGAAGCTGAAGAGGGAACTGTTTTAGAAGTCTTTAAAAAAGGTTATTATTTAAAAGACAAGGTCTTAAGACCAAGTTTAATAAAAATTGCTAAAGCTAAGAAAAAGGAGTGAAATCTTATGTCCAAAATAATAGGAATCGACTTAGGTACTTCCAACTCTGCGGCTGCCGCATTTATTGGTGGTAAACCCACTATCATACCTAGTGCGGAAGGTGTTTCAATCGGTGGAAAGGCATTTCCATCAGTTGTTGCATTTACGAAAGATGGTCAGAGATTGGTAGGTGAACCTGCACGAAGACAAGCAGTATCCAATCCCGATCGTACGATAATGGCGATCAAGCGGAAAATGGGAACAAATTACAAGGTTAAAATTGATGATAAAGAATACACGCCTCAAGATATTTCAGCAATGATTCTGTCCAAGATAAAAAACGATGCTGAAGCATTCTTGGGTGAAAAAGTAGAAAAAGCAGTTATCACGGTGCCAGCTTATTTTAATGATAATCAGCGCCAAGCAACAAAAGATGCAGGACGAATTGCGGGTCTTGAAGTAGTACGCTTGATCAACGAACCTACTGCGGCTTCGATTGCTTATGGCCTAGATAAATTAGAGAAGGAACTCACGATTTGCGTTTTAGACTTGGGTGGTGGAACGTTTGACGTTACCATAATGGAAATGGGTGAAGGTGTCTTCCAAGTAAAATCTACCGCTGGAGATACTGCCCTGGGTGGTACTGACATGGACAGGCGGATCATTGATTGGATCGTGGAAGAATTCAAAAAAGATCAAGGGATAGACCTTACAAAAGATTCCATGGCAATGCAGCGCGTGCGAGAAGCCGCCGAAAAAGCAAAAATCGAATTATCTACAACGTTAGAAACTTCTATTAATCTGCCTTACATAACAGCAGACGAAACTGGTCCCAAACATTTGACAATGACGCTCTCCAGAGCCAAAATGGAACAAATCATTGAACCCGTTCTCGATCGTCTTGATGCTCCTATAAGACGGGCTTTAAACGATTCAGGCATTCCTGCTTCAAAAGTAGATAATATCATTTTGGTTGGAGGTCCAACTAGGATGCCTTGCGTGCGTAAGAAATTTGCTGATTTCTTTGGAAGAGAAGCTGAACGCGGTATCGATCCAATGGAGTGCGTGGCAATGGGTGCTGCCATTCAAGCAGGGGTATTAGCAGGAGAAACTGATGAATTGGTTCTTCTTGACGTTACACCATTATCCTTGGGTGTGGAAACACTTGGAGGTGTTTTTACCAAGCTCATTGAACGAAATACCACGATTCCAACGAAGAAAAGCCAGATCTTTTCTACTGCAGCAGATAATCAGCCAGCAGTAGAGATTCACGTTCTACAAGGCGAAAGACCAATGGCAAAAGATAATGTCACGCTCGGAAAATTTCACCTTGTTGGCATTCCACCTGCACCCAGAGGCGTGCCACAGATTGAAGTCTCTTTCGACATCGATAGAAACGGCATTCTAAATGTATCTGCAAAAGATCTCGGTACGGGTAAAAGCCAGGCTATAACAATTACAGCATCTACTAAACTTTCTGAGGATGAAATTCATAAGAAGATCAAGGAAGCCGAAGAATACGCAGAACAGGATAAAATGATAAAAGAGAAAGTTGAAACAAGAAATCAAGCAGAGCAAATGGTATATTCTACTGAAAAACTCATGAAGGAACACGAAGCTAAAATTGACAAGGACTTGAAGGAAAAACTGGAAAAAGGCATCGAAGAACTGAAGAAAGTCTTGGAATCTGATGATGTTGAAAAAATCAAGCAGGAAATGCAAAATCTTGAGAGTCATTTACACGTGCTTTCACAAAAAATCTATCAAGACGTGGCAGCACAACAGGCAGCTCAACAAGCATATCAACAGGCTTCTCAGGCTGGTCCGGGACCAAGCCCTCCTAGTTCCGAACCGACAGATGACGACGCGGTAGACGTTGAATATGAAATAGACAAATAATTTATTACTTTTTTTTTTGGTGTTGTAACGAAATGTCAGTCCCGCATGATATCTATCAAAAGGATTTATACAAGATACTTGGTTTAAGAAAGGAAGACAACCCTTCACAGGATGATATCAAGCGGGCATACAGAAAACTCGTGAAAAAATATCATCCCGATATTAATAAAAGTCATGATGCTGAAGAAAAATTCAAGGAAATTAATCTTGCTCATGAAATCTTATCTGATCCTCAAAAACGCCGCCGTTACGACTCTGGGGGAATGGGGTTTTTCTCAGATCTAATTAGTGAAATCTTTGGTGGTGGCGGCGGATTCGGTGGATTTGGCGATATTTTTTCTGGATTCGGTAGCATTTTTGGAAGACGGTCTCATCAGCGTTCTACCCGCAAAGGTCCACAAAAGGGACGAAATCTAAGATATGAAATTGAATTGACTTTGGAAGAGGCCTTTACAGGAGTCACGAAAAAAATAGAGATACCACGCGCCGAGCAATGCCCATCATGTAATGGCTCAGGAGCAAAGGAAGGGACTGAACCGACAACATGTCCTTCATGTAACGGAACTGGTGAAAAACGTGATATTCGAAGAACTGCTTTTGGACAATCGATCGTCATTTCTACCTGTTCACGTTGTCATGGTGAAGGTTCTGTAATAAAGGATCCCTGCAAGGAGTGCAATGGTTCGGGAAAAATTACACGCAAGAGAACCGTTACCATTCGAGTTCCAAAAGGAGCATATTCTGGACTTCGATTCAAATTATCTGGTGAAGGCGATGCAGGAGTCCGGGGCGGACCTCCGGGTGATTTGTACGTAGAAGTCTATGTCCGTGAACATTCCATTTTTCATGTTAATGATCACAATATAATCGTTCAAATGCCCATTAAAATTAGCCAAGCTTTGCTGGGCGATACAATTGAAGTCCCAACTTTGGATTGGGCCGTTGGTAATGCCGAAAAAGAGAAGTTAAAAATTCCAAAAGGCACGTCTTCAGGTGATATTTTCACATTGAAGAAAAAGGGATTTCCCATTCTTCGCAACATTCCGGGATATGATGCTGAACATGTTGGGCGTGGAGATCAAATAGTTCAAGTCGTTATTGACATTCCTAGAAAACTTACGAATGAACAGAAGGCCGTAGTCAAGCAATTAAAAGAAGTCGATTTATGATCCTCCGTGAGATTAATTTTTATATGTATTTTGTTCTAATGAGTTTACTGACCAAACGTGAACAAAAATTGAAACCGGAACATGTCAAGCATGAAATAATCTAAATCATGCAGGATTGATTCTGGTGGAGCGAAAACAAGCAGGGATAGCCAAGCCGGTCAAATTCTTTCAAGAAGACCACCGGCGCTGGACTCAAGATCGCGCGAACGCCTTAAGTTCGCGAATAAAATAGGACATCCAGTCCTGTAGAGGTTCGTGGGTTCGAAGGTGACCATGTAGCTATATGGTCTTCGAAAATCCCACTCCCTGCACCAGCTAAACTATTTGATCTTGATTATCATGAAGGATTTCTTACAGCAGGTTAAAGAAGATCGGTGTAACCGAATTGCAATCATGTTACACAAGAATGCAGATCCCGATGCCGTAGGCGGAGGATTTGCTCTCTATTCTTTAATAAAAAAGATCTGTCCTGATATCGAAGTCAAGATCTGCGGAGATGAAGTATCGCTCGTTTCAAAAAAGATAATTGAAAAACTTAAAATTCCATTTTTAGAAGATCTGAAAGATTTTAATCCAGATTGCTTGTTGCTTTTTGATTTAAATAGTCCCGAACTCTTGGGAAAACATCGCGATCTTCTGAATTCAAGCCGATTGGTATATTTAATTGACCATCATCATCAATCTGAAGCGGTAAAGGATCTCACTTCATGGTCATTTGTTGATGCGGGATCGCCCTCTGCTTCCGAATTGGTTTATCGATTGTATGAAGAATTGGACGTTCCTTTAGATCTTGTTGTGGCTGAGGCAATACTGGTGGGAATGGTTTCTGATTCCAGACATTTTCTTTTGGCGAATGAAAATACCTTTGAAGTGGCCGCTGCTTTATTAAAGCTCAAGGTACCTTATGCAGAAATAGTTGAGTTATTGAAATTTGACATGGATCGTCCTGAAAAGTTAGCCCGGTTAAAAGCTGCACAGCGAATGAAGATTCATCAAATTCATGGAAAAACGGTGGTTTTTTCTCAAGTTAGTTCCTATGATGCGAGTGCTTGCCGTGCATTATTGGGTTTAGGAGCTGATGCCGTTTTTATTTTTTTAAAGCGAAAGAACGAAGTCAGAATTAGTGCGAGAAGCACGTATTCTTTTTCAAAAGAAACTGGAATTCATCTAGGAAGGGACATAATGGAACCACTCGGTCCTTTGATTGATGGCTCTGGAGGTGGTCATGAAAATGCTGCTGGATGTAATGGTAAGAAAAATCTTGTTGAAGCTAAAAATTTCATTATAAATTATTTAAAATCTGCCATTTCACCACTAGAAGAGGAATGAACCATGTCAGGAGCTACTGATGAAGGCGCTGAATCTGAAATTAGGTTTCTCATTAATGATATTAATGCATTCAAGCATTTTCTAATGTCAAAAAAAGCCTTGCCGGGCGAGCGTTATCGTTTTACCGATCATTGTTATCGCCCACGAAATCCTGAAAGTAAATGGACACCGAAAGACTTGGAAACTAAAACAATGCGAATTCGAGAGTGGCATGAACCTCTCAAGGAATCCAAATTACTATTTTCAAAGGTTGAAATATTCATCAAAGATGATATGTCATTCAAGAAATCGATATTTCCCAATGGCAAATTGGAAATTATTACAGGTGATATTTCTCTATTAAAGCTCATTTTAAAAGATTGGGACTTCGAATTCTGGTTTAAAATACATAAAGAAGAAGGTCAGTTATTTCGAATACCTCACTCAAAAAATCCCTTCAATATTGCGTTAGAAAAGATAGAGGGTTTTGGATATTCTGCTGAAATTGAAGTCCACGTTAAAGAAATTTCCAAAATTGAGGATCAATTCAAGCAACATTTTACGTTCTTTCAAGAGATTATGGACACGTTTCAAGTCACGTATCGCTCTCTACCATCTTTAGTAGCGGAAAAACTAGGTCTATAACTTCGCGAAATCCTTTAAGATTTTTCGAATAAATGCATCTAGAGTTTCTTTTGGAATATTTGCCCCACATGCGTATTTATGACCTCCTCCAGTTCCATCGAACTGTTTTGCTATTTCTTTCACGAGGTCGTTGACTGGTTTTTTCGTGCGAAAGCTTATCCTGACATTTTTCTGTCTTTCCCAAATTCGGAAGTCCTTGCTCAGACCCAAGCTAAAAATCCTTTTCAAGTAATCCTTGACGATAATTCTTAACGGTGGTTTCCCATCACCTATTGCAATTGCAAAATCACACTCTTGGTCGATTAAATAACCTGCTGCAAGTCCGATATATGGTGAATAAATATTCACAATACGGGCATTCAACGACTTGATCCAAACATGATGCTTGATTACGAACTTTTTCACTTTTTCCAGAAAGAAGCGCTTATCCACGGCTTTTTCATATATTTTTTTTGTAAAACCTATGCCATTCTTATCTCTGTCATAGAAAAGGCTTCGTAAAAATGAAGAATCAAACTTGCCTGCCATGAGCACTGCATGCACGTCGAAAATGGTTTCCTGTCGCATTTCTTTCATGATTTTATCTACAAAAGGCGTTATTTTCTTATCACCAAGAGCTCCTAAAAGTAATAAAAAACTTGCTTTTTCACGATCTTTTGAAGGAATGGCAGAAATATACGTTTTATATACCAGCTCTGCAGCCGACATTTCAGTATCTCGAATTACCTTAATGTTATAACTTAATAAGTCCTGATCATACGCAAATGGGTGATGATCTATTAATGAAATTTCAAATCCTTTATGAGCGAGTTTTTTCAATTGATATACAAATCGTTCGCTATCATCTGCATTGATATCTAAAATGTAGAGCGGCTCTGGGGGTTTATTCAATATTTTTTTAAGAAACCTATTAATATATCCAACTGTCGCATATTTCAGTTCTGCCAATTCTTCATCTTTCGATTTCAAACCATCGACATCTTGAGCCAATAAAAGCAAGCCTGCCGCAGCAATTCCGTCAGCATCTCCATGATGAATGATCACGTCAGAAATTCACCAAATTTTATATTCTTTTACACGTACTTGTAAAGACAACTGATAAAAATTCTTCCTTGTGAGTGACTTGAGAACATGTATTTAAAGAAATTTGAAGATACAAGGCTTCCTTTTCAATATTGCGGTATAACAGCGTTCAAATCAATTACTCTTCCTTCGATTCCCGAGCTTTTCGATTTTTTTGATGGCGTGAAGAATAAATCCATCATTCAATGTTTTAATTGTTCACGCATTGCTTCTTGGGAACATGTTTTTTTTGCTGCACTTCACGCAATAAGCTCTCACGAGCTTGGAAAAATGATTTCAATGGATTTGGGAATGGAATTTCTTCTTCATGCGTCAGGACAACGACAAATAAAAGTAGCAAAATCAAGACTTGGAGTTAAAGAAGATTTCACGGAACTGGGTTTGGTCGTAATCGGGAATGATCATGGCATGATATCCCTACAAATCAAGGACATCCAATTCTTTTTAAAAGCAGAAGAAGATGAAACACTGCTGGAATTAACGGAACCGAAAAAGAAACAAATCATGGCTGATTTTAAAATAGATGAAAAAGAATTGCTTGCGATCTGTCCAAGTGGGGAAACGCAAGAATGGCAAAATGCCCTACTAAAAATAGTTTTGAATCGAATGGCAATGCTAATTTTGGATAAATAGCATTCATCTTTTCAGCTTTACAACTGAAATAATGTCGTTTGGCTTTAGAACTGAAAGCCCTGTATGTTCCCCTACAATTTGAATCAATAGAATTTTATCAGGATTGCTGAGATCAACGTCATGCTCAATTAGTGATGCTACTTCTTGAATGATGTCTGCAGAACGAAGTGTCGTGAACCTTTTTTGAAGTTCAATTTTAAATTTCTCTCCTTTTTTTATTTTGTCTTTAAGCTGAGAAGTTGCATTCAAGATTTCTTCAAGCGTGCTGGGGACAAAAAGTTCAAGAGGCGTTAGTTTCAACACGAAATGAAAACCATATGCTTCTTCCTGAAGCAGATCTTTCAATTTTTCGATGACTTCTGGTAAATCAAGCTCTTCTTTTAAACTTCCCAATACCAAACCCGGAATCCGAGTTCTTTTACAGGAAAGTGAAATATCAATGGAAGAAAACATGTACCTGGCTTCAATACAAGCATCTTTTTCGTGCAGTCGGGGACATGAAATTAAAAATCTAATCATCATTCTATCAATCTAAAACTTCGATTAAAAACAATTTCTGAAGTTAAGAAATTTTTATTTAAAATACTCATAATAAACATGGAAAATCAAAATGATAATCGATAAGAATATTAAAAACTTGCAATTTCTGCAAAAACCCGTCAGCAAGGAACAAATAAATGCAATCGCTGACAATTATGTTTTGAAGGGCAAGACCATAATTTATCCTACAGACACTTTATATGGCTTGGGGGGGAATCCTCTTGATATAAATGTAATCAAGAAGGTTTTCTCAATTAAAAGGCGATCATTTGAGAAGGGTCTTCCTGTATTAAGTCATTCGATTGAAAAAGTTTCTGAGATCTGCTACTTAAATGAAATTGCTGTAGAACTTGGTAAAAAATATTGGCCCGGACAAATGACATTAATTTTGCAGAAGAAAGAGATCGTTCCCGACATTTTGACAGGATATCAAAATACCGTTGCAATTCGCATACCCAAACATGATTTTTGCCTAAAATTGATGGAAGCCGCCAACGGATATCTCATTGGAACTAGTGCAAATCTTTCTTCAGAACCAGATCCCGTTCAAATCAGCGATATATCGCCGGATGTTCTTTCAAGGGTTGATTTAATCATTGATATGGGTTCCTGCAAGCATGGCAAACCGTCAACAATCGTTGATGTATCCACGAGTGAGATAAGGATCTTGCGAAAGGGATCCCTGGATCTCTCTGGATTGGTGGATGAATCATGAAGTCCGTGATTCTCGCAGCAGGTTTCGGAACCCGAATAAGGAATTTTCAAGAAAATGTGCCCAAACCATTAATTAAAATAGGAAAGAAAACAATATTAGAACATCTTCTCTCTACTCAATTGGAAGCGGGAATGACCGATTTTATAATACTGCTCGGATACCAAGGCGAACGAATTCAGGATTTTATTTCCGAGAATTGGCATAATTCAGACCTAATTACTTTTGTTAATGCTGAAAAATATGAATTTGGACCTCTATTCACTTTTTTAAACGCCGAAAATCATATTCTGGATGAAAATTTTTTAGTGACACCAGCAGATCTTTTTCTCGATTCCCAATTGATGAAAGAATTCCTCAAATATACCGTTTCAGATGAAATCACGATTGCTGTTGATGAATTAAGCTCCAGATCAAAATCTAAAGTGTTCATTGAACCCATCCCTGGATCAAGTCAAGTCGAAGAAGGAAGTCTCTTAGGCTTTAATGAATTAATCCTGACTAAAAGAAATTATTTGATGAGAACTCCGATTCCTCTTTTACATTGCACGAAAAATGTATTTATACATGCAAGAAAAGCTGTGGATTTTGGGAAGACACGTCTCATTGAAGCCCTGAATATTGGCATAAAATCAGGTTTATTTATTAGATCCATTAAGTTTAAAGGATATTTTTGGCAAGACATGGATTCGCCTGAAGATATCAAGCAAATAATTCAAAGAATGAAACTCGAATAGATCTTTGGTGGTGAATTTTTATATCTTCTAAATATCGGTTAAAAAATCTGTTTAAAGGTCGTTTGATACGATATCTTGCAAGACAGTTTCATAAATTAGGTGCAACACCGAATACAATCACGTTATTTTCTCTTATATTTTCCATTTCCGCGGGAATCTCCCTGTTTTTTGCCATTAATGTGAATTGCTATTTCATCTTCGTACTGGGAACTGAATTTCACGGTCTTTTTCTTTTTCTCTTAATCTTATTTGATGGCGTAGATGGTGCGCTAGCTCGTATGACCGATTCCATTACTAGGTTTGGAGGGTTTCTTGATTCCGTGATCGATCGAATCACCGATTTTATCGTAATTTTCGGCTATTTTGTAGCGTATATTCGTTTTTTTTACTGGTATCCATTTCCTCTTCTCTTTTGGGTGTTTTTAGCCATAATTGGATTTTTCATGGTTAGTTATTCCAGAAGTATAGCCGAATATTGGGGATTGAAAGAAACAAATATTGGTTTTGCAGCCCGATCGGAGCGGTTAATGATTTTGTGCATCTTTAGCTTCATCCTTCTTCCCCCCGTGGGAATGATGGTCGCAGCCGTGATTTCCAACATAACAGCAATTTATCGTATTTCCAAATATACTTATAAATTAAAAAAGAATCCATAAATAATTGAAGGAAAAAAAGGATTCGATTTAATGGAGAGAAACTTTCAGCCCATCTTTAAAGAATTGGTTAAACTAAATAAGAGATGGCTCATAATGCATTCTGATTTATCATCTCTATTCAAGCTTTATTTAGATGAAAAGAATAAATTATTCCAATTCAAGTCATATCTTGGATTTACAATCCCCGATCTTTTTGGAATGGCGGCTGCTCAAATGATATGTAGAACCTCTCCAGTTCTTTTCATTGATAGCTTGAAAGCAGATGAAATTCTGAGATCCGTAAGAATTTTTCAGAACGGTTATGAATTCTCGCTATTAATCATTCTGATAAGCAATATTTTTAACGAAAATATTGAACGTCAACACGTCAAGAGACTTAAGAGAATTTTCCGCGCAATAAACATTCCATTTTTTTCAATACGTAAAATGAAAAACATTCCATTCATGAAGGATGTTAATGAATTAGGCATGAGACTTCAAACACCGACAATCATTCATCTAAACAACTCAATTTGGAGGGAGTTCATTGAATATTAATGAAGTACTCAAATTTTTCAAGGACTCCTTGAAACAATTTGATGTCATTGTTTCACCACCGGGATTTCTGTCTCAATCTCTTTTTCGATATGATCGCCCAGGCAATTTTTACATGACTGCAGACTTCGGGAATTGCATTACGCTTTCCCTAGGATTGGCACTTAACTTAAAAAATCGCATATTTGTTCTTCAAGAAACACGGGATTTTCTAAATAACCTTGGAACGATTCATGCTCTTCAAAACTACGACATTTCAAACCTCATCCTTGTCCTATTTGATTTTCAAATCCCATCTAAATCTTCAAATCAATTTTTTGTTTCATCTCAAAAATTCGAGTTTTTAAAGGTACTCAAGTCAATGGGATTTGAGAAAATCTATAAAATTCAAAAAGCTGAGAATCTTCACGGAGCTCTTAAAAAGATGGAAAAGAATAATGGAGTTTCAATTCTTTACATTCAAATTACCGAAGAAGACCTTCTCCCCCCCCTTATCATTTCACTGGTTTCGTTGGAAATTAAAAATCGGTTTATGAAGTTTTTAATTGAACTTGATGAAATTCCAGATTCAAAAGTTAAAAACATATAAATGTTCAAATATTATAATTTGGTAAGTGTTGGCAGTTGGGACTTGAGTAGATGAAAAACCCGTTATTAGAATCTAATTAAAAAGGAGCATCTAATTAAGATGAAGACCTATGGATTTAAAATTGTAACAATTGGCGAACCAGCAGTTGGCAAGACGAGCTTGATTCGACGATTTACAACCGGAAAATTTTCCGAATCGTATTTAAAAACGATTGGAGCAGATTTTACAATAAAGTATCTTGATTATCCTGATAAACGTGTTCTTCTCCAGATTTGGGATTTAGCTGGTGATTCTAGATTTAAATGGATTCGCCGAGATTATTACCAAGAAGCAAATGGTTGTTTAATAGTTTATGACATTACTCGAAAGGAAACATATGATGAGTTGGATGAATGGGTAGAAAACCTTCGCAATTATTGTGGGGATATTCCTAGTATCTTAATGGGAAACAAAGTCGACCTTGCAGATCAAAGAAAAGTTACCAAGGAAGAGGGTGAAGCGTATAGCAAGAAAATAAACGTTCCATTTTTCGAAACATCTGCGAGTTCCGGAGAAAATGTAGAAGAATCCTTTAAACTTCTGTCTGATCTTCTTCTGAAACAATAACTTTGCTATTTTTTCTTTACTTTTTATTTACTCGTCTAGAAACCAATAAATTTCTTCATTTTTGTCTAAGTAGAAACAACGAAGTGTATATTGCATTGCAAATCTTAAAAGCGTTAAAGAACAAATCCGAGATCCTGATGCAACATTTACAATGATTTCATTTGATGCGATTTCACCGTCTATTATTTCTCGTATGAAGGAAGACATGTTTCTGAAATCGTTCTTGAAAACCTCATCTTCGACGTAAAAAATCTTAACACCTTCAAATAATCCTGCGGCCCTTCGCTTTAACTTATCAGATGCGATAAAATAAAATTTTTCAGGTGAAATGGCTTTTTGGCGTCTGAAATTCATCCTTAAAGTACGTATAAGGTTTGGATCATCATCTATACCACTCACCACTGTAACTGGAGCCGAAACATGAAAAAAGTTACGAATAAATTGGATTTTACTGGCAATGATGCTGGCGTACTTCGACTTCCATTCCTTTTTTCGCAATATAAGACCCGTGTTTTCAAGGTGTTGTAAATTGAAATATAGCAAGGCATCTGATACACCATCGATTCGTCGATCAAATCGATCTGCCAAAGCCCATCTTAACTCTGTTCCTGTCTTAGGACCCTCTAACAATGTCTCAAGGATGACACGCCTTGCCAGAACTCCGCCTATGATTTTTTCTATATCGATTTTCTCCAAATTTTTCTCCTTTTTTTATTCTTTTTTGAAATTTTTACCGAAATCCATGCTATTCCGCAATATTGCAAGGAAAGTCACGCGGAAATTATCATGATCCAATATTTTTTCTAAAAATCTTTAAAGAATTTTGCATGAATTATGAAGTTCTTTGAAATATCTCTAATAACAGATCTATAAATTCCAATTTATTAATTTCTAGTCATAATTTTGACTTAGAAGATCTCGAATGATTAAAATACTTGTGTCGGGCTTTAAGTAAATTAGTTGTGATCAATTTTCGATAGAAAAAATTCCAAAAAGTCTTCTCAGATCACGTATTCCTTGCAAAAAATTGAATTTTTAGTGAAAAAAATTACGAATCCCAAAAATAATATAAGGTTGTTTTAGAATTGCCCCAATGTGGAAGATGTGGTAGGAATTTTGAAGCTGAACAAGTCATTCAATGTCAAAACTGCGGGACGCCACTGTGCACCTCCTGTTACTACGCATACGGTTCTTATTGTGCATATTGTTATCCACAAGGAGAAATAGCACCGCAGACTGCTACAGAAATCACTTCAGATCACGGTCATGATGTGAGCCAGGAAGCTCAAGCCGTATATTATCAAGAACAAACTCCAATGGAATACGATCAGAACCAAGCGGAACAATATCAAGGACATTATCAGGAATATCCTACCGCAGAGCATTCTAATTTAGAGCAGAGTTATGATTATCAAGAACAAGATATGACACGGGAAGAAGAAGCCTATTCAGGAGGATCATCCGTGGATAGCATGCTCGATCAATTAAATGCTCTAGTAAAGGGTCCAAAGAAAGAACCTGCCGCCGTTGAGCCCAATTCTGCAGAAATTTTAAAACAGAGAATTCCACCTGAAACAGAAACTCAACCTTCAACTCAGAGTCCGATTGCTGAAAATGAAGAATATATTCCAACTTGGAAAGCACTCGATACAGAAACAGAAACGGGATCCCCCGAATCACAAGTGGCACGACAATTTCAAGTCCCGAAATCACAATCTGACATAGACGGGTATGAATCAACTGCTGCATGGCTAGAAGCACAACAAGGCAATGTCGAAGAACAAGAATTATTGAAGCCCCGCAGAGCAGGCATGAGTCAAGTAGATGTTAAAGAATTCTCTCCTAGAGATGCAGTACAAGATTACATTCCCGAAGATTTACATCCTGCCACTCAAACCAGACGTAAAATTCCAGACGCCGAATATCGTTCAACCGCTTCAACCGCTGAATGGCTTGATGCCGAACAGGGAAGTGCTCCCGAAACGGTTGTTGGGAGCACGACACGAAAAAGGGTCATTCAAGATGAAGTGAAGGAGTTCTCTCCTAGAGACATAGTACAAGATTACATTCCCGAAGATTTACTTCAACCGCTGAATGGCTTGATGCCGAACAGGGAAGTGCTCCCGAAACGGTTGTTGGGAGCACGACACGAAAAAGGGTCATTCAAGATGAAGTGAAGGAGTTCTCTCCTAGAGATGCTGCCCAAGATTACCTGCTTGATGAAGCACAACCCGTGCGTCCTACTCGTGGTAAAACTTCCGGTGTCGAATATCGTTCTACTGCGGAATGGCTTGATGCTCAGGGGATTATTGAAAACCAAGTAACTCCAACTCAAAGACGGAAAGGAGAAGAGCAAGATGAACTCTTGGAATTTTCTCCACGAGATGTGGCACGAGATTGGTCTCCTAAGATAGAGAAAGGTGTCAGCTCTCAGGAAATAAAACAGATGGGTACAAAACCTAGAAGATCCACGAAGGGAAAATATCTGACCACGGCAGAGCTCTTAGATGCTGAATTAAAAGATGAATATGAACGTATTGCCGGTTCTAAAGTCCAACGGCGACGTTCCATTCAGGACGAATTAAAAGATTTTTCTCCAAGAGATGCGGCTCCCGACTTGGTCGTTCCTGATTCCAAAGAAGCCGAACTTCTTCCCGATACTTCGAAATCTAAAGATTTGGCAGCTGCAAGTCAATATAGAACAACTGCCGAACTAATGGACGAGAAATACAAGGAAGTTTACAATGAAGTAGCTGGAAAAAAGTCAAAAAGACGTGATTTGACCGAATTAAAAGATTTTTCGGCTCGTGATGTTGCTCAGGATTTCATCCCTTCGCAGGAAAAACCAGAATGGGAACGAAAAGAAGAAAACTTGCTTGCCCGTGCCAAAAAATATCGCACTACTGCCGAGTTGATGGATGATTTACTGGGTGAAAAATACGAAGCAGCTGCCCGAGTTGAAATTAAACGATATCGTGAAATCTTGAGAGATGATGAGGGAACATTTGCACGCATAGAGAAAGAGATGAAAGAAATTTACGATAAAGATGAATATATCATCACGGCAGATAAGAAAAAGAAATTAAGGTCTTACTTTGATGAATTAGAACAAAAATCATTGAAATACATGGATGAAGAAGGTACTTTCAAACGAATTGATGCTCAAATGAAAGAGGAATGGGAAAAAGATGATTCTGTTCTTCTTCCTACAAAAAAACCCGTTAGGAAAAGACAGAAGCTAGAAGATGAAGGAGGAACATTTCGAAGAATCGAACAGGAAATGCAAGCCGAGAAAAAAGAATCTGATCCTGATCTCTTACAGGAAAAAGCACCTCCTGTAAAAAGAAGAAAAAAATCCGAATCTTATGAACCCACCTTCAAAAAATTTGACACAAAACCCATTCACGCCCGTGAAAAGAAAAAACGAAAAAAAATAGAATCAACAGGACCTACTTTTGCGAAAGTCGACAAAGAACACGAAGAAATCCTCGAGGAAGTAGCTGGAAAAAAGTTACCAAAACGTAAAATTTTGCTCCAAGATACAGCCCGAGATGAAGCAAAGGATTTCCTCCCTTACCAGACAAAGCGACCGCGATCAAAACCAAAACTCAGCGATTCTGCCAGAAACGTGGCGAAAGACCACATACCCGATGAATTAAAACGAAAACGACGCATTCAAAAGTTCGATGATTCAGCTCGAGATGCCGCCAAGGATTTCATTCCTGAAGAA
>JALGVI010000044.1 GCA_029838215.1 Candidatus Helarchaeota archaeon | reverse complement strand
AGCTTATACTCCTTTATTTATTGTGATTCAAACCTTTGAAGGGATATACTCCATTGTAGCCATTAATTTCTTGATTGGGACATTTCTACTATTAGAAATAATTCTTTATTATGAAATTAAAATGAAAAAACCACTTATCTCCAAATATCTAAAAAAAGAATTTTTCTTGGTAATAATCTGCGGTATTTTAATTACAAGTCAAGTGCTTTTAATTACTTTATTCATTCATATATCCGTTATAAGACTTCCCACATACAATCCTTTCTATTTTACTTATGGTTTTTTTCTTTGGTTTTTTGCTATTGCATCAATTATTTTTCTAGGCTTTCTAATCTTATGGGATATTAACATTCATTTAGAATCTAAGATATTCATGAAAATGTATTATTCTTGGAAGGATCATCTAATAAATTCAATTTTAACCGGTGGGATTATTATAATGTCATTAATTCCTGTAATTTCTATTTTACCGACTATTTTAGTTACTTTACAGCCAACCATGTTCATTTTTATATTGGAACTTACATTAATTTTAATTTTTTCGGTCTGTGGAGTTAATATTGGACTTATAACATTGGCAAACTTCTTTTTAAATCGCCAATCAAAAAAGAAAGTAATCAAGAATAGGGAAAAAAAAGAGAAAACCGGTTAAAGAATACTTTCAAACACAAGTCAGGTTCAAGATCCTCACTGAAGAACAAATCTCGAAAATACAAGAAGATGTGGACAGAACTTTTGCGAATTTCGAGAAGTTACTTTAAATCAATTCTATATTTTCTTTTTCTTCAAAAGAATACTGAACTTTTGATGATTTCTTTGATAGTTCTCACGGCGATTGTTATAATTCTGATAATCGTCATTCTCACGTCTGCGGCACTTCTGTATAAGAAGAAACGACGTTAGATACTTCATGTTCAATTACAAATTCCTTTTTTATATTTGGATTACATGCTTTTTCAATTTTTAATTTCTAACAGGATAATGGAGGGAATTGTATTTGACGTGATAATGCTGAAGTTGAACTGTCCCTGAATTAATGGGTACAGATAATCGAACGTGTTTCCAAAATCGTAGATTCCGTAATAGCGCGATGGTGTAAGGAATTTAAACGCATAACATTTTTTTCCTGCAACAACGGTATTATTAATTATTTCCAAAAAGAGTGTATTATTGTTGAGCGCCTGATTTGAGTCGATGCGAACGACCTGTTCCTCAAAAGTTGGGAAGTAGACAACATAATGATAATAAAAGTCACGGTTTAAGAAAAGTACATCGCCAGAACTTGCCGTGTTTCGCAACTGTAAGCAGGTATCATCGATCGTCTTGCAATAGAGATATTGAGGAAGAAAGAAAACAAAAAAGGTCAAGAGGATGTTCCCAATTAGAAGGGCAAGTTTAACATGTTCCCACTTGATGCGCTTTAGGAATTTTCCCGAACGTTGAGTTGTATTGAAGAGTCCTTCGATCGCAATGAGAATGAAGAAAGGAAGAATCGGAAAATAATTCATGGTATATGACATTGTCCAAAATCCAAAGAAGAGCAGGTGAATCAATAACGTGAGAACAAATAACACGAATGGAACGCTTCGATCTCTCGCCTCCTTTTTGACTTGTATCAGAAAAAATGGAAGCAAAACAGTCACTCCACCAATGATCAACCAGCCAATAATGCCTAAATTGGCGAATATTCCCCACCATTGGAAGGCTCCTAATGTTCCCATCATTTTTTCAAAAACCGATATGTTTTGAGCAGATGAATTAAGGATTGAAAGCCCGGTAACGATGGCAAAAGGAATGAGGGAAATTATCCCATAGATTAAAATCCACTTGAATTCTTTTTTTAGAAGCTGTTTCCCTTCCTTGTAAAAGTCTTGCCCATATTTCTGAAAAAAATACAGGTAAAGTAGGACTATAAAATAAATAACTGCATCAGGGGAGATTGTAAGGGAAACTGAAAAAACGATGAATGAAATTAAAGGCTTTTTTTGGAGCATGAAATATGTTGCAGCCAACATGAAGGCAAGCATGAAAATCCTATAGAATGCAGACTCTGAAAATATCCATAGATCTCCAAAAAAGATAAAGAGAATTGATGCACAAATTGATTTTCTTTTATCATCAAAGAAATGATCCGCAATTAAATAAAAGAAAAACGAGCAAATTGCTGAATCGATGACTGTTGATAACTGATAACCAAATATCGTATCTCCAAATAAGCGGAATAAGGAAAGATATAAAATCCATCCAATATGATAATAATTCGGAGATACTTGAAGCCTGACCATGAGAATATAGACGGGGGAATCGTGAGCCATGAAGAAACCATCAAAAATGAAAAGGAAATGAACCAAGAAAGAAATTCCCGTCATTAAAATTGCAAATTTATATTGATCCTTCACGACTCTCATCCACAACTTTCTAACTTAACTCTCACGTGAAACAATCATGATCGTTCATTTGCTTCATTCCAAATTATATCATCTTAATATATCAGATTTCTCTTTGAATTGAAGAAACAGGATCACAAGGATTGATTTCATTTAAAAAAATCCAGATGGAATTACAATAATTGGTGTTGATTCGACCGTGTCAAATCTTGAAATGACCCGCATTGATGGTCAAGAGGAAACAAAGAGTTTTCTTGCGAGATATTATTCGCTTTTTATTCTTATTGCGATAGTGATCACGACTTTTATCTTTTATATCACGTTTCACTTAAGGTTTTCTTGGGCCACCTACGGTGTTGATGGTAGCTATTATGATCTTCACGTGAATTATATCTTACTCACGGGAAGAATGCTTCCTCAATATGAAGATCCACCTTTTATATTCCATTATTTTGCTTTGCTGGCTTTAATCTTGGGAAATACGACCATTGGTATTAAAGTTGGTGTATCTCTTCTCATTAGCCTAATGCCCATCCCGACTTTTTTTCTTCTAAAAAAAGTTTTCAAGCGATCGATCATTAGTCTTGTAGCGAGTTTTCTCATAGCATTTAATCCTTACATGATTCGTTTGAGTGGTGATTTTCTAAAAGAAGTCGGCGGCGTTTTTTTCTTTCTTTGTTTTTTATATTTCTTTATTGCCGCCATCCAGTCTTACGAACCATATTGGGGCGAGACTGGACGCTTGAGGCTTGATAAATACATTCTAAAGAATTACAGGGTGTTTTTTGTATTCCTTTTCTTATTCCTGATTTTCATCACTCACATATATCCTGCTGGATTTTGTGTTATCGTCATTTTTTTATACATTTTAATTACAAGCTTGTATAAATGGAAACCACCTTGGAGGGAGCTGCAAGTTCTTGCCATTCCGATAGTTGGACTTATCTTGGGGATGGTTGGAATGTATCTTTTAGACCCGAACTTCGTTGAAAAATATACAAAGATTCTAGATCTACTTGGCGAATTCGGTATAGTCTTAATGTTCACCAATTCGCAAATACTTTTAAGTTCACTCCTTCAAATGCCACCCGGTCCTCCAAATCAACTCCCTATCGTTGATTTTCTCATAAAAATGATGATGTTTGCATGGCAACCGGTTATTCTTGCTACGATCATTCTCCTTCCTTTAATTATTGGAGTAGTGATTTTGGTCGTTTCTCGATATTTTAATGAGAAACGCGGTCAAGCACTGAAGTACTCATCTTTTTTGCTCATGGCAACTGGTTTTAGCATTAATATCTTTTCTACTTCTCATGAATACTTCCTGTTTTTTCTTTTTCCTCCGCTTCTTGGATTGCCCCCTGAAGGATATCAGCTTGTCAGCGGCATTTCGAGTATCTTCCAAGTTATTTTCTTTTTTTGCTCATTGGCTTTCTTTCTAATCGGACTTGGCATGTATCTTAGAGATTTATTCCTAAAACGAAAGCAATTGAATAAAGTTCATTTGATAGTTCTAGTAATTTTCATCGCAAATTTTACCTTAAGCCTGACATTGCTCAGTCCTGAATTGATGGAATGGTCTCAACGTTTTATCATGCTGAACTTCCTTTCAGTTTGTTTTATCTCGGCATACTTTCTTTCTTTTATTCCACCATCTCGTCGAGTATCCCGAGGCGTTGCAGTTGTTGTCATTTGCACGATTTTTTTCACGAGTGCCTATCTTTTCACCTTCAGTTCTTCAGTATCGACTCATCCCGAAATCACTTATGAAGAATATTTGGATCTCCTCGATTTTCGCCAATTGGTACTGAATGGAACTTTTAATTCAAGCTCAATTCTAATGGGAAAGGAATTTAATTTTGGCTACACGATAATGTTGGTTACGGGACTGAAATATGATTACCTTTATGACAATGCGTCATTGGCAGAAAGCTATCACGTGCCAATATACGAAGTAATCAAAAATAATCACGGACCTCTTCCGTATCCTGTCCAGTACCTTAATTTTTCGGGAAGGGCGATATGGATATTCATCGTGAATTGGACTTATCTCTAATTTTTTTTAATTCACGTACTGAATTTTTTTGGCAAATTTTTTGAGTCGCTTGATAGCCGTGAGTCGTTCTCGGTCTCCCAATCTCGCTTCATTAACTGCTTCTCGAAGAATTTCAATGGTTCTGTCATAGCGACCTCGTGGCACGGGAAATGGCACTCCATCTTTTCCTCCGAGATTATAAGAATACTTCACGGGATCCTTCCAATCTGGACGTTCGCCAAAAATGAGTTCCGCAATCAATGCCAATCCTCGAATTGTTGCAGGACCAATTCCTCTTACTGCAATCATCTCTTCGTAATTTGTTGGTTGAAATTCATAAACTTCTTTTAAAGCATTCCAATTCATTCGTCGTGGCAACAATTTATAATGAATGATTTTTCGTGGTGGTCGTGCAACAGTTCCTTCAAAGTAGTGAATGAGAGATATCTGGCTATATGGCGTGATGGAATTAAAATAATTCTCAATTTTTCTCGGATTGTCTTTGACTAAATCAAGGCACGTGTTTCTATTTTGTGAACTCTTATCTGATGCCATGTTTAATACGCTTTTTTCCCTCGCTTCACCAATAATTTCCTCAGGATGATCCTCAATAAAGTCTCGAATACTTTCCGAATGCCAATGATAACGGCGCGAACATCCTTTTTGATCATTCATTCCTTGTTGGACGATGGTCCATTCGCCTTGTTCCGAAATGAACATTGAATGATGGTATAAGTGATATCCATCCTGAATCACGGCGTTGTCAACTTTTGCCACGATCCGACTTGTTCTAATGAGCCGCTCTATTTCTGATTCGGACAAATGAAACGTCGTGCCGATCTCTTGAAGGTCGGCGGGTGTTTTTCTTGATGTCTTTCCTTTACCACCAGCCACGAGAATTCCGTGTTCGTTTTTTAAAGTGCTTTTCAAGACACCGCAAAGAACCGTGGTCACGCCGCTGCTATCCCAATCGTATGCCAACACGTTCGATAGTGCTTGAAACCAAATCGGATCTGAAATCCTCTTTAAAATCTCTGTCGTCCCATATTCGTCAAGAAGGATGCGAAATATTTCATTTGCCAACTTCTTCATTCTTCTTGTTAGCCAACTCGGAGCAATGCCGGGATGAAGTCGTAAAGTTGCAATGCCACTTCTTTTCATTTTCAAGTCTCCTGCAAGAAGAAATTCTCTTGCAGAAAAAGTCCTTTTCTCTCTTTTTATACCTACAAGAGACTCAAAGAAAAATAAGAAAAAAAACGAAGAAATAAAAAATGAACGTGCTTAGATTGCCTTCTTGACCTTGCGAAGCTCCTTGTATTCTTCTTCAGAATATCCTAATTCTTTTAGGATTTCCAGAGTATGTTCATTTACTTGTGGTGCTGCAAATCGATACGTGGCAGGTGTTTCCGACATCTTGATCGGGAATCCGATTTGTTTCATCTTCCCGTGCGGTGTTTCCACCTCGATTATCATTTTTCGTGCTTGTACCTGAGGATCATCTTCTACTTCCCAGATTTCGTTCATGGGTGCCACGCACGTGTCAACCTGCTTGAGAATTTCATACCATTCATCTCTGGTCTTCGTGAGAAATGTTTTTGCAAATTCTTCTCGTGCATTTTCAGTTAATCCTGCTTTTAATAGGTCCTCTCGTTTAATTGCTTGACAGAGTGCCAAATAAAACTTCGGCTCTAGTGCCCCAATGGTAATGTATTTTCCATCCTTGCATTCAAAGATTTGATAGGCAGGTGTTCCTCCGGCAAGTGTATTTTTCTTGATGTCTTGCTTTTCGCCGTCGACCAGATACGGTTGTAAGGCAAACGGTAGAAAAGAAACGCAACCGTCCATCATTGAAATATCGATATATTGTCCCTTACCCGTGCGTTCTCGAGCAAGAAGTGCTATCAAGATCCCTATTATTGCGTGAAGTCCGCCTCCAAACATGTCCGCTACTTGAATTCCAAGAAGAATTGGTTTACCTTCGCGAGTCCGATTAAGGGAAGCTAATCCTGAAAACCCTGTATAATTTATATCGTGTCCTGCCATATCCCTATACGGACCATCTTGTCCATATCCCGTGATCGAGCAATAAATGATACGGGGGTTAACTTTCCGAATTTCTTCATACCCGACACCTAATTTATCCATCACTCCCGGACGGAACTGCTCAACAATCACGTCTGCTTCTTTTGCAAGTTGTTTAAACAATTCCACTCCAGAAGGACTTCCTAGATTAATGGAAATTGTCCGTTTATTACGATTAAGGATGTGATGGAAAAAACTCTGCCGATTTCTCTTCTTTTTTGGCCCCACAAGAGGTGTAACAAATCGAGATAAATCCGGTCTTTGACGATATTCAACACGAATCACATCTGCACCGAAATCTGCTAAATATCTTGTTCCGAAAGGTCCTGGAAAAAGTACCGTGAGATCTATAACCTTAATTCCTTCTAACGCCAATACCATGATCTTCAATTCCTGAAGTTGGAAATTAATGAGATTCACGAAAATTGAAATTTAAAAGTGTTGATGGAATCAATTGCATGATGTTAAACATATGAACCCTGAATTATTTCAAAATCAGTAGAATATGGAGTCGGCTAGGGGTTTGGCTCGAGAAGCCTTTTTTATTTCGTTCGATTTTCATTCTTTCTTGTTAAGATACCAGTCTAGATATTCTTTATGCTTGCTACGACGGATTTCGTCTTCGTCTCTTTCTTCCATTATAATTTCTTTGCGTTTTTCATGTAAATCGTCAATTTCGCTCCGTCGTAATGAAAGTCCACAACGCTGGCATACATAAAGGCGGATGTCTCGATCAAATTTCATGTATCCTGCACATTCGGGGCAATTCGGCATGAATTTTTAACCTCTGTACCAAAAAGACTTTATGCTTTTTGTTAGTATCTAAAGTTATCAACACGTGGATTCTTCTTAAAAATTTCCATTTAGAAACGAGCTGACGGATTGCGACTTTTCGTTCAAGCATCATCTTGTAATATGGAAGTATTACTTAGAGTTATATGCCTCGCTACATCCCTGTAAGTCAAATATACACAGGGGTGTGTGTTTCCGTGGTATCTGTAAAAGTATCATTCGTTGGATTTCCATCTGTTGGAAAGTCCACGTTAATCAAGCTACTTTCTGGAAAAAAACCAAACCTAGATTACAAGCCTACAATGGGTCTCGATTTTGGAAGCATTAAACTCGGTGAGCATGAAATTAAATTATGGGACATCGGCGGCCAAGATCAATTTCGACCCCTTTGGGATTCCTTCATGCAAGGGAGCTATCTCGCCGTAGTAGTAACCGATTCTACGCCACAAAACGTCTTACAGTCCAAGCAAATCGTTGAGATGATTGCTCGCAAGAACCGCGATACTCGCATCATTGCGATTGCCAACAAGCAAGACATGGATGGTCACATGCAAGCCAAGCGCGTTGAAGATGTCCTTCACGTCCCTACGTACCCAATGGTTGCCATCGAAGAAGAAAATACTGAACGTGTTCACATGATCCTGCTGCGAGAGCTCCTTGAAGCAACTACTGGAGGAAGTGCTGAAAAATGATAAACCAATCAGACATACGATCAATAGCAATAATTGGTTTCGACACGTTGAGCGGACCCGTCCTGCGATATAAAAAACAATTCGACAAGACTTTCTCCATGAATTTGGAAGAGAATTTAACTTCGTTCTATTTAATGTTTAACGGCGGTTCTGTTTTTAAACCAAAAGTCATTCATTATGATGATTTCAAGGTTTATACATTCATGAATGAATTAGATCTCTATTGTTTCTTTCTCAAGAAAAAACCTGAAGAAGACCAAGATTACCAAGCCCTCAAGAATGCCGTGCCAGAAATTTTCCCAACCATAAAGAAGAAAAAAGCAACAGTAACTACGAAAGAAAAAATGCAAAAAATCTTGCAAGAACAAGCAATGACAGTCCGTGACTTGCGCAAACACTTCCGTTTTAACACAAAGACCGTCCAGAAGTATCTAAAAGAATTGGAAGAAGAGGGAATCGTCGAACGAAAAGGAAAAGCCCAGAATCGAGCCATCATCTGGGGCATCAAATGATATCTTTATTTTTTTTCCCATTTTTTATTGATCCTTGATGAATTCTGTTTCAAAACTTTTAATAAAGGACTTCTTATAAGATTAATTTAGATTTTCAGAACATGAATCATGCCATTTTCAAGAAAAAATGAAGTTTTAGTGGTTCTCGACCTTGAAAAAGCGCAATCTTCAATATTTTTATCCGATATATTTTGATTCCAACCGTTCCCGTAAGGAAGGAAGGCGGGTGAGCAAGAATATTGCCCGCCCTAACCCTAGTTTCGATAAATTAGTTAAAGCCGCGCAGGCATTAAACCTAGAATTTAAGATTGAACCTGAAAAAGCACATCCGAAAGCATGGTGGATCAATGGTAGGATTGCAGTTCCGAAAAAGGAGAAAAAACAGGTATTGGTTAAAAAGATTGCCAAAAAACTGAAAAGTCTGAAGAGATGATTGGAATTTATTGATTCTCTTGGGATTCTTACTTTTCTATAATTTTTCGTTTATATGACTAGATGTAACATGCCGAAAAATTTAATAAATGAACCCAAGATCTGTATTTAACCTCGCGGCTCAAAAAAATGAGGACCAAAACGTTTCGCAATACAATTTGGATGAAGAAAATATGGTTCCGAATCCAAAGGTTAAGAGGATAATGAAATGGGGCGCGCGGTCTCGCCCCGGGATCCACGGGATCCAAAGGGCTATCAAGGACTGATGTCCAAGAATGTCCAACAAAAAAAGACCGATAGGGGTGTATTTCTGAGAAAATTGGGTCAGGTTTTACACGTGTTTCCACCAAATGATATCATTGTCAAATCCAATAGTAAGCCGAAGATTTCGGGACACGTGAAAGTAATTAATAAGGAAATGTGCGAGATAGGAAGAATTAAAGAAATATTTGGCCCCGTTAATGCACCATATATCTCAATTCGACCAAAAATAAAGGTAGATGCTTCATTGATTGGTGAACCTGTCTATCTTTGGGAAAAATAAGACTATAAGAAGTCATTATGAGGTGTTGGAGAGATGGGATTAGACGAAAGCTCTTTGTCAGCTTATAGGACGAGTGGGTTAGAAACAAAAGTCCGATGTAAAGAATGCGGAAACCCCCATCTTATCCGCGATGTAGTACGTGCGGAGATTATCTGTTCCAATTGTGGTTTGGTTATTGAAGAACGTCAAATCGATATGGGACAGGAATGGAGGGCATTTGATCTTGAGCAGAGGGAACGTCGGAGTCGTGTGGGTGTCCCAATCACGTATACGATTCATGATAAGGGACTTTCAACAATGATTGATTGGCGTAATCAAGATTATGCTGGAAAAAATATATCTGCAAATAGTCGTGCAACGCTTTATCGCTTGCGAAAATGGCAGAAACGAATGCGAGTATCCGATGCCATTGAGCGTAATCTCGCATTTGCGCTTTCTGAACTCGAACGTTTATGCTCGCAATTAGATCTCTCAAGAAATATTAAAGAACAGGCTGCATTAATCTATCGAAAAGCCCTTGAAAAGCGCTATATCAAGGGAAGAAATATTGAAAGCGTGATAACTGCAGCGTTATATATTGCATGCCGTCAGAACCGCGTTCCAAGAACTCTTGAAGAGATTGCCGTGGCATCGAAATCGAGTAAAAAGGAAATAGGTCGAAATTATCGATTTTTGATCAAAAATTTAATGCTCAATGTTCCAAATAGACAACCCGTAGACTTTATTTTTAAGATTGGAGATCAACTTCAATTGCAACATCAAATAATAAAGCAAAGCATTGAAATCATTAACGCTTCGATTAAGAACGGATTGCTTTCTGGTCGAGGTCCAATGGGAATATGCGCAGCTGCGATATACATATCATGCATTTTAAATGATGATAGAAGGACTCAGTCTCAAGTTGCAAAAGCTGCAGGAATTACTGAAGTAACTATTCGTAATAGATATAAGGAAATATGCGGAAAATTAGAAATTAAATTAGACGTGTGAAATTTTTTTCGTTGTTCTGATTAACCCCTCTATTCAAAAACCACTTTTTTTTCTAAGAGTTTCTCGATCTTTTCTTCTAGAACTGATGCAGGCACGTCATGCAAGGTTATTCGGGTAAATCTACCCCGTTTTCCACTTCCGCGTGCAGCTACAAACTTATTTATGATTCCTGCATCCTTTAGAATATCAATTTGACGCCTATACGTGATTTTTGCACGTGGCTTTACGTTTTTTTCTTCACAAACAATTGAATACATTGAAAAAACTTCGTCGATTGTTGTCATCGCTTTCCGCTCGTCTTTTAATATCCTCGATATAGCCAAGGCAGTTAAAAGTTCGTGGAATTTTAATTCTTCCAATACATCTGCTCGAAGTTCGGGGTAGACAAAACCCTTGGCTCTCCTTATCATTGCAGGTTCAATATGATTAATATTTTCATTATCTGCAATTTTTCCTGCTTGATGTAAGATTTCGATTCCATGACGAGCGTTTTGGGTGGCACTTGCTATGTCGATGACCAGATCTAATACTTCTGGTGAAACTACTTCTTCATAAAAAGCCAAGCTCACTCTATATTTTAAAATTTCATATAGATCTTCTTTGGAATATCCTGATAATTCAATAATGTCGTTGATTCGTTCACTATCTTGTAATTCTGCCATCGATTTAAACTCGTTAATTCGACTCACGAGTATGAAAGACATGCGCGATTTTCCGAATTTGAACGCCTCGGGGGAATGAAGAAATTCTAGCAAGTCATTCACGCCCAACATCAAGGCCTCATCGAGAATTAGGATTAAATGCTTATCCTGCTTTTCTAAAATGAGATTTAAATCCCGAAGGAGCTCGTCGTCTGAGAATCCTCGCGCCGAAAAGCGATTGAATTGTGTTTCTAAAAGATTGCGCAGGATCCCGCTCTTGCTTCGATAAGTATAGCAATTATAGTAGGCGAAACTGACTTTGACACCCTTTTTTTCCGCAGCAGGAGGGAATCGATTCATGAAAAATTTAGAACTAGCGGTTTTCCCAACTCCCGGTGGACCAATGATTGCCACGTTGACCGAAAATGATCCTTTATCCTTGTATAAAAGCGGTTTAAAATCGCGTGCTAACCTTAAAAGATCTTGATCTCGTTGTGGCAACTTTGGTGGAACATAGTCTCGAATGAGCGTGGTTTCATCTTTAAATACTGAAGCTCCATATAATTCTCTTTCAAAGAAGTCATCTTTAGGCATATTTTTTAACTCGCACGCGTCCATTTCTTCATTCGGCTTTTTGTCGAAGCTCTAACGTACCGTTCGGTAAATCAGCTAATATGTATTTCTCGAGCTGCTTTATAACTTTTTAGAAAAGACTTTTGAATTTCATTTAAAAATTTTCTTTCCTTACATGCATAAAAGATTTAATATTTATTGGAATCTTAACTAATAACCGCGTGTTAAATGATTTGTAAGGATAGTATCTTACGTGGCTGATGAATCAATTCTAATCATGAAAATAGGTGGAAGCTGCCTTCGGAATGCTGAGGATTTTGACAAGATAGTGCAAATAATAAAAAACTACCATTCACGTTATAAATTAGTGCTCGTGGTATCCGCACTTTCAGGGGTAACTGATTTATTAATTCAGACTGCAAAAAGATCTGAGAAAAAAGAAGATTATAATGACCTCCTTAATGGAATTAAAGTCAAACATGAAAAAATCGTCAAAGAAATCTTAAAAGACTACCACATACCCGTGATCGAGTATCTCGAAGACAATATTAAAGAAATCGAAAAGCGGCTTGAAGATTGCGTGGAATACGGTCTGAGTTGCGCAAAATTGGATTCCATTACATCTTACGGAGAAATACTTTCCACCTTCATTTTGTCTAATTATTTGAAGAATCGTGGAATTAATACGGTCTATCTTCCTGCAAATTCATTCTTGGTAACTGATGATGTTTATAATGATGCTTTACCATTGTTTGACATCACCAAAAAGATGGTGAAGTACAAGGTCATTCCCATTTTAGAAAAGGGCTTCATTCCTATCATTACTGGCTTTATAGCACGAAATAAAGAAGGTCATATTACTACTTTGGGTCGTGGTGGCTCCGATTTTACGGCAACCATTCTTGCACATTGTCTGAAAAAAGATGACAATGACGTAAGAATCATTTTGTGGAAAGATGTAAGTGGTGTAATGACTGCATCTCCCAAGTTTGAGCCCAATGCAAAAATAATTGACACCTTGACATATGCCGAAGCCAAAGAACTCGCATATTTTGGTGCAAAGCTCCTGCATCCCCGTTGTATATATGCCGTGGAAGACCTCAAGATTCCAATAGAAATACGAAATTTTGATAAAGAAACTAATGAACATACTTTAATTGTTGACAAACGCGAAGAGCATAGCATTGTAACTGGATTGGCTCAGATTGAGAATGTTGCAATGATAACCGTGGAAGGCGAAGCAATGGTTTCCATTCCTGGCACTGCTGCGAAAATATTTGACTTAATGGGTGCCAATAACATCAACGTGTTAATGATATCGCAGGCATCGTCTGAAAACAACATCACTTTCCTGGTAACGTTAGATGATGGGGACCGTGCAAAAGATTTGCTAATTCAATCCCCTCTATTTGGGAAGAAGTGGTTTAAAATAAAACGTGAACTAAATGTGAGTCTCGTGGCTGTTGTTGGAGAAAACATGGGGGGAACACCCGGTGTTGCAGGACGAATTTTTTCCGCTCTCGGCAAGAAGAAGATTAACATACGAGCGATCGCACAAGGGTCATCCGAAATTAACGTATCGTTTATCATTTTACGAAAGGACTTAAGGCGAACCATAAATATTTTAGCAAGAGAATTCGATCTGGTTTGAAAAGAGGAGACGATTTCGTGGTCTTGTATTCCGTGTATATTTTAGAAAGACTTTCTGGACGTAGCATCTTTACAAAAAATTATGGTAAAATCAAGGTTGATGAAAACCTTTTAAGTGGGTTCATGTCGGCACTATTTGGTTTTTCTGAAAGTGAACTTGAGGATACGGGCATAGAAAACATAGATATGGGAGGAATCCGTTGGGTCTACGTGGATGAAAAAGAACTCCTTTTCATTTCTGCTTCTTCAAAGGAAGATGAGCCAGACATGCTAAAAAACCAACTGCATCTCGTCTGTGATGCCTTCTGTGAACGGTATGCAATAAAGGAAAGTTTTAATGAGATGGAATGGAATGGAAATGTTAAAATGTTCGATCCATTTGCCCAAGTCCTTGATTCCTTAATCGAGAGTTGGGAAGCTGCAAAAAAAGTAAAAGATGCTGCATTATTAATGGACCTACTTGATGTCTTTCAGTCAGTAATTCAAGCCTTTGCTCAGAATGTTGACATTGACGAAGAATACAAGAATCTTAACTTAGTTAGCATGGCATTTGACCAAGAAACAGGGTCATGGGACATGGATAAACTGGCAAATGTCGATCCCGAAATGCTGAGAGAACGATTGACTAAAATTTTAACAAACTTCGTCATGTTAGTTAAGGATACAATGAAAAATGATGATCTCTACCGCGAAATCCTCCACAGGAAGATTTATCCCATAATAAAACGAGAATGGGCCCGCATTCGTCAAGGCAAGATAGATGATTTTATAATACACCTTCTCTTATGAAATTACTTGAAATGAATGCATGATTTTCGAGGAAAAACCGAATGTTAAAACTTATTAAAAAATGGAAACAATATGCGGAAATTAGCGAAGTAATGCCCATTGTGAGACGTTTCTTTGTAATGAATGCATTTGATGGTGCTCTTACAACTCTGGGAATAATTATCGGGGCTTGGATTTCAAACGGCGGATTCCTCAACATGCTCGGCGTGAACTCGAGTTTCATTTTTTCTTCGACACTTACGTATTATGTTACAATGACGGGACTCGCTACTGCCATTGCAATGGGTGTTTCAGGTCTTTGGGGCTCATATTTAACCGAAGCCGCAGAACGGGCAAAAGAAGTTCATGATTTAGAATTAGCAATGGCGAAGAAAAAAGGCGATTTTGCAAAAAGTCTTTACGGAAAGGCACAACGTTTTGCCAGTATCCTTGCGGCACTTGTTGATGGGCTTTCACCTGCAATGGCTGCTCTCATTTGCTTGATTCCATTCTTCATCGGCTTGCCTTTTAATGTTCCGAATCCATTTATTTTTCCAATCTCGTTATTACTCACCTTTATTGTTCTATTCGTTTTAGGGATGTTCCTCGGGAAAATTTCAAAGAAAAGCTTGATTTTCTATGGGTTAAAAATGATGCTTGCAGGTTTCATGGTGATTGGGTTGACGCTATTGCTACCTTCCTAAAAAAACTCATGCATGATTGGGGAGACCATGAAAAAAGCTAAAAGTTTTTGTCCGGGACATGTTACACTTTTGTTTTCCATTCGTGATGAAGATCCCGATCCATTGAAAAAGGGATCTTTAGGCATCGGTTTTTCAACCACGCACGGAATAAGGACCGAGATAACGTGTGATGATAGTACTCAAGATGAGATCACGATTTTTATCAACAACAAGGAAGAAATTGCTCCCGTAAGTCGAGAAGTTGCCTTAAGTTTTCTTAAGATGGTAGAAGAGCCAAAGAACATTGCAATTAATCACGCACTTGAAGTTCCTCAAAAAGCAGGATTTGGTGCCTCTGGGGCTGGAGCATTGAGCACTGCCCTTGCAATGAACGATATTCTTGCTTGTGGTCTTTCGAATACTGAATGCGGAAAAATTGCTCATCTTGCTGAAGTGAAGTGCAAAACTGGGCTTGGCGATGTTATCGGGCAATTTCATGGCGGGTTTGAGATGCGAACCAAGGAAGGAGCTCCTGGTATCGGTAATGTAAAAAAACTCGACTTGGCTTCAAACCTGCGTGTTGTTTGTGCATCCGTGGGCATTCTGGAGACTCGAGAAATTCTATCAAGCCAAAAAACACGGGATAAAATCATTAAATGTGGTCATGACATCCTGAAGGTTCTTCAAGATATTTCAGTCTTAACATTAGATGAAATATTTAAACAATCAAAGACATTCGCACGTCTAACTGGCTTGCTTCCCACTGATCTGAACGACGCGTTAATTCTGTTAGAGAAAAATGGATTCAGTAATGCAAGCATGGTGATGCTGGGAAAATCGCTCTGCTGTTTCACGAATAAAAAATCCGTAAAAACGGTTAAACAAATAATTGAAGAGTGCTTTGACCATCCCATTCAAGTATTTGAAACCGAAATTGATAAAGATGGTGCAAGACTCATTAGATGATAAAAATTTAAAGATAATCCTCACGTCGTGGGGAGAAAGAATCGATGACAATGGCATCTTCTATTATTTTTGCTCCATGTTCAATATTTGCATTAACGATGTAACTATCTCCTTTTTCTAAGATGTATTTCTCATCTGCTTCCCAGAATTCTAATTTTCCCGAAACAACATACCCTGCTTGCACGTGCGGATGTGAGTGTAACGGTAAGATTGTATCCTTTATTAACCTAAAGTGGACCAACATTAACTCCTTGTCATTGACAAGAGTTTTTCGGTAGATTCCATCTATCATTTTTACTTCTTCTACGTCATTTAACCGAAGTTTCATGTTCTTCCATCCTTAAATGAATGAGCATCTAATCCGAAATTTATTAAAAATTGTTTTCGTGTAGTTAAAAAAAAGAGAATTTTGGTATATTTGCTTTTCTTAGATGCCTAACTTTTTCCTCTTACTCTCGATATGTGCCAATATATTGTCTGCTGCCTTTACGGCATCCATTTCAACATCCAAGATTCCGCCAGTTACTTGCTCGCAATCCTGGGTCAATAACTTTACAAGATTGGGTGCCTTGGAAACAGTTGGAACGGGATTCACGTATGTATAGAGACCAAGAGCCAATGCGAAGATGGCATCTATCGTGGCTTTTTGTTCCATGTATTCTGGTGCGGCAGCAGCAATCGGCAAGTCAGGGATTGGCACGTCTCCCAATGCTTTGGCTATGGCTGCTATGAGATCCGCCAATCGTCCCGTATCCGTACAAGTCCCGAAGCTTAAAACTGGTGGAACACCAAGCTTTTCACACAATGCTTTCAGACCATTTCCTGCCAATTCTTTCGCGTCTGCCGAACAGAGCCCTGCAACCTGTAATGCTCCATTTCCGCATCCCAAAGAAAGAACTAAAAGATCGCGTTTTATTAGCTCTTTTGTAACGTCCACCGTGTGGACATCCTGACCTTTATCACGAAGGCTCGTGCAGGAGACTAAACCGACCACGCCACGTATGGTACCATCTTTTATGGCATTCAAAAGTGGATCTAACGTGCCTCCTAATGCTTCTAAGATACTTTCTGTAGAAAATCCAACAATGGCTTCTTTCATTGGTAAGCCCGTTACGGGTTCGATTTTTTTTCTTCGTATTTTGAAATTATCTATTGCCATGTCCAAAAGAGCAGCGGCCTGTTCTTCGGCTTTTTCGGGAATGTAATCCATCCGTTCAGAAACACCTTCAAATACCACGACTTCACTTACGGGAATTAACTTGAAGTTGTATTTCTCAGCATATATTGGATCAACTGGCATCGAACAATTCATGTCGCAAGCAAATAGATCAACACAACCACTGGCAAGAACTGCTTCTTGCATGATCCAGTTACCGGTAAATCCGTAGAAAGTTTCATCCATTTTCCACCGCTGAATCATTTCTTGTCCTGTTTCAATATTTGCGATGATTCTCAGTCCTTTGGCTCCTGCGGCTTTGGCTTTTTCCTGCCATTCTGGTTTTCGAGCAAGCTGAACCATTGCAAATCCCAAGAATGGCTCATGTCCATTTGGCAAGACGTTCACGTAATCCGGATCGAGGACTCCCAAGTCTACTCGCATTGCATGTGGTTTTGGAATGCCGTACAAGATATCCATGCAAAATTCATTGACAATTTGGCTTTGATAAGCCATTGCCACGCCCAGTCGCATTGCTTTAAGTGCCAGGCTTGCATAATATCCATCAACGTTCGTGAGACACGAACTGGTGGAAAACATCATTTCCCCGTAGATTCCTCCCGGAAAAATCCCGATTTTTTTCCATGCTTCTTTTCGTTCTTCTGGAGCCAGTGTTTCCACGATCACGCTGGGTTCATAATACTTGCGATTGAAATCTTTTTCCACAAAATCACATAAACGGATGGCAATTTCATTTATATCGCCGGACGTGTCCACGCCTAATCTTTCAGCAAATGTTTTTAGTTTTTCTGGCTCTTGTATTTCATAAGGAGTCAATTTTTTTGCAGTTGCTCTAAGCGTTTTGATGGTCTGATCCGTGTGGTAATGATACGTGGAGGTTCCCATTATATTTCGAAGCAACATCATTCTCATTGCCATGCCATCACCCGTGATCCCACAGACTCCCCGCTTATCTTTTTCTACATCTGCTCTACAAGGACCATTTGAACATAAATCGCATCGCACGCCTCCCATGCAAAAAGGACAACGCTGATCTAGATTTTTTCCTAACCCCTGTGCAACGTAGCGATCCCATATTGTATTCATATTGTCTTCTTTCAATTTTTTGTGCATTTTTTGCACTGATTCATGATAAGAAATTCTTTTTCCTTCCATTTTTTCTTAAACCTCTTTAATTTGTTTTTTCATAAATGATGAAAAATAACGATGTTATTTGATGCTGAATCAATAAGACTTGATTCAAGTATATTTTTTTGCATGAACATGTTCTTTTTTTAATAATATGTCCACTTGAAGTATTTGAGACTTCTCATCTCGTTCGAGAAAATCATGTGAGTGAATATTTTATCGTTCTTTTTTCTTTATAGGATTTTATCAAATCCCGTTCTTGAAGACCTTGCAGGTATTTTCTAATCCAGAATTGTTGTGTCCTCATGAAAATCCTGTATGTCAATTGATGCACTAAATGAGTCCGCCTAAAAACGCTTGAGATCATTTGATCAATAGTTAAATCACCATGTTGCTTTAACAATGCCAAAATCCGCCTTTCAGCAGTATACATGTCCTTTAAGAACTGTTCATAGTTTTCTTTCTCAAAACCCTCCCATCTATGGGGTCGTCCGTGACCCCTCACTGCTACCTTTACCTCACTTGCACGAGTAAGAATTTTCTTTATGGAGTTTCTAAAGTCTTCTATGCTCGTGTGAATGTATGGTGTCCATGCGATCATGTCTCCTGTATAAATGATTTTCTTCTTGCTGTCAAGCAGGCAAATGCTATCGTTGCTATGCCCTGGAACGAAAATGACTTCAAGATTTGTTTCACCTATTCTGATAATGTCGCCATCTTTTACGAACGTGACATCATCAATTTTTTTTCCTCGTCCATAAATGAGATGCTTGTAACCTAAAATTATCAAGTGGCGGGTGATGCGGTTAAAACGTCCGTTTACCAGTTTAGGATAGGCATCTTCAAGTAGTTCCCAAAATTCAAACGTCTCGACCGATACTTCATTTGAGCGTTTTAAGGTGGGACCCGCATTCTCGTGGGCGATTATTTCTGCCCCAAATTTTTCCGCTAAATTACCTGCATTCTGACAGTGATCCACGTGGGAGTGCGTAATTATGATCTTATCAATGTCGTTAATTCCGATTGACTTAAGAATTCGCGTGAGATAACGGGTTCCCGGGTCCGAGACTGAGCCACTATCGATCAAAGCGTTTCTTTTATCCTTAATTATCGTCACGTTCGCGTTTGAGAAAACATCCCGGCGAGGAAGAAGCGTGTACACGGATTTAGAAATTCTATAAAGCTTTGGCATTCTGGAAAAAAAATGGAAAACTAAAATTTAAACATAATCGCTTGGAAGTGTCAGATCACCTGCTTTTGATTTAGAAACCGTATATTGAAGAACTCGATATAACTCTTTAAAGCCCATTTTTTCGTATAATTTTCGTGCTCGTTCAGTCTCACCCCGCACATTCACGAGAATCGTATCAACGTCCATGGTCGTTAAATAATCAATCGCCTCTTTCAAGAGTTTTTGTCCGACACCCTTTCCTCGAGCTCTTTCATCAATAATGACTGATTTTATGTATCCATTCGAAGCACCAGTTGGTTCGATGGTAATATCTGCCATTAATAATCCGATCAAGTTATCATTTTCCATTGCCACGAACATTCCATTTTTCTTTAACGCGTCATAAAGGCGCATTTTAATGCTCCATAACCATCTTTCTTCATTGAATTCCGTGTTCGTGAGCTCGCAAAGCTGAACCATTAATCTTTTTGCGGCTTCAATGTCCGTTTTTTTAAACCTCCGAACCTCTATCATTTTTTCCACCTATTTCTGGTGCTTGGCTTGTTTCAAACTTTTTATTTTATCTCATTACTCCCCTAAACTAGTCAAGCAGTTATTCTATGGGCGAGTATTTCAATGAGTGCTGATCAATCTTAAGTGGTTTCTTTTTTTTAATATTTTGATTTTGTCGAAATAACTCAAACAAACTTTTAAGTCTATTTTTACGTTCATAAATAGATTTTTTTTAAGGTTGGAGAACGGAGAAGGGGAAGATGAATGCACTAGAAAAGTAAGGGCGATTATAGAGCCTCATCTTTCTTGAACTGTCGGTGATAAAAATGGTTGAGGCTAGCAATCTTCTCGAAAAATTCATTGAAAATCAAAAGTTGAATGGAAAATGCATGGCGGCGGCTATCGAGATGAAGAAACAGCTGTAGAATCCCTATTTTTTTCTCAGACATTCCAGTTACCTCCATCTGCTTTTAATGCCGAAGCCAAATGAAACAGTTACGCAGACCTCTTTCCTTTCCATCGTGCTATAACAACAGTTATCTCATAGCTATTGACTCGGACCCGACGGTCAGGTCTTCGGCGACAAGGGCGTCCAGCTTCTCCCTGACGAGCATGTGGGCAACGTCTCTCGATGCTTACGAGTCCCGTGCCGCCTTGAGCCTGCCCTTGCGGTGGTACAGGAGCGACAACTCGGTTTTCTGGTGCGAAACCCCCGCGGCGCGTTTATGCTTCTCCGCCCGCAACATCACCTTCCGTATTGCGGAAATGTTCTTGCGGGAAGTGTCGATCTTCTCCCCGGGCTTTCTTGCTTGACTCAACTCGTCGTCGGCGTTCAGTGCTTTGGACACGGTGGCAAGGATCACAACGTGCTTTCCGGGCTTGCCCACGTCCGTGCCCAGCACCGTCTCTTTCACGCCAGCATCTTTCGCACCGAGCGGCTTGGTGACCGCATTCCTTGACACGTGCCGCCTCAGCACGGGAATCGCGGGCACGGAGATGTCGGGTCGCCACTCCAATTTAGGTCGTCTCACCTTCCTGCCTTTCTTATTTTCTTTCCTTTCCAGAAATCATCTAATCCAACCAATAAATTTATTAGGACGATTCTATACTTAGATTCTTTATAGATATAGATATACATTGTATAAAATATTGAGTGGTAATTACATTATTTGTTCAATCCTATTTGATGAATAGTGTCAATTGTTCATTTATGCTCGATTAATGCCTAGCATTAAAAAAAGAACGGGAGATGATGCATAATGAAATCACAGCATTCTAAGGTTAGTACAACAGAGAAAGACATAATTAGGGAACTCGTAGAGGACACGAGGATGGCAATTAATACAATTTCAAGGAATATAGGGCGGACACGTCAAACAGTTTCAAAAAATTTAAAAAAATTGGTTGATAATAATAAACTCAGATTTAACACGTGCATCCATAAAAATATCCTTAATGCAGAATTCATCAATATTCAAATTCAATTAAAGAACATAATGGATATTGCCTTTTTCAAAAATCATTTTATGAATTGTCCTAGAACGGTATTTTTATTATATATAACAACTTCAAACCAATTGCAGGTCGTTCAGTTTTACGAAAAAAATGAATTTAACCTTGAAGACTCTTTTCTCACATTACCAATAATTCCTCAAATGCAGAGCGATTCTCGGATAAGTAAGCTGGTAATAGATCCGTCATGTGCATTACTGTTCCCAAAATTCATAACAATTCGAAAGAATCTTTTTTCAAGGGATAAAATCGTTGCACCGTGTGGGAAACGATGTGATAAATGCGTGCATCATGAAAAACCCTGTTCAGGATGCCCAAGCACGATATATTACAAAGGATCATTATTGCAATATCCCAATTCAAACAATAAGAACAAATTGAATCACGTTGAAATAGGATAACCATCGGTTAATCATTAGTTAATTGTTTTTTAACTTCTCTAAGTCTTAAAGATAAAAATCTTTTAAAAATTCTCAATTCATATATTTGAAGTTTTTTTCAATTTTGAAAATCACGAGAATTTTCAATTTCCCATGACCGACGAAAATATATAAATCTAATTGCTTTTTCCAAAATATCGTAGACCGCAAGAGATATAAAGGTTTAGGGCGAAAGTTTAAGGTAAAACAAATTATTGGCAGGTGACATGAAAATAATGTCTAAAAAGTTTTTCCAAACCATTACCATTACGGTAAATGAAATTGCTACACGGGTAGAAATCCCCATTTTCTGCCCGAATTCCTCAAGAGGCTGCAAGTCCGAAAATCTGGTGCGGAACGGACACGACACGTCAGTAAAGGCAAGCCCGCAATATTTCTACTGCAAGGACTGCAATATTTCGTTCTATGCGCATACGAGTGCTTTTTTTCAAGAAGTTGAGCTTCATCTACAGGATTTTTTCTTCAGGTTTTTTCGGAATGGAAGATTTGATAAGGAAGCCCTGAAATCCAGCTTAAATTGTTCCGATGCTGCCTTATCTCGGATTTTCCAAGCCATCATGAATGCGGTGAACGGTTCGAAATCGCTGTGTCAAATCTGGACTTCTCCCAAAACGGCCATTGCGCTTTTTGTCGATGAGACTTGGATCAACATTGATCGGCGCAAGTTTTACCTGGTCGTCGTTGTCAACGACAAGAAAGAGGTTTTGGCATGGGATCTTGTCAAGCGACACACGAAGGACCAAATCCTAAACATCGTCAAGAGGGCAGAAGCCCGGTTGGGGCATCAAATCCTGATTCTCGTGACCGATGACTTTTCCACCTACAAGGGCGTGGCAACCGGCTTGGGATACGATTTGGTTCACGTGAGGCACGTGCACAAGCCGCCTTACGGGAGGATCTGCATTGACTTGATCCGGCACGGCAAGAAAAGCGTGAAGACCACTCACGTGGCAACCACAAACGACATCTTTGTAAATCAAAATACGTTTCTCGTTCGGGTATCCGAATCGGAGAAAGTCAAGCACGAAAAAGGGAAGCGCGGGCGAAAAAAGGGCGGAAAGAATCGAGCAAAAAAAGAAATCGAAGCCGAGAAGAAGGCGAAAAAGAAGCCAAAAAAACGCGGTCCAAAAGATCCTTTTAAAGACGCAACGACCCACGTTTACCATTATTGCAGCGAAAAGGGGATGATTGGAGTTTACGGGAACTCCAATCGTGAGGTTGCCGAAATCCTCGAACACTTGGCTTGCGTGTTTGATGGAAAATTCGTCACGACAAACCTCATTGAACAAGAGTTCAGCATCCTTAAAAAACTTATCGATTTTCGCGGCAAACGGACGAGAAGCGGCTGGATTTCAACGATAAATTTTTTCTTCACGATCCGCGCAAATCCTCAAATCTTGAAGGACGCCCTCTCCGGGCTGAAGATCTGTCCCCAAGTCTTACATCGGTTACCCCTGGGAGGGTGCTTGCTTCCCGCGATGGCAAATCAATTTGTGTCGAAAGGTTTTAAGGCGGTGATGGCTAGTTTGTAAAATCAAAGGAATTGAAAAATTCTCAAAATCACATTAATCAAGAATTATAACATAGAACTTCCCAACAAAAGTGGTAGAATTTCGTAACAATCGCAATAAGTTACAAACAATCTTTTAATTCTTAACAAGATGGAATTTTATGTCTGACATATTATTGTCAATGAGTTAATTAGTAATCTGATTAGATAGGTGCCATATTTTTATTGTTTTTTCTAAGTTATTATAACTAACCCATTCGGGAATTAAAATGATTAGGGTTGATATAAAATGGAATATAGAAAATTACTAGACTTCGTAAATTATGTTGTTGTGGCTTACAATGAAACATTAGCAAATATGGGGTTAGACATTGATCTTGTATTAGTCCAAATGGCCCGAGCTTTTAAAGAAAAAGCAGCTCATTTGATAGAAGAAGATTTCAATCTAAACATCGAGGGAAGCGACGTAAAGTCCATTGTCGAATCGTTTATAGACCGAATTAAAAAAACAGGAATTTGTCAGCGAGCAAGCATTGAAGAGATGAGTGAGAATAAATTCGTCATAAAGATGGGCGACTCTATATTACATCAAGCCAATCAGATATTTTTAAAAGATAAGCCCGCGGGTTTTATTCCTCCCACACCTATCGTATCAATGCTACACGCCTATGTTGAGGCTGGATCGGGTAAAAAATGCTCGATTGAAAATTACGAATTTATTCCCGCAGAAAATTCTGAAAAAATGACAATTAGCGTGGAGTGATAAAAATTGGTTGATTGTTTGGATTGTAAATTTTTTGGCGGAAAAAATGACGATGGCCAAACATGGTGTGATAAAAAACAGATATACGTGGGGCAAACTTCCCAAGAAACCTGTGATGATTTTGAAAACAAATAAGGTGATAAAAAATGAGTGCTAAATCCCAAAAACTTAATCAAATCTTGAAAGAATTGGAGAAAAACACCTCGATAGATGGAAGTGCCATTGTCACTCAAAAAGGTCAAATGATGTCCTCAGCATTACATTCTGATATCGATGAAAAAGCCGTTTCTGCAATGGCAGCAGCACTGACATCCGTGGGAACAAGAGTTGGAGGAACCTTAAAAATTGGTGATTTAGGTCAGATGGTCTTGACCGGAACCAATCGAATTATTCTTCTAAACTCTTTGAAAAACTCACTTCTGATCGCACTTGCACCATCCGATGCCAAGATCGGGTTGTTGGATTTCGAGATAGGACAAGCTCTGGAAAAAATCAAGCAAACACTTGGTTAAAAACCCAAATTTTTTTATTTATTTAATATTCTTACACAGGAAGGAGGCAAAAAGTCCTTGTTAAAAAAGAACTATGATTCTCCGGCAATTGTACCGGGGCGAAAAAACATCCACGACCGTTGGTTTCGACCTTGGACACCTCATCTGGGCCCGCCCAAACGAAAACTCCGAAGGAGTAATTATGAGTCTCGATGAATTCCTGAAAGAAAAAAGCGAATATGCTGGTTGGCTCATTAAAAAAATAGAAATCAAGGGAAGTCCAGGACAGCTCCACTTCAAGGATGTAAGGAACATGGTAGCACGTGGTAGCGATGGCGTCCTGTTTGTCATCGATAGCTCCGATCCCAATTCCATTGGAAATGCATTGACGCTGATTGCAGAATGCAAGTGCATGCTGGGTGAAAACGTTCCAATGGTCGTCGTGGCTAACAAGCAGGACCTAGAAGAAGCCATTACACCTGAAGAAATATCTGACTTGATCAAGGAAAAAACACGTGGTGGCTCTGCAAGAAATAATTTCGGCATCAAGGAAGCCATCATCCAGCTCCTTAGAATGATCACCGGAGAAATCGTTAGTCAAGAAGCAATATCTGTAATGGAGGAAATATTATGAAATTGCTAGCCGAGAAGCCATTACAAGAAATACTAAATGGATTGAAATCTAATACGGGAATTTCAAGCGCAACATTGATCACGGAAGACGGCTTGTTAATTGCATCAGATGAAGCCAGTAGCACGCTTGAAAGAATGACTCACCTTGCAGAAATTGGCGCAATCTCT